>CALVOS010000079.1 GCA_944350325.1 uncultured Bacilli bacterium | reverse complement strand
CGCGTCCATCGCCTGAACCATCTCCATGAGGGAGGCGCCCAGCTCCTCCCGCCCGTCCATGATGGCACGCTGGATGGGGGCGGCCCCGCGGTATTCCGGGAGGAGCGAGCCATGGATGTTGTAGGCTCCGAGCCTCGCCTTGGAAAGAAGCGCCATCGGGACGATCTGCCCATAGGAGAAAGTCAGCACGAAATCGAAGGGAATCCCGTCCGCCCAGGCGAAATCCTTTCGGATCTTCTCCGGCTGGAACACGGGGATTCCGTGGAGGAGCGCGACGGACTTCACGGGAGAAGGGGTCAGAATCCCTTTCCTTCCGAGAGGGCGGTCCGGGTTCGTCACGACCGCCGAAAAGGTAACGCCTTCCTCGATCAGGTGCGAAAGCAAATCCGCCGACATCGCCAGCGTCGCCAAGTCGAGGCCCCTGTACCCTTCCAGCAACGCTCCCATCCGATTCTCCTTTTCCGACCGAGGAATTATAGCGCCCGTCCTCGGGCTTTCCTCCCCTAGGGGCGCTATACTCGCCGCCCGGAGGACATCCATGGACAAAAGAGAAAAGACAATCGCCTTCGTCGATGGCGTTCTTGACGGCATCAAGGCGCTCCCCCATACCTTCGAGGCACTCCTGAGCCATATTGAGAAAAACTATGGCAAAAAGCGCTATGCCATTTCCTTCGACGAGGATGGGAGGAAAGTCAGCGAAAGCTACCGCGAGATGGCGGCCCTATCGCGGGACCTCGGCTCCCGGCTGCGGCAGATCCTCGGGGGAAAGCCCTCCGAGGCGCCCGTTGCCCTGAAATACAGGAACTCCCCCGAGTGGCCCTCCCTTTTCTACGCCATCCTTGCGAGCGGGCATCCCGTCCTTCTCCTTGACGCAAGGCTGCCGAAGGCCAACGCGGAGAATCTGCTCCGCCAGGCGGGCGCCATCGCCGTCATCACGAACGAAAGCGAGCCCTTCTGCGTCCCCTCCTACCGCCTCGCGGACTTGAAGAAGGCCGGCCCCGGGGCGGAAGGACCCTGGGCGGACCGCGTCCTCTTCTGCTCCTCGGGCACAACAGGCGATGCCAAGATCGTGGTCTTCGACGGGGAGCGGGCCTTCGCCCAGATCGATAGCGCCCGCGACATCGCCTCGGAGACGCAGGAGCTGGTCTACGACGGCCCGATCCGGAACTTCGCGATGATTCCCTTCCATCACATCTTCGGCTTCGTCGCCGTCTTCCTATGGTTCACGGCCCTGGGGAAAACTCTCGTCTACCCGAGTTCCATGGCGACGAAGGACCTCCTTTACGCCATCAGGAAAGGGCGCTGCACCCATGTCTTCAGCGTGCCGCTCCTCTGGGACGGGGTCGCCCAGACAATCCGGCGCACCTTCCATCTGAAGGGCGAGAAGGCCGAGAGGCTTCTCACATCCATGGTCTCCTGGAATCTCGGCGAAATCCCGGCAAAGGAGGCTGGAATCGCCCGCTTCCGTTTCGTCCAGAGGCTTATCCGGGGCAAGGTGCTCGGGAACTCGCCTCGCTTCTGCATCACGGGAGGAGGCTATATATCCGAGGACACCCTCCGCCTGATCAACGGGCTCGGGTATAGCCTCTCCGATGGCTATGGGATGACGGAGCTCGGGGTGACCTCCGTCGAGCTCTCCCCCGATCCGAAGGTGCGGGTCCTCGGCTCGATCGGGCACCCCCTCCACGGGGTCGACTACGAGCTGGACGGGAACGAGCTGCTCGTCCGAGCCCCGTCCGCCCATATCGCCCGCATCGTCGGCGGCAAGGCCGAGAAAAACGATCCAACGCTTCTTTATCGGACCGGCGACATCGCCGAGGAGCATGAGGGCCGCTGGTATATCCGCGGTCGGAGCAAGGACGTCATCATCAGCAGCGACGGGGAGAACGTATACCCTGACGAGATCGAGCATTACTTCAAGGACGTCCCGCACGTCCGGAACGCAGTCGCCTTCGGCGTGCAGGAAGGCGCCAAGGAACGAATCGTCCTCATCGTCGAGCCGGACATCGCGCTGGAGGAAGCCTCCCTCAAGGCGCTCGGGGATGCGCTCGAGGAAGTCAACCAGGGCCTCCAAGGAAGCCGCAAGGTGGGCGAGATGGCCGTTACAAGCGATCCGCTCCCCTTGGCCAACTCCATGAAGGTGAAGCGCGGGGCCGTCCGCGACGAATACCTTTCCCATCCCGAGAACTTCCAGTATTTCGACGGGAGGAAGGTCGGAAGGAAGGAAACGGTGTCCTTCGACGGGTTCCCGGAGGAGGAAGTGAAGGAAATGATTTCGCTTGTGCGAAATTGCTTCGCCGAAAACCTGAGCCTCCCTCCCTCCCGGATCGGGGACGACGACATCTGGAACCAGGAGCTCGGCGGCGACTCGATGTCCTATGTGAGCATGATTGCCGACCTCGACGAGAGGACCGGGCTGGACATCCCTCGGGAGTCCTACGGAAAAGTGGGGACGGTCCGCGGATTCGCCCTCCTTCTCCTGACCCTTCGCCATGGGAGCCCCGTCCCCGTTGCCCCCGAGGACAAGCAAGAGTAGAATGCGCCCCGCATAGAAAGCCAGAACAGAAGAGGAACACACCATGCCGAACATCAAGAAGCAGATCAAGCGCGCCGCCCTCAACGAGAAGCAGGGCGCCATCAACAGCGCCGCCCGCAAGGCGGTCCGCACCGCAATCAAGAAGGTCGAGGGACTTGTCGCCGAAGGCAAGAAGGAAGAGGCGGTCGTCGCCATGCGCGAGGCCATCTCCCTCTGCGACAAGGCCGCCCAGAGCAAGATCTACTCCAAGGCCAAGATGGACCACAGCAAGGCCCGCCTTGAGCGTCTCGTCAATTCCATCGCCTAAGGGAGAGGATTCGCTAATAAAGAGGGCGCGTCCCTCTTTTTTCGTGCTAGAGGAACTTGAACTCAGCCCGATACCCTTCCTTTTCGATGGTCAGGACAAGGTAGGAGGCCGTGCCGTCCCTAGGGAACGAACAGGAGCCAGGGCAAAGGGAAGGAATCTCGCCAGCCGTGTCCTCTTCCTTTCTGTGCGTATGGCCATGGAGGAAAAGCACATAGCCATCTTTCGCGAGATCGCGAAGCCCGTGATGGTCAACAGGGCGATGATGGCAGCAGACCTTCCCCAAGGGAGTCATGACCTCGCGCCAAAGGGGAAGGCCCGCCCGGAACATGTCGCAGTTCCCTCGGACCGCGGCGAACGGGCGGATTTCCTCCAGCGGGCCCCCGATATCCCCCAGATGGAGATAGCAGTCCGCGTAGCTTTCGCGAAGAAGGATCGTCCTGAGGGGGGCGAAGTCCCCGTGCGTATCGGAGCAGACGACGATCTTCATCGGGCTCCTCCGAAGGAAAGGAGGAAGTCCTCGAAGGCCTCGTCGCCGTCCCGTCCGTCGAAGAAAATGGCACGCTCGCACTCGTAGAGCCGCAGGATCTCCTTCCCAAAGGAATCCTCGTCCAAGGAACGCGCCCGATAGAGCAGCTGGCCGGCATAGCCGGGAGAAATCCCAAGAGCCGCGCTCACCTCCCGCCGGTCTGCCCCGCGGGCGAAGAGATGGTTCGCCGCGGACTGGACGACCATCTGCGTCCCTAGGGAATGAATCATCCGCACGACATCCACCCCCTGGACCCGGAGGTCGCGGAATATATGGAGGGCATCCCCCGTCCTCTTCTCGAACAGAGCATCCTTGATGGCGAGGGTCGAGCTTTCCAGAGGCTCCGGGGTCAGTTCCCTGACATCCTGAAGGGTCGTTTCCTGGCCATCCGAATGAGCGAGCAGCTTGGCTGCCTCGTTCTGAAACGCCGCGAAATCGCCGTTGATGCGACGGAGGAGCTCCTCGCGCGCCTCGGGGGCGATGCTCCCGCCCCGCTTCCGGAAATAGCGGTCCATGTAGTCCGCCCAGGAGGCGGCATCGAACTCCTTGACTCGGACATGGCGTCCCCCGCCTTCGACGAGCGCGCGGAAGAATTCCCCTTTCTCATCGAGCTCGGAGGCATAGGTGAGGAGATAGACCTCGATGGCCGGGTCAGGATGACGAAGGAAGTCGAGGAAGGGTCCTTCCTCGTCCCCCTTCAGCAGTTCCTTGGATTCCTTCCCTGCGGAAAGGAAGCGGAAATTCTCCGCGACGACGAGCTTCCGGTCGGACCCAAGAGGCAGGAACGAGCATTCCTCCGCCAAGGTCAGGAGCGTTTCCCTGCCCATGTCGAGCCAGCGCTCGGAAAGGGGGTCCCGTTCGAAACCCTTCTTCTTCAGATCCGCGTTCAGGGCGCTCCGCGCCATCATCGCCTGGGGATGGAAAATCGCTGTTACCACGCACGAATTATATACGCGCCTAGCCAGTCCCCCACCCCCGGTAGGTGATCGTCCCCTCCAGGTCCGTCCTTCTCACCCTGACGCCAGCCTCTCCAAGACGGCGGATTACCTCTTCGTCCGGATGGCCATAGCGGTTCCCCGCGCCGACGGAGACAATCGCCTCCTTCGGGCCGACCTGGAGGAGGAAGGGGAGGGATGTCGAGGTAGAGGATCCATGGTGCCCGACCTTCAGGATGTCGGCCCGGAGATCGGGGTGATCCTCGATGATCCTCCTTTCGACCTCGGAAGGGGCGTCCCCCATCAGGAGCCAGTCCTTCCCTAGGAAATCGCGAAGGAGCAGGACCAAGGACGACTCGTTTTCGCCTGACAATCCATAATTGTTGAGGTTTTCGAATACGAAATCCCCAATTTCGAACGGGAATTGCCAAGTTTCGCGGATGATTTCCCTAATCGGAAAGTTGTCGTATAGAGACGGCAGGGCGCCGTCGTGGTCCATGTCCCCATGGGTGATGATGACGGCGTCCAGTTCCCTGACGCCCACCTTCCGGAAAAATGGGACCAGGACCTCGGTGGCGATATCCACGAACGCGTTTCCTCCCGTATCCACGAGCACCGCGGTCTCTCCTCCCCGAATCAGGATCGCGTCCCCCTGACCCACATTGATGAAGGAGACCTCCGAAGAGAAGGGCCTAGGCAAGGGGAGGGCTAGAAGGAGGAAGGGCAAGAGGCAGGCGCTTCCTAGAAACAGCGATAGCGCCCGGAGTCCAACAGAGGAAAGGGACAAAAGGATGGCAAGGGCGAGGTAGTGGGCGAGGAAAAGCTCTTCCGGATATGGGCAGACGATGCGGATGTCGATCCTCTCCCAGAGCAAGGCGAGGTCCATGAGGAAAGAAGCGTAGCCATTGAGCGCCGGGGCTAGCGGCAGGAAGAGCCCAAGGACGCCAAGGCCGAGGAAGGGAAGCACAAAGGGAAGAAAGAGCATCGTTCGGAAAGGAGCGAGGAGGCTGAGCTCGTTTCCCTCCGGGAACGTTGGGAAAAGAAGGGCGAGGAGAAGCGCCTTGGAAAGAAAGGGGCGCCATTTCCTCGGGACGCGATCGATGATCTCGCGTGAGAATCCCATGAAGAGGGCAAGGAGATAGCTGAGGCGGAACCCGGTGTCGAGGGCAAGCCAGGGATCCAATGCCAGGAAGAGGATCCCAAGGATCGGGTTCAGGACCGCGCCGGAAGGCGCCTTCCTCCCTTTCAGGGCATAGAAGGAGCGCACGTTCCAGACAAGGAAGATCCTCCATGCCCCTGCCTTATGGAGGAGGAAAAGCATCGGGAGGAGGGAAAGGGCCATACCGACGATCCTTCTGGCCCTTTCCTTCAGGAAGAGGGCGAGGAACCAGTCGGCGAAACGAAGCATAGTCCCGAAGATCAGTCCCGAGGCGGAGAGGCAGTAAAGGAGACCCGCCCCCTCGAAAAGGGAGAGGGCCTCGTAGTCCTTGCGGTCGAAAAGGAGGCTGTCGAGAAGTGGTCTCGCCTCTTCCCCGACATTCAAGAGGGATCCCTGGGCCCATTCCCGGAGACGGAGGGGGAAGGAGAGGACGGGGACCGCTTCCCCCACGAACTCCCCGCGGACGCCCCGCGAGACCAGGTATTCCCGGAACGAGAACCTGCTCTCGTATTCCGTCATGAGGAGAGGCTCCGCCTTCCCCTCGAGCCTCACAATGTCCCCGACCTCGCGGAGACAGCCTTCCTCGGCCACGTATAGCCTTGTGAACCCGGTCTGGACGAGGAAATAGCCGTCCTTCGCCCGGACCACGATGCCGAGCGACTCCCCTCCCTCCCAAGGCGGAAGCAGGAGGAAAAGGAGGATGAATAAGGAAAGCGCCACCCCAATCAGGAAGGAGAGAAGGTCCCTTCTCCCCTTTCGGAGGAACAGGAGGAACAGAAGGATGAGCGCGACCCCGGGGGCGATGGATCCCGCGCCCGGGAGAAGCATCAGGAAGTTTAGCGAGAGGAAGAGGGCGAGGAAGAGAGGAAGGGACGAGGGCAGCCAGGCTCGCCCTCTTCCCCAGGGAAAGGAGGCTAGCGAAGCGTCACGAGATCCTTGCACTTCTCGAAGGTTGCCGGACCGATGCCCTTGACATCGTCCAGCTCCTCGATGCACTGGAAGTCGCCGTTGGCGTTCCTATGGTCGACGATCGCCTGCGCCACCGTGTCGCTGAACGCGCTGACGATCTCGCGAAGGCGTCCCTTGTCGTCCGTGTTGATGCAGGTCTTCTCGATCGGCTCGGTCGCGCAGATGTCGCTGTTGTCGTATAGGGGCGCGATATAGAAGCTCCGCCTCTCCCCGATGGGGCAGTTCAAGTCATAAGCGTTGGGATCAGCGTTCCCGGTCGCCGAGCCTGCAGCGAGGATCAAGTCCCCGAGGGTTGACCCCGAGTCGATGAGGTAGGTCCCCTCGCGGTTCACCTCCCCGGCGATGGAGACCTGAACGGTCTCCCCGTCCTCGACGACGAGACCGTCCTCGAGGAGGCCCCCGCTCTCCGACTGGGCGCTTTCCACGGCTCCGAGGACGACGAGGCCGATGATGGTGGCGACTACCACCCCGATGATGATCTTGATCATGCTTCTCACCTCCGCCCTCTTATAGCCTCGCAAGGGTGAAATCTGCCCTTGGGCAAGGAAAAAGACCCCGCGCGGGGGTCTTCCGGAGGAGAAGAGGCTACTTCGCGGCGGCCGCGAGGATCTCGACCTTGTAGGGCCTTGCGCTCTCCACGAGCACGACGTCCCCGTCCTTATGGCCGGCGAGCGCCTTCCCGAGGGGCGACTCGCTGCTGATCTTGGGGAAGGGCTCGGCGAGGGGGTCGCTCTCGACGGAGCCGACGAAGAGGATCTGGTGCTCCTCCCCGGTCTCGACCTCGCGGTAGTGGACCTGGTAGCCGATGCTGATGGTCGCGCCGGGCTCGACGACCCTCGCGTTCTCCTCGATATGCTCGATCTCGGCGATGCGGGCCTCGATCTGAGCCTGGAGGGTCCTGGCGGCATCGTAGTCGGCGTTCTCGCTGAGGTCGCCCTGGTCGCGGGCGGCCTTAAGGGCTTCCTTGACGCGCGGCTGCTCCTCGTCGAGGAGGCGGCGCTTCTCCCGGCGGAGCTCGTCGAGACCCGCCTGGGTCATGAGAATCGTTTCGGTCATGTTCTTTCTCCTTGAGACTTCCGGATTATATCGCAGCGAAGAGAGGCGATGCGCTCACTTCGCCTCCTGGATGGCGGGGTCCTCCTCGTAGGCCGCGAGCACCTCCTCTGCGCGGGAGAGCTCTTCCTCGCTGACGGGGGAAAGCTCCTTCCCGTCGAGGCTCGCCATCACGATGAGGGAATCAGGGTCCTCTTCCTTATAAAGGAAGTAGAACGTCTTGCCGCTTTCCTCCTCCACGTAGTAGAAGTAGATCTTCCAAAGGTCCTCCGTCCCGTCCTCGCGGGTGATGACCATGTCGTTGTCCTTCGCTTCGATCA
>CALVOS010000078.1 GCA_944350325.1 uncultured Bacilli bacterium | reverse complement strand
CCTCGAGGATCCTCTTGATGAGTCCGCGGTCCTCGAGAAGATAGGTCCGGAGGGGCCTCTTGTTCATCGCGCTCGGGACGAGCGTCGCGGCGAGGAGGATCCTTTCCCTCTCCTCTTCCTTGAGGGGACGGTCCTTCCTGTAGGAGCGGACGCTCCTCCTTTTTCCGAGAAGTTCCTTGAATTCCACTCTTCCTTCCTCCTTCAGTAGAGCGCTCTCGTCCTTGCCGAGGGCGCCTCTTTTCTCCATGATAGCGCCGAAAGAGAGGAACACCTCATGAGTTCGAAGATCATCATCAGCGCCGAGGCGAGCTGCGACCTCCCCAAGGAGCTGGTCGAGAAATACGACATCCGCATCATGCCCGCGACCGTCATCCTCGGGGACGACATCCTCCACGACGGGGAGATCGAGGGGAAGGATCTCTTCCACTACTTCGAGACGACCGGGAAGCTTCCGCGCACCTCGGCGACGAACGTCACCGAGTTCGACCGCTACTTCGCCAAGCTCCTGGAAGAGGCCGACCACGTCATCCACTTCTCCATCTCGAGCGGCATCAGCGCCACCTGCGGGAACGGGGCCGCGGCCGCCAAGGCCATCAGCGAGAGGACGGGGAAGGAGGTGCTCTCCTTCGACACGAAGAGCCTTTCCACCGGGATGTCCCTCCAGGTCCTCTACGCGGCCAGGCTCCGCGACACCGGGAAGTACACCGCGAAGGAAATCTACGACATGGTCATGGCCAGGCGCCCCTACGCGGAGACGAGCTTCGCCACGGAGTCGGTGAACTACCTCGCTGCCGGGGGGCGCTGCCCGAGCGTCCTCGCCCTGGCCGCGAACGTCCTCAAGCTCCGTCCCCAGATCATCATGAAGGAGGGGAAGCTCCAGAGCGCCAAGAAGTACCGGGGCAAGATGTCCAAGTGGGTCCCGGAGCTCATCAAGGACACCCTCGAGGAGAACCCGGACGCCGACAGGGAGATCTGCTTCCTCACCTATAGCTCCGCGGAGGAGGAGGTCCTCGAGGCCGCGGAGAGGCAGCTGAAGGACTTCGGCTTCCGGAAGGTCGTGCGGGCGCTCGCCGGGGCGACCATCTGCTCCCACTGCGGGCCCCACACCCTCGGGGTGCTCTACTACTCCGACGGGGAGCACCCGGTCGAGTAGGAGGGTCCCCTCCCGAAGAAGGCCTCCGGGCCTTTTTCTCTAATCTTTACAGATAGAAAGCGCTTTCTTGACGTATCCCGAAAGGGATGTATATTGCCTCCTATGAAGAAGGTTCTTTCTATCGTTTTGGCTTCCCTTGGAGGGCTCTCCCTCCTGGGCGGCGCCCTCCTCCTCGGGAGCGAGGCTCCGACGGAGGTCCTCGCGGAGGGGACGGGGACGGTTTCCATGAGTGGACGGAAGAGATTCCGGATGACGAGATCTACCTCGCCCTTAATGATTCGAACTGGACCAACGGAGGAGTCTATGCGTATTTCTGGGGCGGAAGTAACCCCACGCAGTGGATGGGGGTTGCCGCTACTCCTGACTCCGAGACCGTCAATGCCAACGGGGCGACTAATCTCTATGTCGTGGACGGCTATGACAGAAGTTCAACCAACATCATCCTGCATGTAAACGGCAGTCAAGATTACCGTTGGGATTGGTACGACAAGAACGCGACGCTTCCGGAAGGGGGATGTGATATCTTCGTCCAGACGGCGGTAGATAGCTTCAATGGGTATAAGGCCGATTCCTTCATTTATCGCGAAATCCTCGTGGAATCCCCCGTCCAGCCCAATCTCCATTACTGGACTGAGCTGAACGACAGCGACGACTACGGCACGACCTGGCCCGGCATCCAGATGAAAAAGGTCGAGGACGCCTATGAGTATGACGTCTCTGATGGATACGACCTCTACCGAGGGGTGGCCCGGTATGTCGAAGGCTACGAGACCCAAGGGCTGATAATCAATTCCGACGGGGGGCAGACCGAAACGTTCTCCAGCTGGGACTCCGCGCCCGGATATGTGTTCCGCTACGACGGAAAGACCGGCCTATCTTGGGATGACTCCGCCACGAAGCGCTCCGCCTACGAGTTCCTCCAGGACTGGAGGACCCTCCGGAAGGAGCACGAGGGGGAGCAGGACTCCATCTGCTGGCTCCTCGATGAGGAGACGAAGCTCGGGGAAGTGCTCGAGTCCTACGAAGGCGCTTCCTCCTACCTCTCGGGAGTGACGGACATTGAGGGGGTCACGATCGGGGAGACCATCGAGTACCTCCGGAGCGTCTCCGGAGGGACCGCCCCCGGAGGGGAGGCCTTCCGTCCCTTCTCCGGAGAGAAAGAGGAAGGGACCCTCTATCTCCTCGGAGGAGCCCTCCTCATCGGGATCCTCGCCGCGGGAGGCTACTTCCTTTGGAGGAAGAGGGCCCGCCGGGGCTTGTAATGGGAAGAGGAAGCCTCTAATATCCTCATTTGACGGAAGCCCCTGGGGCTCCGTTACGCGCCAATCGATAGAGTGGGGCGGCCTCCGGGTCGCCCTTTCTCGTTAGGAGGGACATGGCAGGAAGCGAAGAACTAAGGAAGATTGTAGAGGAAGAGCTCGGGAAGCTGGGCTACCGCCTCCATTCCCTCCGCCTCACGCACGGGAAGGACGGCTCGCTCCTCCGGATCGAGATCGACCGCGAGGAGCCCATCTCCCTGGAGGACATCGTCGAGGCAAGCGAGGCCCTCGGGAGGGCCTTTGACGAGAAGGACCCGATCGAGGGGGCCTACACCCTGGACGTGAGCTCCCTCGGCGCCGAAAAGCCGATTCCCGTGGAGGAGCTTCCCAAGAAGGCGGGGGCCTACGTCCTCCTCTCGCTCCTCCATCCGGTGGACGGTGAGAACGAGCTCGAGGGGACGCTCCTCCCCATGGAAGGGGACTCCCTCCTCCTCGAATGGAACAGGAAGGGGAGGAAGAAGAGAAGCGAGATCCCTCTCTCCGAGGTGAGGGAGGCGCGCCACGCGATCAAGTTCTAGGAACCATGAAGAAGGTATTGAGGTAATTACATGGACTTCGAGATGCTCAAGGCGGCGATCAAGGAGATCGCCGGGAACCACAACCTGTCGGAGAAGGTCGTCGTCGCCTCCCTGGAGTCGGCGATCGAGAAGGCCTATCTTCGCGAGATCCGCACGCCGGACGCCGAGGTGAAGGTCGGGCTCGACATGGAGACGGGCCTCATCACCGTCGCCCAGCTGAAGCTCGTGCGGAAGGACGAGGAGATCGAGGACGACGCCCTCGAGATCGACTACGACGCGGCGAAGGAGGACGCCACGCTCTTCCTCGAGAACCTCGAGGAGGAGAAGGAGGACGCCCTCAAGGAGAGAGAGGAGGCCCTTTCCCAGAAGAAGTCCCCGAAGAGGGAGAGCCGGCTCAAGGACCTCGACTGGAGGTTCCTCGAGATCGAGAACCTCTCGCGCCTCGTGAAGGAGGCCCGGGAGAACGTCCGCTTCGGGGGGAAGTACCCGATGTACTGCGACATCGAGTCCTTGTCCAAGATGATCGTGAAGATGGTGGGCTCGGGCTTCCGCCAGGCGATCGCCGAGGCGGAGAGGGAGGCCCTCTACGACGTCTACAAGGACCACATCGGCGAGATGGAGACCGGGATCGTCGACAAGGCCGACGAGCGGACGGTCGTCGTAAGGCTCCGCCACGGGGTCACGGAGATGTCGCGGCGCGAGCTCATCGGCGAGGAGACCTTCAAGCCCGGCGAGCAGATCAAGGTCTACATCGAGGAGGTCCGGCCCGTGAACGAGCCCGGGAAGCCCCAGCGCGGCCCCCAGGTGCAGGCCACGAGGGCGAGCGAGGGCTTCCTCCGCCGTCTCTTCGAGGAGGAGATCCGCGAGGTCTACGACGGCACCGTCCTCATCAAGGCCATCGCCCGCGAGGCGGGGGTCAGGAGCAAGGTCGCCGTCCTTTCCACGGACGATGCGATCGACGCGACCGGCGCCTGCATCGGCGCCCAGGGGAGCCGCATCCAGCGGGTCGTCGACCAGCTCGGCCATAACCTGAGCGAGAAGGAGAAGATCGACATCATCGCCTATAGCGACTACCTCCCCCTCTTCGCCGCGGAGTCGCTCCGCCCGGCGGAGGTCCTCGGGGTCCATGTCTCCGAGGAGGAGCCGGAGGAGGGGAAGCACAGGGTCTGCCACCTCAGCGTCGACGAGAGCCAGAGGAAGCGCGCCTACGGGCGGAAGAAGAGCAACCAGCGCCTCGCCGGGAAGCTGACGGGACTCCACATGGAGATCCTCACCCCGGAGGAGGCCGAGGACCTCGGGATCGAGTGGACCCCGACGGAGGAGCTCCGGAAGCTCGCCCAGGAGGACAAGCTCCGGCGCGAGATGGCGGAGTACGCGAGGAGGAACCGCGAGGAGGCCGAGCGGAAGGCCCGGCGCCTGAAGGAGGCGGAGGAGACGCTCCCCGAGGAGGAGAAGGAGCCCACGCCCCTTCCCGCGGAGGAGAGCCCCCTCGTCGAGGGGACTCCTATCGCGGAGCCTCTCCCCGAGGAAGGCGTAGCCGAGGAGGAGACTCCCCTCGTCGCCCCGCTCCCGAAGGAGCCGGAGCCCGTCCAGGAGACGCTCCACGTGCGGACGACGACCACCCTCGAGGACCTCGAGAAGGAGCTTTCCAGCACCCCGAGGAAGAAGGAGGGCGGGCGCGAGGACGCGCGGAAGAAGGGGGGCAAGAAGCGCCCCCACCACATCGGCGAGGAAGAAGTCGCCCACGTCAAGCCGGCGGAGGCTCCCTCTCCCGCGATGCCCATCTATAGCGAGGAGGAGCTCGCCGAGATCGAGAAGGAGGAGGCTCTCGAGGAAGAAGGGCAGGGCTACGACGACCTCGACTTCGAGGACTACGACAAGTACTACGACGACAACTGAGATGAGGAGAGAGAACCCCCGCATGTGCCTCCTCACCGGAAGGAGGCTCCCTAAGGGAGAGCTCCTTCGCTTCGAGGAGAAGGAAGGAAGGCTCCTCCTTTCCCCGGAGGGAAAGGGGAGGGGCCTCTACCTCTCGCGGGAGGGGCTCCTCTCGCCCCGGGGACGGAAGGTCCTCGAGGGAAGGCTCCGGAGGAAACTCTCCGAGGAGGATTGGAAGGAGGTGCTCTCCTATGGCAGGGAGGAGCGCTAGGCTCCGCTTCCTCGGGCTCCTCGAGCGGGGCGGGAACCTTGTCTACGGGCCTCTCCTCCAAAGCGCGCGGTGCGCCCTCTACATCGAGGCGAGGGGAGGGGAGGAGTCCGGCGAGAGAGCCCGCACCAGGGGAAGGCTCGAGGTCCGGGGCACCCTCGTCAAGGACGAGTTCACCCCCGAGGAGCTGGGGCTTGCGATTGGGCGGGAGTCCCCGGTGAACTTCGTCGGCATCAAGGACAGGAAGGCGGCGGAAAGCTACCTCATGAAGCTGGAAAGGAGATAGGAATGGATAAGAAGAGATACGGCAGGAAGAAAAGCGACCGGCCCAAGCAGAGGCAGAGCAACTTCGAGCCCCGGCAGCAGGGGAAGAAGGAGTACGCCAAGGTCAACGGCGGCGTCTTCCTCTATTCCAAGCCCCTTTCGGTGAGCGACCTTTCCACGGCGATCAACGTCCCCATCAACGCGATCATCAAGTACCTCTTCGCCCAGGGGAAAATGGTGACCATCAACCAGATGCTGGACGACGAGATGATCGGGGAGCTTTGCCTCGAGTTCGGCTACGACTTCAAGAAGGAGAAGGTCGTGGACGCCGAGCACTTCGAGGAGCTCGTCGTCGAGGACGAACCCTCCCTTCTCGAGGAGCGGCCGGCGGTGGTCACCGTCATGGGCCACGTTGACCACGGCAAGACCTCGATCATCGACGCGATCCGCCACACGAACGTCGCCGGAAAGGAAGCCGGCGGCATCAGCCAGGCGATCGGCGCCTACCAGAAGGACTGGAAGGGGAAGAAGATCACGATCATCGACACCCCGGGGCACGCGGCCTTCACCCAGATGAGGGCCAGGGGCGCGAGCGTCACCGACATCGTCGTCCTCGTGGTCGCCGCCGACGACGGCGTCATGCCGCAGACGATCGAGGCGATCGACCATGCCCGCGCCGCGGGAAGCGAGATCATCGTCGCCATCAACAAGATGGACCTTCCCGGGGCGAACCCCATGCGCGTCAAGAACGACCTTGTCGCCCAGGAGGTCGTTCCCGAGGAGTTCGGGGGCGACGTCCTCACCGTCGAGGTGAGCGCGAAGACGGGGAAGGGGCTGGACGACCTTCTCGACACCATCCTCCTCAAGGCGGAGATGATGGAGCTGAAGGCCAATCCCGCGCGCTACGCGATCGGGACCGTCCTCGAGGCGAACCTCGACAAGGGCGAGGGCCCCAAGGCGACCCTCCTCATCCAGAACGGCACCCTCACCCAGGGCGACTTCGTCGTCGTCGGGACGACCTTCGGGAAGATCCGGCGCATGGTGAGCGCGGACGGGGAGGTGCTTCGGACCGCCGGGCCCTCGACCCCGGTCTCCGTCATCGGCCTCAGCGAGGTGCCCCAGGCGGGGGACCGCTTCATGGCCTTCCCGACCGAGAGGGAGGCGAAGGAGGTCGCCGAGGCGCGCGCCCTCAAGAAGAGGGAGGAGGAGCGGGGCGGGACGAGCGCCCTCACGCTCGCCGACCTCAACAACATCGTCAACTCCGGCAAGGTCCAGGACCTCAACATCATCGTCAAGGCCGACACCCAGGGCTCAGCGGAGTCGCTCAAGGCGAACCTCGAGAAGCTCTCGAGCGAGCAGGTGAGGATCCGCGTCCTCGAGGCGAGGGCCGGCGCCATCTCCGATAGCGACGTCCTCCTCGCCAGCGCCTCCCGCGCCATCATCTACGGCTTCAACCTCCGCCCGGACCAGCACGTCCAGGAGAAGGCGAAGGAGGAAGGGGTCGAGATCCGCACCTACCGCATCATCTACGAGATCCTCGAGGAGGTGGAGCGCGCGGTGAAGGGCATGTACAAGGCCGAGATGGTCGAGCGGATCGTCGGGACCGCGGAGGTCCGCCACCGCTACAAGATCACCGACGTCGGCGTCGTCGCTGGCTCCTACGTGACCGACGGGCTCGTCAAGGTCGGCGAGAAGTGCCGCCTCATCCGCGACCAGGTGGTCGTCTACGAGGGGAAGATCAACTCCCTGGCTCGCTTCAAGGACCGCGTGAACGAGGTCCGGAAGGGCTACGAGTGCGGCATCACGCTCCATAACTACCAGGACATCAAGGAAGGCGACCTCATCGAGTGCTTCGAGATGGTCGAGAAGGAGTAGGGGTGGACCGCCGGCTTCGCCTGGAGTCGATCGTCCAGAAGGAGCTTGCCGAGATTCTCGCCCGCGAGCTCCATAACAAGGGCGTCGGCTATCCCTGCCTCAGCGAGGTGCGCCTCAACGAGGACTACTCGCTCGCTCGCTGCTACGTCTCCTTCATCGGGAGCAAGCGCCCCGAGGAGAACCTCGAGGAGCTAAGGAGGCTCAAGGGCCTCGCCCGGAGCCTCCTCGCCCGGAGGATGTCCCTCTATAAGGTCCCCGACCTCCAGTTCCTTCTCGACGACACCTTCGATAAGGCGGAGCGACTCGAGAAGACCCTGGAAGAGGAGGAGAAGGCGATCGAGTCCTTCCATAAGGACGAATGAGAAAACGGGCCGTCTGGCCCGTTTTTTCTTGCTCCATAGGGGTTTTGCAAGGCTTTTAGAAGGTCTTTCCCCTTTGGAGGATCTTGCCCATCCTCGTCCTCCCCTTCCTTCCGTCGAAGAGGGGGCCGTAGCCGGCCTCCTCGGCGATCCCCTTCCGCGCGGAAAGATAGATTGTCACGGGATTGACCGAGCGCGCGATCTTGTTCTCTAGGTAGTCGATCGCGAAGAGGAGTCCCTCCTTCCTGCCCCGAAGGGCACGGATCCGATACTTCCTCGCTCCTTCCTCCTGGACGAGGATCTCCCCGGCGCGGCGATCCTTTTCGAGGATGAGGTAGTCCTCCTCCCCCTCCTTCCTCCTCCTTTTGAGGAACAGGGTCCCGTAGGCGTCCTCGAGGCTCCGGACGGGCTTGAGGGCGAAGCGATGGTCGCGCCAGCTGAGGCGCTCATCCTGGTAGGGGAGATAGAGGGATTCCGCGTTATATAGCATCGAGAGGAAGTTGTCCTTGGCCTCGGGGAAGAGGGAATAGGTGTTCCGGAGGAACTCCTTCATCCTCTCGCGATCGGTGAAGCCGTCCGCGGGGCAGCGGCTCTTCATGACGGGGAGCCCCTCCTCCTCGGCGCATCTCCGGATGTCTTCCTCGCGGGCGAGGTAGAGGGGGCGGAGGAACCTCACCCCGGCCCTCCTGAGGTCCATCCGGGGGGCGAAGGTCGCGATCCTGCTCCCGTGGATCATGTTGAGGAAGAGCGTCTCGATCGCATCCTCCGCATGATGGGCGAAGGCGACCTTCCGCGCGTGGAGCCTCCGGGCGGCGCTAGAGATGGCGGCCTTCTTCATCCTCGAGCAGATGGAGCAGGGGAGATGGCTTCCCTTCCCTTGCTTCTCTTTGAGCACCTCGTAGGCGAAGCGCGAGTCGTCCACCTCGAGGGTGAGGCCGAGGGAGGAGACCCATTCCTTCACGGGGGAGATGTCCGCGCCGAAGCCGAGGTCGATGTAGACGGGAAGGATCCGGAACTCCTTCCCCCCGTAGTGGCGGTACTCCAATAGCGCCCTCAGGAGGACGAGGGAGTCCTTGCCCCCGCTGATCCCGACGACGATGCGGTCCCCTTCCTGGATGAGGTCATGCCGTTCGTCGGCCTCCCGCATCGCGCGGAGAACTCTTCGGATGGCTTTCATAGGGGCCATTCTCTCATAAGCGCGCCTCCGATGCCCGGGAGAGGCGGGGGTTCGCGCTATAATCGGGCCTATGAAGGACGGCATCCTCCTGATTGATAAGGAGGCGGGGGTCACCTCCCGCTTCGTGGACAACAAGGTCCAGCGCTTGCTCGGGACGAAAAAGGTCGGGCACCTCGGAACGCTCGACCCCTTCGCCACTGGCCTTTTGGTCGTCGCTGTCGGGAAGGGAACGAAGTACCTCCCCTACCTCGGGGACGAGGAGAAGGAGTACGAGGCACGGCTCCGCCTCTTCGAGAGAACCTCCACGGGCGATCCCGACGGCGAGATCCTGGAACGGAGGGAGGATCCCTTTCCTGAGGAAGGGAGGATCCACGAGGCTGCCTCTAAGATGCTCGGGGAGCAGGAGCAGCTCCCCCCGATGGCAAGCGCGGTCAAGATCGATGGGAAGCCCCTCTACGAGCGCTTCCGGAAGGGCGAGGAAGTCGTGAGGAAGCCCCGCAGGATCCAAGTCCATTCCTTCGAAATCCTGGGAATCGACGGGGAAAAGCATGAGATTTCCTTCCGGACGAGGGTGAGCCGGGGCACCTACGTGAGGGTCCTGGGCGAGGAGTTCGCCTCGCTTCTTGGCACGATCGGGCACCTCGTCTCGCTCCGCCGGCTCTCGATCGGGGGGATAACCCTTGAGAAAGCCCGCCTTCTTTCCGATATCCGGGAAGAGGACGTTCTTGATCCCCTTCCTTTCCTCACGCTTCCGAAGGCGGAGATCGAGGACGAGGAGGACCTGCGCTTCGTGAGGAACGGGGCCGGGATCACCCTCCAGAGGGAGGAGGAGAGGCTCCTTCTCGTGAAGGAGGGGAAGGCCCTTGCCGTCTACCGGAAGGCGCTTCCTGGCTACTACGTCTCCGAAAGGGGGCTCTTCTGATGGAACGGATCCTCCTCCCCTTCGGGAAGGAAGTCAGGGGCCCCGGAGGAGGGACGATCCTCCTTGGGACCTTCGACGGGGTGCACCGGGGCCACCAGGCGCTCGTGCTCAAGGCGAGAATGGAGGGGATGGACCCCATCGGGGCGCTCCTCTTCGACAGGAACCCCGCGGAAGTCCTTCCCATCGGGAAGAGGAAGGAGGTCCTCACCTCGATGGAGGACAAGGTCCGCCTCCTCCGGGGGCTCGGGGTGGAGCGCTTCTACCTTCTCTCCCCGACTTTCGACTACATGGGCCTTTCCGCGGAGGACTTCCTCGAGAAGGTGCTCGTCCCCCTTGCCCCTCAGGCGCTTGCCTTCGGGGAAGACTACCGCTTCGGGAAGGGCGCCCTGGGAACTAGGGAGATGCTCCGCGCGCGCTTCACTACAATCGAGTCCCCCCTCCTCGAGCTCGAGGGCGGGAAGGTCTCGACCCAGCGGATCGGCTCGCTTCTGGAGAAGGGGGACATGGAGGGCGCGAGGCTCCTCCTCGGCCGTCCCTACGAGATCCAGGGGAAGATCGTCCCCGGGCTCCGGAACGGGCACCGGCTCGGCTTCCCGACGATGAACCTTTCCCTCTCCGCGCCCTACATCCTCCCGAAGGAGGGGGTCTACTTCGGCCTTTGTCATCGCCTGGGGAAGATCTACCGGGCGATCGTGAACGTCGGGAGGAACCCGACGATCGGGGTGCTCCGGGAAGAGAAGGTCGAGGCCCACCTCCTCGACTACCCTCCCGAGGAGGGCTATGGGGGCACCCTCTACGTGGAGTTCCTCTCCTTCCTCCGGGAGGAGAGGCGCTTTCCGGACCTCGAGGGGCTGAAGGAGCAGCTGAGGAGGGACGAGGAGGAGGCACGAAGGCTTCCGATCGACCTATAAGTAAGGAGGACAGGGATGGAGATACTGTTCAAGAACGCGCGGATCCTGAGGAGGCCTTCCTCGGGCATCGTGGAGGAAGGGGAGCTCCTCGTCTCCGGGACGAGGATCCGCTTCGTGGGGAAGAAGGCCCCGTCTGGCGACTACGACAAGATCATCGACTGCCGGGGAGGGCTCCTCATGCCCGGCTTCAAGGACGCGCACGCCCACTCCGCGATGGTCTTCGCCCGGAGCGCGAGCGACGACCTTCCCCTCGACCGCTGGCTCCATGAGAGGATCTTCCCCCTCGAGGAGCGCCTCTCCCCGGGGGACGTCCTCGCCCTTTCCAAGGTCGCCGTGCTCGAGTACCTCTCGGGAGGGATTACCGCCGCCGCGGACATGTACTACTTTCCGGAGGAGATCGCCGAGGCAGGGCTCCGGACCGGCTTCCGCTTCCTGGTCGTGGGCACCCCGAGGGAGGACGGGGAGGGGATGGAGGAGTTCATGGCCCTCCTCCGGAAATGGAATTCCGTACCCGATTCCCTGGTCCGCTTCGTCCCCGGCTTCCACGCCGAGTACACCGCGACGGAAGGGATGCTCCAGGCCCTTTCGAAGGCCGCCCACGAGCTCAGGATGCCCGTCTGGGCCCACAACTCCGAGACGGCGAGGGAGGTGGAGGAGTGCCGGAGGCGCCATGATGGCATGAGCCCCACCGAGTACATGGACTCCCTCGGGCTCTTCGACTATGGGGGAGGGGGCTACCACTGCGTCCATTTCTCGAGAGGGGACATGGAGATCTTCCGGAAGAGGGGATGCCACGTCGTGAGCTGCCCCGGAAGCAACGCGAAGCTCGCCTCCGGGATCGCCCCCCTCACCGACTTCCTCGAGGAGGGGATTTCCCTCGCCCTCGGGACGGACGGGGCCGGAAGCAACAACGCCCTCGACATGTTCTACGAGATGCGCCTGGCCGCGGTGCTCCAGAAGCTCCGGCTCGGGCGGGCGGACGCCTTCGACGGGCTCCTCGCCCTCCAGGCGGCGACGGAGGGCGGGGCCCTCGCGATGGGGCTTTCTGACTCCCTCTACCTGGAGGAGGGGCAGAAGGCCGACCTCGCGCTCATCGACCTCGACCGGCCTGAGATGCGCCCCCTCAACGACATCGCCCGGAACCTCGTCTACTCCGGTTCCCGCGACGCCGTCCGCCTGACGATGGTGGACGGGAGGATCCTCTACGAGGACGGGGAGTTCCACCTCCCTGAGAGCGCGGAAGACATCTACCGGAAGGCCGAGGAAGTGACGTCTCGCCTCCTTTCCGAAAGCAAGGACGCTTGAAAGCCCTTTCATAACGCCTATAATTCCAAAACGAGAATAAGGAGCATTTCATGAGAAAGATCTTCCTCCTCGCCTTCCTGCCTCTTCTTGGGCTTCTTTGCCCTTCCCCCTCGCTCGTGGCGAAGGCCGCGGACACCTCCCTCCCCCCGCCGGGAGGGGAGGTGGAGCTGCCTCTTCTCGGCCTCGTCGGCGACTTCGTCGACCCCCGGACGGGAGCGGAGCAGGGCTGGAACACGAGCGACCCCGTCCCCCTCGAGGAGAAGGTCGAGGAGGAGGGCAAGACCTGGTGGGCGATCGAGATCCATTTGGACGAAGGGGACGAGTTCAAGGGGTATGCCCCTTCTTCCGGCATCTGGATCGGCCCTGGGAAGGACGGAGGGCTTGATCCCGCCTCCTTCTCCTATTCCGCCTGGGACGGGAACTGGTCCGTCCTTAAGAGCGGAAGCTACCGCATCCTCCTCTCTGAGGAAGCCGCCTCCTCTTTCGACGGGGAGAGCGCCGGCATCTGGAAGGGCGGCGAGGAGGTCGAGGTGGAGCTTGGCAAGATCGTCTATCACCGCGGGGAGGAGGTCATCGGTGAGGACGAGGGACCCCTCGGGAGCGCGAAGCAGACCCGCTGGATCTTCCAGGAGGGGCTCGTGCTCGACGGCTGGTACTTCGACCCGGAATTCACCCTTCCCGTCTCGATGGCGATCGAGCTCACCGGCACGATCGACGTCTACGGGAAGTACTCGCCCGCCGGGCCCGACATCGTGATCGAGCACGTCGGGGAGTACACCCACTACCACTACTGGAACAGCGCCTCGGGCGCCGAGAGCGTCTGGCCCGGAAGCGAGATGACCTTCGAGGAGGACCTCCTCGGCGGCCATCACGTCGCGATCATCCCCGGGGAGTACGACCCCACCGGCATCCTCTTCCACGACAACCAGGGAAACCAGACGCCGGACATGAACATCGACCCGGCCCTCGTCGGGGAGGAGGGGGACTACTCCCTCTTCGCCACGGACTCCGGCTGGCTCCCTGAGGAGGCCTCCCTCTCCCGGAAGGAGGCGCTCTCCTTCCTCGAGACGTGGGAGACGGACATCGTCAGGGAGGGCGACATCTGCTGGCTCAGCGAGGACAAGGAGAGCTGGGACGCCCTCCGCGCCTCCTACGAGGGGCTTTCCGCGAGCGCGCGGAACCTCGTCGATCCGGTGCTCACCGTCGGGGACGTGACGATCGGTGACACGATGGGCTATCTCTCGCTCCTCATCGACGGGGCGCTTCCCGGAGAGGGGCTTAGCCCCTACCAGGGGGTGGACCCCCTCGCCCTCGGGCTCGGGATCGGCGCCGGGGCCCTCGTCCTCATCGGCGCGGCGACGCTCCTCATCCGTTCCCGGAAGAAGGGGAAGGAAGAGACCGAGTAACCCTTTGTAAGGGTTTCATCTTTCCGCTTGCCCAAAATGTAAGCGGTTACTAGAATTCTCTTCAGTTTCCAGAAAGGAGATTTCATCCATGAAGAAAGGATGGATTCTTGGGCTCGGGGCGCTCCTCGCCCTCGGCTCGTTCGCCGCGCTTCCCGCGAAGGAAGTCCTCGTCGGCCACGCCGCGGAGGGGGACATCACTCCTGTCGAGGACGCCGACCTCCAGAAGTACTTCATCGCCGGCACCGGCTTCATGGTCGGGGACGTCCCGGCGAGCTGGGGGGACACGCCCCTATATCCGACCAGGGCCTACAACAAGGAGCTCGGGGACGGCGCCCAGCAGCTTTGGTACGAGGTGGAGGTCCTCCTTCCGGCCGGGGCCCAGTTCAAGCTCGTCGCCCCGGAAAACCAGTGGCGCACGCCCGGGCTCGGCAGGTACACCGACTGGTTCGGGATCGTCGGGAGCGACCAGAACTGCCAGGTCAAGCAGGAAGGCCTCTACACCCTGAGCTGGGTCGAGGGGGTCGAAGGCTATGGCGACGCCTCCTACGGCTGGAACGCCGAACGGGCCGAGCCGGAAGGGGAGCGCTACGACGTCATCTACTGGGACGGCGACAAGGAGGCCGTCCGCCTGGAGGACGCGGTCATCGAGGGACAGAACTACCAGCCGACCTTCCAGTTCTACGAGGGGCACACCCTCGAGGGGCTTTATAGCGACCCCGAGTGCCAGGAGCCCATCACAGGGTCGGTGCTCGTCCAGGGCGACGTGAATATCTATGGCGTCTGGGGAGCGGCAGGCCCGGACCTCGAGGTCTACTTCCAAGGGACTTTCACCCACGCCTACGCCTACCGGATCGTCGATGGAATCAATAACGCCGCCTGGCCGGGCGTCACTATGGCGGACTACGTCCTCGGCGCCTTCGCCTCCGATGTCACCATGATCGTCCTCCCGGGCGAATACGAGTTCGACCGCATCATCTTCAACGGAGGCGACGCCGGGGGACAGACGGCGGACCTTGAGATCACCAGCGGAAACTATATCGACGTCAGCCAGGCGAGCGCCCGCTACCGGTTCTGGGGCTCCGACGCCGGCTGGATGGACGAGACGGCTTCCGCCGACCGCTACGACGCCCTGGACGCCGTCGAGCTCTGGAGGACCCAGGTCCGCGTCAACGATTCGATCTGCTGGCTCGAGGATGACGCCGAGGCCTGGAACATGGTGAAGGAGCATGTCGAGCGGCTTAGCAGCGAGGCCTATAGCCTCGTCTACAATGCCGAGGACATCGAAGGCGTCACCATCGGGGA
>CALVOS010000077.1 GCA_944350325.1 uncultured Bacilli bacterium | reverse complement strand
ATGTCGGAGGCCTTGCGCGCGTTACGCTTCCGGAAGGGGTCCTCTCGCTCGGGGAGGAGTGCTTCGCCTCCGCGAGAGGCCTCCGGGAGATCTCTTTCCCGGAAGGGCTCCAAAGCATCGGGGACATGGCCTTCTCCTACACCCCCTCGCTTGAGGAGGTCGTCCTTCCGGAGGGTCTCTTGACCCTTGGGGAAGGCTCCTTCTACTCGACGGCCGCGAAGAAGGCCAGCTTCCCTTCCAGCCTTAAGGAGATCGGGAGCCGTTCCTTCTATTTCGCGAGGAGCCTCCGCGAGATCGATCTCGCGGAAGGGCTGGAGACCATCGGGGAGGAAGCCTTCATCTCTACCGCGGTGAGCTCGCTTTCCTGTCCTAGCAGCCTCAGGAGAATCGAGAAGTCCGCCTTCGAGCTCTGCTCCTCCCTGACCTCGCTTTCCTTGAACGAGGGGCTCCTCTATATTGGGGACGTCGCCTTCGGGCGGGCGAACTACATCGCCTCCGTCCATCTTCCGAGCACCCTCGAGGAAGTCGGCATCAATCCGTTCCAGGGGGTGACCACCCTCGGCCGCGAGGGAACCTTCACCATCGAGAAGGATAACCCCTATCTTGAGATCAAGGATGGGGTCCTCTACTCGAAAGGAGAGGAGCCCGCCCTTCTCATTTACCCCTATGCGCTTTCCGAGGAGTCCTTCCTCATCCCGGAGGGAGTCTCCTCCCTTGCGCAGGATTCCTTCTGCTACCAGGGCTTCCTCAAGGAAGTCACGATCCCCAGGAGCGTGACGTCCATCCACGAAGCGTTCCGCTCGATGTACCTCGAGGCTTCCGGCGGGAGCGAAGGGAACGCGCTCAGAGTCAACTATCTGGGCACGATGGAGGAATGGGCCTCCGTCGATCTCCACGGGTCCTCCGGTGAGTGGCACGAGGACACCTCGATCGAGGGCTCCCTCGTCCATTGCTCGGACGGGGACGTCGCGGTGGCCTAGCAAGCGAGCACCACTCATAGGCGCGTCCTCAAGGCGCGCCTTTTTCATTGCAAGGAAGGGCTTTTCCGTTGGTTTTTCCCAATAGCCCCCCTTTTCTCATTCGAAACGCCCCCTTCTCCCTTCTTCTGGGCGCAGAAGTTTGGAAACCTCCGCAAGACAGGAGGATTTCCTACGAAAAAAGGAGCGCGAGGCTCCCCCTTTCGCCAAGGCTACTTCCCGAAAGGCCTTAGCCCGACGACGCAGTCCTTGGGATAGATGCGCCTCTCCCCGTTATCGAGGTCGATCAACACGTAGCGGTCGTTCCCCATGCCGAGCTCCTTCATGTAGGTGAGCTGGCGGAGGCCGTGGCGCGACTCGATCCTTTCCACGAGGTCGTGGTGCTCCTCCTCCTTCATAGCGTAGACGATGTCGACGCATGCCTGGTCGATGGCAAGGATGTCGAGGGAGGCAAGGATGCCGACGTCCGGGGTGACGACCGGCGCGGCGCTCACTCCCTCGCAGTCGCAGCTGACCGACATGTTCCTCATGACGTTTACGTAGGTGATATGGGGCGCGAAGTGGTCGACGGTGGCCTTCGTGGACTCCGTCATCCGTTCCATGAACTCCTCCTCGCCGATGTCCCACTGGTCGTCCTGGCCCGGGGTGGTGTGGATCATCGCCTTCCCAAGCCTTCCGTCGGCCATCCCGATCCCAAGGTTCTTGTTGGAGCCGCCGAAGCCGCCCTTGCTATGTCCCTTGAAGTGGGTGAGGGCCAGGAGGGAGTCGTAGTTCTCCACGTGCGCCCCCAGGCACATGTGGTCGAACCACTTGCCCCCGTGGACGGGGTACTCCTTCGCCCCGTCCTCGTCGAGGATGTCGACGTCGGCGAACTCCGTCCATCCGTTGACCTTGAGCGTCTCTCGGTGGCGTTCCGTGGTGTATCGCGGGCCGTCGTAGTATGAGTTCGTCTCGACGATCCTCGCCCCGGGAAGCTCCTTCTCCAGGAGTCCCTTCACCCAGGGGCGCGGGATGATGTTCGGGCCGTGGGGCTCGCCCGTGTGAAGCTTGACCGCAATCCTGCCGAAAAGGGGATCCCTCACCTTGAGGAAGGCTTTCCGAAGCCCCTCCGCGGACAAGTCCCGCGTGAAGTAGACGATGGACTCCGATCCCGTCCTTTCCTCATAAGGGACGTAGCGGTCCCCGCCCGTCCCGGGAATGACCTTTTTGTTCATCGGATGCCTCCTTACTAAATCCAGGAGGATTTTTGTTCCCGTCATCCTTGTTGTAAAGGGCAGGGCAGGATTGCCCGTCTGCTTTATAGTGTTTCCGTGAAGTTCCTCCACCTAAGCGACCTTCACCTCGGGAAGAGGCTCCGGGAGTACGACCTTCTCGAGGACAGCGCCTTCATGCTGAAGGAGGCCCTTTCCCTTGCGCGAAGGGAAGGGCTCGACGCGATTCTTATCGCTGGGGACATATACGACACCGGGGCGCCCTCAGGGGCGGCGCAGAAGGTGCTCGGGGCCTTCCTCGCCGACTGCGCGGAAGCAAGGATCCCCGTCCTCCTTATTGCTGGGAACCACGATTCCCCCGACCGCCTCTCCTACCTTTCCGAGTTCGCCAGAAGGGAAGGGATCCATATCGCCTTCGAGGCGAAGGACGTCCTTCTTCCCGTCTCGATCAAGGGAGTGGACTTCCATCTTCTTCCCTACCAGAGCAGGGCCTCGCTCTCCCTTGCCCTGGGAGAAGAGTTCCCCTCCCTGGGGGAAGGGATCTCATCCCTCCTCTCCCGCCTTCCTGAGAAGAGACGCCCCCGGGTCCTCCTCGCCCACCAGCTCGTCCTTCCCTCCTCTGGGAAGCCTCTTGTCCCGGGTGGTTCGGAGACCGCGCTTCCCCTCGTTCTCGGGGAGGACGGCTACGAGGTCGGGGGGACGGGGAACCTTCCCCTCTCCCTCTTCGAAGGGTTCGACTATCTTGCCCTCGGCCACATCCATAAGAGGACGAAGGTATGCTCCCACGGCTACTACCCCGGCGCTCCCCTGAAGTTCGAGAGGGACGAGGCGAAAGACAGAAGGGACTTCCTCGTCGTGGAGATCGACGGGGAGGGGAATGTCTCGGTCCAGGACTTCCCATGGAAGCCCCTCCACGACGTCGTCCTCCTCGAGGGCACCCTTGAGGAAATCCTAAGCACAGAAGGACATGAGGGGGACTACGTGTTCGCCCTCCTCGAGGACAGGGAACGGGTCGAGGAGCCGATGCGGAGGCTCAAGGCGAGGTTCCCTCTGGCGGCGTGGGTCGGCTATCGGAGGATGGAAGGTTCCGCGCTTCTTTCCTCGCGGGGGGCCGGGGAGAGAAAGGACCCGCTCGCCCTTTTCGAGGAATTCCATAAGGAAATGCTCGGGAAGGAGATGGGCGAGGAAGAGAAGGAGTACGCGAAGGCAGTGTTCCATGAGGCGACCGGGGAGGGGGACAGGGGATGAAGCCGCTTATTCTGGAATTCCAGGCCTTCGAGTCCTACGCGGGGAAGGTGGCCATCGACTTCAGGAAGTTCGAGGGCTCCCTCTTCCTCATCGAGGGCCCCACCGGGGCGGGCAAGACGACGATCTTCGACGCGATTTCCTATGCCTTATATGGGGAAAGTGCGAGCGGCGACCGTCCGAAGGAAAACCTCGTGAGCGACTTCCGCAAGGACTACGCGGAGTGCTACGTGTCGCTGACCTTCCTCGCGAACGGGAAGGAATACGTCATCCGGAGGAGCCCTCCCCAGGAGGCGCTTCTCAAGAGGAAGTCCAGGGACGGCGCGAGAACGACAAAGGTCGAGGGGGAGAAGGTCCTCCTTGTCTCCTCTTCGGAAGGGAAGTCCTGGGAGAGGCTCCGCGAGGCGAACGCGAAGGTCGTTGAGATCCTCGGCCTCACGAAGGACGAGTTCTCGAAGACCACGCTCATCGCACAGAACCTCTTCGGGAAGCTCGTGCAGGCGAACACGGACGAGAGAAGGAAGATCCTCCGGAGCCTTCTCGGGACGCTTCCCCTCGTGAAGTTCCAGGACCTTCTGAAGGAGAAGGCGGACGCCCTCGAGGAAGAGCTCCGCGCGATCCGCGAGGACTTCGCGAGGGAGTTCGGGCGTCTCCTTACCTATGAAGGGTCCTTCGCCCCTCTTGCGGAAGCCTACGGGAAGGAAGGATCCCTTCCTCCGGAGCTCGACATGAAGAACGCGCTTGCGCTTCTTTCCTCGTGTCTGAGGGAAGAGGAGAAGGGAATCAAGGAAGAAGAGAGGTCCCTTTCCCAGATGGAGGAGGGACAAAGCAAGAAGGAGAAGGCCCTCCACGCCTTCCGGGAAGAGGAGAAGAATCGGCGACTATACGAAGAGGTGGCGCACGCTCTCGCCATCCTGAAGGAGAGGGAAGGGGAGATGAAGGAGGAGCGCGCCCTTCTTGAAAAGCTTTCCCTCGTCGCGGACATCCTCGCGCGCGGGAAAGAGGTCTATTCCCTCGGGGAGTCCCTCCGCAAGACCGAGGAAAGGATCCTGAGGATCGAATCCGAAGAACTCCCCTCTTTTGAAAAAGCGATCAGGGAGAAAGATGAGGAGTCGGAGAAGGTCCCTCTTTGGCAGAAGCAGAAGGAGGAGCTTGCCGTCCAAGTCACTCAGGCGGACCTCTTGCTCAAGGATCTGGAGGAACTCGCGAAAGTGGCTTCATCCTTGGCGAAGGCAAAGGAAAGCTTCGCGGCCAAGGCAGAGGAAATCTTGCAGAAAGCCAAGCAAATTTCTTATATCAAGGAACGCGTTCTATCGCTTAGGAAGAAGCATGAAGGCTCTTCCCTTGCCTTGTCTATCCAAAAGGAGGAGCAGGCCCTTTCCTCTCTCTTGGAGAAGAAGAGGGAGCTCGATGGCCTGGAGGAATCGTTCCATTCGCTCCGAAAGATGGAATCCTCTCTGGACAAGGAGCGCGCCTCCTGCACTTCCCTCAAGCAAAATGCCCAGGCGCTTCATAATGAGTATGAAAGGCTTTATCGGAGCCATGTCGCCCAGCTTTCCTCCGGCCTCGCCCTTGGGCTGAAGGATGGGTCTCCCTGTCCCGTCTGCGGATCTCTCGATCACCCATGCCCTGCGAAGGGGGAGGGGGAAGCCGTCTCCGAGGAAGCCCTCGAGGAAGCGAAGAAGGCGATGGAGGAGGGCGACGAAACTCTTAAGGAGGCCCTCTCCTCCCTCGCCTCCTCCCAGGCGAAGGCAGAAGCCGAACGGAAGGCCCTTGAGGGTAAGCTCCTGTCCCTTTCCGGCAAGTCCTCCTTGTCCTGCGGTCTCGAGGAGGAACTGAAGGAAGCCCGGTCCTCCCTTCTCCTGGAGATCGATGGGGAGAAGCAGAGAATCGCTATCCTTAATAAGCAAAAGGAAAGGGAAGAAGCGGAGCTTGCGGAGGCCGGACGTCTCGAAGACTCCCTTCCGATGGAAGAGCGCGGCCTTGAGGAACTCAAAGAGGAAAGCGCCTCCCTCCAGGCCGAAGCGGCCAGGCTTGAAGAGAAGGCGTCTGAACTTGAGAAACGGATAGGCGGCAAGAACAAGGACGCCCTCCAAACGGAAAAGGAAGAGGCTGAGAAAAGGAAGAAGGTGCTCGAGGACAGGATCGCTTCCTTGGCGAACGAACGCGCGGAGCTCCAGAAAAGGAAGGCCGCGCTTGAGGGCGAACGGAAGAGCGCCAAGGACACTCTCCCCGGGCTGAAAGGAAGCCTTGAGAGGCTGAAGGCCGCTCTTCAGACCCTGCTTGAGAAAGGGAACTTCTCTTCCTTGGAGGAGGCGAAGGAGCACGAAGGCGAAGACCTCGCGGGCAGGAAGACGGCCGTGGAGAAATACTTCAGAGACCTTGGAAACAAAGAAGCGATCGTTTCCAACTTCAAGGCGCTTGGCTACGACAGGCTGGTCCCAAGGGAACTGGCTCCCTTGGAAGAGGAACTGGCCGCCCTCCAGGAACAGTGCCGCCTCTTGAGGGATGCGTTGGCAACAAGGAAGGCGATCTTCCAGCAAGCGCAGGAATCGGAACGTCGGCTGAAGGACAGTTTCTCTTCTTCCGACGGGAAGGCGGAGGAACTGCTCCGGCGGAGGGAGCTGTCGGACCTCGCCCGCGGAAAGCTGGTGGGCCGTCCCCGGACTGACTTCGAGACCTATTTCCAAGCCCAGGTGTTCCAGGAGATCTGCGCGCTGGCATCCGACAGGTTTTCCCGCATGAGCGGCGGCTCCTACCAGCTCCTCGCCCATGATTTCTCCAAGGATGACGAATCGGAGTCCCATGCGCTGGACATCGACGTCTATGACGTGGCGACGGGGAAGATCCGGCCGATCCGCACCCTCTCAGGCGGGGAGTCCTTCAAGGCCGCCCTGGCCCTGGCCCTTTCCTTCGCGGAGAAGATCGCCAGCGAGGCAGGGGCGAGGGAGATGGACTGCCTCTTCGTGGACGAGGGGTTCGGGACGCTCGACCCGGCATCCCTTGACTCGGTGGTGAGCACCCTCATGTCCCTCTCCTCCCAAGGGGATAGGATGGTGGGGATCATCTCTCATGTGGAGGCCCTGAAGGGGGCGATCGAGAAGAGGATCAGCGTGCGGAAGGACCAGAACGGGAGTCGCCTTACCATTCAGGACTAAGCCTTTTCCCTTGCCCTTGCTTCTGTGGAAGGTCCCCGTAGGAACTCATCGTTGCGTTTCCCTTCGCGGATGAGTAGAGTAGGCCCGCTCTCTTTGCGGCGATGGTCCGCAAGGCGGAAGGAGTTAACAAGATGAAAAAAGGAATCCACCCGGCCTACCACAAGTGCACGGTGACCTGCGTCACCTGCGGGGCCACCTTCGAGACGGGCTCGGTGCTCGACGAGATCAAGGTCGACACCTGCTCGAACTGCCATCCCTTCTACACCGGGAAGCAGCGCGCGGTCCAGGCCGACGGCGTCATCGACAAGTTCAACAGGAAGCTCGCGAGGGCTAAGAAGTAGTCGTTTTTCTAAAAGGCTCGCTTCGGTAAGCCTTTTTTCGTAGGTCCACCCATGTTTAGGAAGAAGATCGTTGGCGTGGCGCTTTCCCTAGGCGCCCTCCTTTGCTCATGCGGGAAGAGCGCGGTCGATGCGGGCGTCTATTTGACTCCCGCCGAGATGTCCTCCGCTAACGACTGGATGGTGCGCTACGAGGGGAGGCTTACCTTCTCGCCCATCACCTTCGAGCAATACGAGGCGCGGGAAGGGGAGAACACCCTTCTCTCGGCCTCCGGGGAGAGGGCCTACCTCCTCAAGCTCACGCTCAGGGACCTCGAGGACGGCTCCTCCTCCCAAGGGACCTTCCACGACCTTGCCTATGGCGAGATGACGGGATGCTACAGCGGGAGCCTTGTCTCCGAGATGCTGTTCGAGACGGAGGAGCCTCGTCCGGTGAGCCTTCATTTTCGGCAGGAATCGGGGAAGGCGAACATCCTTCTCCGGGACGAGTACTACGGGGAGTACCTCTTCGTCTTCGTGAGGATGTAACCCCTATCCTCCAAAAGGCATGGGAGGCGGGAACGCGCCCGCCTTTTTTATTCCCAGCCATCCTTGAAGGCGGAGGGCAGTCCCTTCCCATCCTTTGGATGGGGTAGAATTCCCGGGAAGGAAGACCCTATGAGCAAGAAGTTCTACATCACCACGCCGATCTATTACCCGAGCGCCTCCCCGCACCTTGGGCACGCCTACTGCTCCGTCATGGCGGACATCATCCGCAGGAGCAAGGCCCTCATGGGGTATGACACCTACTTCCTCACCGGACTCGACGAGCACGGGGAGAAGATCGAGAAGAACGCCATCAGCAAGGGGATGAGCCCGCAGGAGTTCGTCGACAGTGTCGCGGAGAAGTTCCTCGCCCTCTGGGATCTCCTCGGGATCACGAACGACGATTTCCTTCGCACGACCCAGGAGAGGCATGTCTCAACGGTGCAGAAGGTGTTCTCCC
>CALVOS010000076.1 GCA_944350325.1 uncultured Bacilli bacterium | reverse complement strand
CCTCCTCGCTCTTCTGGGTGAGCTCGAGGACGGTGCAGATGCCGGCGCGCTTGAGGCAGTTCTGCGAACGGACGCTGAGGTCGAGCTCCTCGATCATCATGTCCTGGTAGCGGTTCTCCTCGACGTGACGCTCCTCGATCTCGGTGCGGACCGACTTCGCCTTCTCGTCCAGGTCGAGGCACTTCTGGAAGTGCGTGATGAGGATCTGGGCGGCCATGGCGACGGCCTCGCTCGGCTCAAGGGAGCCGTCGGTGGTCACCTCGAGCTCGAGGGAGTCATAGCGCGAGTCGTGCCCGACGCGGGTAGGCTCGACCTTGTAGCCGACCTTCACGATCGGCGAGAAGCTGCTGTCGGTGGTGATGACCCCGATGTGGTCCACCTTGCGCTCGACCTTGTTCTCCTCGCTCGTGAAGTAGCCTCTCCCGGCCCCGACGTAGACGAGCATCTTGAGCTCGGCCCCCTCGCGGAGGTGCGCAATCTCGAGATCCGGGTTCACGACGGAGGTCATCGCGGGAAGGCGGAGGTCCCCCGCGCGGAGGGTGCAGGGCCCCTTCACGTCGACCTCGAGGCGGCGGGAGTCGGTCCCCCCGTCGTCGTAGCGGAGCACGAGGTCCTTGAGGTTGAGGATGATGCTCGTGACATCCTCCTCGATGCCCTCGATGGCGCTGAACTCGTGGCGCACGCCCTCGATCTCGACCGCGTAGACGGATACGCCCGGAAGGGCGCTCAGGAGCACCCGGCGGAGGGCGTTCCCGATCGTCTGGCCGAAGCCGCGCTCGAGCGGCTCCATCACGAAGCGGGCGTAGTGCTCCTCCTCGCTCATGGACTCGATGCGGATGTCGAAGCCCTGGAAGGGGCGGGCGATGAGCGTCTCCTTGCTTTCGATAGCCATTTCTTCCTCCTCGGGAACCTAGCCCCTCCGCCTCTTGGGCGGACGGCAGCCGTTGTGGGGGACCGGGGTCACGTCCTCGATCGAGAGGATGTTGAGCTTGGCGTTCACGAGGCCGCGCATCGCGCCCTCGCGCCCGGGGCCGACGCCACGGACGCGGACGTCCACGTTGCGGATCCCCTGCTCGTAGGCCTTCTGCCCGGCGCTCTCGGCGACCTGGCTCGCGGCGTAGGGGGTGCTCTTCTTGGCGCCCCGGTAGCCGAGGGCCCCGGCGGCGCTCCAGGTGAGGACGTTCCCCTGGCGGTCGGTCACGGTGACGATGGTGTTGTTGCTGCTGCTGGTGATGAAGGCGAGGGCGTCCGTGAAGCTCCGCCTGACCTTCTTCTTCCGCTGGGGGCCCTTTCCGCCCCGGGCGGCGGTCTTCTTCTTCTCTGCCATAGGTTACCTCGTGGCCTCCTTCTTGTTGGCGATCGTCTTCCTCTTGCCCTTGCGGGTGCGGGCGTTGGTCTTCGTCCTCTGCCCGCGGACGGGGAGGCCGCGGCGGTGGCGGATGCCGCGGTAGCAGCCGATGTCGGTCAGCCGCTTGATGTTGTAGGCCACCTCGCGCCGGAGGTCGCCCTCGGTGCGGTACTTGGCCACCTCGGCGCGGATGCGGACCATCTCCTCGTCGGTGAGGTCCTTCATGCGCTTGGTCTCGACGACCTTGGCGTCCTTGCAGATCTTCCTGGCGGTCGTCCTGCCGATGCCGTAGATGTAGGTCAGGGAGACCCAGACCTGCTTTTCCGCGGGGATGTCGACGCCCGCGATGCGTGCCATTGCCATGCTGATTCTCCTTTCCCTTCCTTAACCCTGGCGCTGCTTGTGCTTGGGGTTGCTGCAGATGACCATCACGACGCCATGGCGCCGGATGACCTTGCACTTGTCGCAGATCGGCTTGACCGACGGTCTTACTTTCATGTGCTTTCTCCTTCGCTTCCTAGCTTCTCTGCCGGAAGCTGATCCGCCCGTGTTCTAGATCGTAGGGAGAGAACTGGACCGTGACCTTATCACCGGGGAGAATGCGGATGTAGTGCATCCGGATTTTTCCCGAGACGCAGGCGGTGATCACGACTCCGTTGGCAAGCTTCACGCGGAAGTAGGCGTTGGGCAGGCTCTCCAGGACGGTGGCGTCCATCTCGATGCAGTCCTTCTTGCTCACTTTGTCCTCTCCTTCTCCTGAAGGGTGATGACCAGGGGGCCATCCTCGGCGACGACGACGGTGTTCTCGTAGTGGGCGGTGGGCTTCCCGTCCCTGCTCACCGCCGTCCATCCGTCCTTCAGGACACGGACGCGGGGCGAGCCCATGAGCACCATCGGCTCGATGGCAAGCGCCATCCCCGGCTTCAGTAGCGGCCCCGAGCCTGGGCTTCCCCAGTTCGGCACCGCGGGATCCTCGTGCATCTCGCGCCCGATCCCGTGGCCGGTGTAGTCGCGCGAGACAGAGTAGCCGCGGCTCTCGACGTAGCGCTGGATGGCGTGGCTCACGTCCCCCAGATGGCGTCCGGCGCGGCATTCCTCTAGCCCCGCGAAGAAGCTGGACCTCGTCGCCTCGATCAGGTCCTTCCTCTCCTCGGAGATGACCCCGACCCCGTAGGTGCGACAGGCGTCGGCGTGATAGCCGGCCTTCCGTACCACGATGTCGAGGGAGACGATGTCCCCTTCCCGGAGGATGGTCCGGGAAGAGGGGATGCCGTGGACGAGGACCTCGTTCACGGAGGCGCAGATGGCCTCGGGGAAGCCCCCGTAGCCCTTGCTCGCGGCGATGCCCCCGCCCTCCTGGATCAGGCGGTCGGCGAACTCGGAGAGGGCCAGGGTGGAGACCCCGGGCCGGATCTCGCCCTCGAGACGGTCGAAGACCGAGGCGAGGAGGCGCCCGGCCTCCTCCATGAGGGCGATCTCGCGGGCGCTCTTCCTCTCGATCAGAGGAGCGACCTCAGGAAGGCGGAGAGCTCCACCTTCAGGTTCCCCATCGGGAGGGTGCCGTCGAACTCGTGGAGGAGCCCGGCCTCCCGGTAGTAGCCCAGGAGCGGCTCGGTGCTCTTCCTATAGTTCTCCAGCCTCGTGCGGAAGGCTTCCTCGTTATCGTCCTTCCGCTGGATGAGCTCCGCCCCGCAGAGGTCGCAGATCCCCTCGACCCTCGGCCTGAGGGTCTTCACGTTGTAGGAGGCTCCGCACTTGGGGCAGACGCGGCGGGTCGTCACCCGCTCGACGAGGATCTCGGCCGGGCAGGCGAGGTTCACGGCCGCCACGAGCGGCCGCCCGATCTCCTCGCCCATCTTCTTCAGGGCCTCCGCCTGGGCGATGGTCCTGGGGAAGCCGTCGAGGAGGTAGCCCTCCTGGCAGTCGGGGCGCGAGAGGCGCTCCCGCACGAGCTCGCAGGTGAGCTCGTCGCTCACCAGCCCCCCACTCTCGACGATCTTGCGGATCTTCTCCCCGAGGGGCGAGCCGGAGGCCATCGCCTCGCGGAACATGTCCCCCGTCGAGATGTGGGGGAGGCGGAAGTCCTCCCGGATCCAGGTCGCCGCGGTGCCCTTGCCGGCCCCGGGCGGACCCATGAGGATGATGTTCAGCATGCTATCCCTCCCTGGCCCTTTCGTGGCTCTTCCCGGCGATGAGGCCGTCGATCTGGTTGTTCAGCTCGATGGCCACGCCGACGATGATGATGAGGCCCGTGCCGCCCATCGCCAGGGACACGTCGTCCCCGAAGAGGTCGGCCCAGACGAGGACGATCGGGAGCGCGGCGATGAGGGCGAGGGCGAGCGATCCCATGAAGGTCACGCGGTTCAGCACCTTGCCCACGTAGCGCTCCGTCTCCTTCCCCGGGCGGACGCCCGGGATGTAGGAGCCGTTCTTCTGGAAGTTGTCGGCGAGCTTCTCCGGGTCGATGGACATCTGCGCGTAGAAGAAGCTGAAGGCGATGATGAGCGCCAGGTAGATGAAGAGCCCCCAGTTCATCTCCCAGTGGCTTCCGTCGAACCAAGGCATCGTGAACGTCTGGTTGTAGTTGAAGATCTGGAGCCACTCGGCCTCCGCCGCCTCCTGGCTGATGAAGCCGGCGATGATCGCCGGGGCCGACATCAGGGAGGCCGCGAAGATGACCGGGATGACCCCGGCGCTGTTGAGCTTGATGGGGAGGTAGCTGGCCCTGGCCATCGAGCTCGTCGCCCTTCCCTTCCCGGCGTTCTGGACCGGAATCTTCCGGCGCGAGGTCTCGATGAAGACCACGAAGCCGACGATGAGGAGGAAGGCGAGGATGTAGATCGCGAACTGGAAGGCCCCCGTCACCATCTCCCCGGACCCGTGGGCCACGTTCCCCGTGATCCACTTGTCCCAGGCGGTGGTGATCTGGGTCGGGAGGGAGCGGACGCAGCCGGCGAAGATGATCATCGAGATGCCGTTCCCGAGACCCTTCTCCGTGATCTGGTCGCCGAGCCACATCGTCAGCATCGCGCCTCCAAGGAGGACGGCGATGATGTAGACGTAGGTCCCGAAGCTATCGTCCAGGTTGAGGGAGATGTAGGAGCTGTTGATCATCGTCCGAATGATCCCGTAGGCCTGGACCGCCCCGAGGAGGAGGGTCAGGTAGCGGGTGGCCATCTCGATCTTCTTCCGTCCCTGCTCGCCTTGCTTCGAGAGCTCGGTGAGCGCGGGAAGGACGTTCTTCGAGAGCAGCTGGATGATGATCTGCGAGGTGATGTAGGGGCTGACCCCCAGGGCGAAGATCGAGAAGTTCGAGAGCGCCCCGCCCCCGAGGAGATCCATGAGGGCGAGGGAGTTCCCTGAGTTCATCAGGTCGTTCAGCTCCTGGGAGACGGTGACTCCCGGCACGGTGATGGCCGCTCCGATCCGGATGACGAAGAGAACCATTATCGTGAAGAAGATCCGATTGACGATTTCCTTGTTCTTGAAGATCGAAGCGAGCTTTTTCATTACTGGATGACCTCGGCGGTGCCGCCCTTCCCCTCGATCGCCGCCTTGGCGGAGGAGGAGAAGGCGTGGGCGCTCACCTTGAGCTTCCGCTCAAGTGTCCCACGGCCGAGGATTTTAATCCCATCGCGGGCGTCTTTCACCATCCCCGTCTCCATGAGGAGGGCCGGGGTGACCTCGGTCCCGTCCTCGAAGCGGTTCAGGTCCTCGAGGTTGACGGGCGCGAAGGAGCGGCGGTTGATGTTCTTGAAGCCGAACTTCGGGATGCGCCGGATGAGGGGCATCTGGCCGCCCTCGAAGCCGCGCTTCTTGGTGTGGCTGTGGGCGCCCTGGCCCTTCTGCCCGCGGCCGGCGGTCTTCCCGTTCCCGGTGCCGCGGCCCTGGCCCTTGCGGAAGTGCTCGGTCCTGGAGCCGGGCATCGCCACGAGGGAGTGGAGGTTCTTAGCCATTCTGCTTCTCTCCTTCCGAGGCCTTCGGGGCCTCCTCCTCCTTCCGGAGCCCGCGGAGGACCATCACGGTCTTGTAGTCCTTGAGCTGGAGGAGGGCGTCGTGGGTGGCGCGGACGACGTTGATGGGCGTCCGGCTCCCCAGGACCTTGCAGACGACGTTCCGGACCCCGGCGAGCTCGAGGATCGCGCGGGTGGCGCCGCCGCCGACGATGCCCGTGCCCTCGGGCGCGGGACGGAGGACGACGGTGGTCTTCTCATAGCGGCCGACGACGCGGTGGGCGATGGTGCCCTTGCGGATGCGGATGAGGTAGAGCTTCTTCTTGGCCTGGACGATCGCCTTCTTGATGGCGTCGGGCACCTCGCCCGACTTCCGGAGCGCGAAGCCATAGTGGCCCTTCTGGTCGCCCACGACGACGAGCGTGTCGAAGCGGATGTGGCGTCCGCCGCTCTCCGTGCGGGAGATGCGGTTGATGTCGACGACCCTGTCCTTGAACTCGTCGTCCTCGCGCCGGAAGCCTCCGCGGCCTCCGCGGCGCTCGCCGGGACGTCCCTTGCGGTCCCCGTACTTACGGTCGCCCGGGCGGGCGGCGGCGCGCGATCCGCGCGGCTCGTAGTTCGGGTTCCCGGTCGGACGGCGGTCCTGGGAGGGCTGGGCCCCGTTCTCGACGGGGGCGGAAATCTTCGTGTCTTCCATGTTCTCTCTCCTTAGAGCCGGAGCCCGGCCTCGCGGGCCGCCTCGCAGAGGGCGGCGACCCTGCCGTGGTACTGGTAGCCGCCGCGGTCGTAGACGGCGCACTCGATCTTGAGGGCGAGGGCCTTCTTCGCGATGTCCTCGCCGACCTTCCTCGCGGCCTCGACGTTTCCTCCGTTCGCGAGCTTCAGCTCGACGGAGCCGGAGGAGCAGAGGGTGATTCCCTTGGTGTCGTCGATCAGCTGGCAGCTGATGTGCTTGTTCGAGCGGAAGACGCTGAGCCTCGGGCGGAGGGGGGTCCCATGGACCTTCTCCCTGACCCGGAGATGGCGGCGCTCGCGCATCGCGTTCCTGGATTCTTTGCGGATCATGGGTTCTCCTTACTTCTTGCCGGAGGCAGCGGCGCGCTTGCCGACCTTCTTGATGAGGTGCTGCCCCTTGTAGTGGACGCCCTTCTGGCCGTAGGGGTCGGGCCTCCTCAGGTCGTAGATGCGGGCGGCGGTCTCGCCGACCTCGAACTTGTCGACGCCCTCGACGACGACGTGGGTCTCGTCGGGGCAGCTGATCTTGGTGTACTTCCCGATCGGGCGGGCGTGGACCTCGTGGCTGTAGCCGAGGAACATCGTGAGCACCCCGTCCTTGACGGAGGCGCGGTAGCCGGTGCCGTTGATCTCCAGCTCCTTCTTCCAGCCCTCGGAGACGCCCTTGACGGCGTTATGGACGAGGGCGGCGGCGGTGCCGTGGTTGGCGGCGCTCTCTTTGTTCTCCTCCCAGTCCGCGGCCGGACGGACGTGGAGGACCCCGTCGGCCTCATCGACGCTGACGCCCGCGGGAACGTGGACGCTTACTTCGCCTTTGGGGCCCTTGACGAGGAGCGTGCTTCCCTCGTGGGAGAAGGTCACGCCTTCGGGGAGAGGTATGGGTTTGAATCCAATGCGAGACATTGCTCTTTTCCTTTCCTTAGTAGACGTAGCAGAGGACCTCGCCCCCGACCCCGGCCTTGCGGCACTCGGCGTCGGTGAGGATCCCCTTGGAGGTGCTGACGATGGCGATGCCGTAGCCGGGGACGCGCGGGAGCTCGTCCACGCCCATCGTCACGCGGAGGCCGGGCTTGGAGATCCGGCGGAGGTTCGTGATGACCCTCTCGCCGTTCTTGCCGTACTTGAGGACGAGGGTGAGGGTCTTCTTGGCCCCGTCCCTCTCCTCGTGGCAGTCGAGCAGGTAGCCCTCGCGCTTCATGATGCGCGCGATGGCCAGGAGCGTCTTCCCCGAAGGAAGGGAGACGGTGTCGCGCCGAAGCGCGTTCGCGTTCCGGATGCGGGTCAGCATGTCGCTGATGGGATCTGCGATCATCTTGTCTTTCCTCCTTCTTTACCAGCTGGCCTTCCTCATGCCGGGGATCTCGCCCTTGTAGGCGAGCTCCCGGAGGCAGATGCGGCAGAGGCCGAACTTGCGGATGACGCCATGGACGCGCCCGCAGCGGGCGCAGCGGGTGTAGGCCCTCGTGCTGAACTTGGGCTTCCTGGCCTGCTTGTTGATGAGACTCTTCTTGGCCATTGCGATTACCTCCTGAAGGGCAGCCCCAGCCCCTCGAGGAGGTGAAGCGCCTCCTCGTCCGTCCGGGCGGTGGTCACCATGACGATGTCCATGCCGCGGAGCTTCCCGGTCTTGTCGTACTCGATCTCGGGGAAGATGAGCTGCTCCTTGACCCCGAGGGTGTAGTTCCCGTGCCCGTCGAACCCGTTCCGGCTGATGCCGCGGAAGTCGCGGACGCGCGGGAGCGAGATGCTGACGAGCTTGTCGAGGAACTCGTACATGCGGAGGCCGCGGAGGGTCACCTTGCAGCCGATTGCCTGCCCTTCCCTGAGGTGGAAGGAGGCGATGGACTTCTTCGCCCTGGTCACCACCGGCTTCTGGCCGCTGATGCGGGTGAGGTCCTGGACGCTGTCGTCGAGGGCCTTGCTGTTCCCCGTGGCGTCGCCGACGCCGATGTTGATGACGATCTTCTCAAGGCGCGGGGCCTCCATCGGCGACTTGTAGCCGTGCTCCTTCATGAGGGCGGGCACGACCTCCTCGCGCCACTTGCGGGCGAGGCGGTTCTGGCTGAGGGCGCTCGGCGTCCTCTCCTTCTTCGGGGCGGCCTTCTTGGCCGGGGCCTTCTTCTCCGCGGCGAGGGCCTCCTCCTTCGGGGCGGCCTTCTTGGCCGGGGCCTTCTTGGCGGCGGGCTTCTTGGCGGGCGCCTTCTTCGGAGCGGCCTTCTTGGCGGGGCTCTCTTCGCGAGTGCCCTCGGTTTCGATCTTCTTCTCTGCCATGGGTTGCTCCTTACTTCTTCTCGTCGAGGGAGGCGCCGGAGTCCGCGACGCGGATCTTCCTGCCGTCGACGACCTTGTGGTGGACCCTCGTGGGACGGCCCGTCTTCGGGTCGATGAGGGCGAGGTTGCTCACGTGCACGGGCACGTAGATGTCCTTGACGGACCCCTCGGGCACGGCCTGGGTCGGCTTGACGTGCTTCTTGTGGACGTTCACGCCTTCGACGACCGCGGTCTCCTGCTCGGGGTGGACGAGCTGGACGACGCCGGTCTTGCCTCTGTCGGAGCCGGCGATGACGATGACGGTGTCACCTTTCTTGATGTTCATCGTTTCCTCCTTAGAGAACCTCGAGGGCGAGCGAGATGATCTTCATGTAGCCCTTCTCGCGGAGCTCCCTGGCGACCGGTCCGAAGACGCGGGTGCCGAGGGGGTTCCCGTCGTTGTCGATGAGGACGACGGCGTTGTCGTCGAAGCAGATCGAGCTGCCGTCCTTCCTCTGGATGGCCTTCTTCGTGCGGACGATGACGGCGCGCACGACCTGGCCCTTCTTGATCTTGCCGTTGGGGGTGGCGTCCTTGACGGCGCACTGGATGACGTCGCCGATGGTGCTCCTCTTGCGGCGTCCGCCGCCGTAGAGCTGGAAGGCGCGCACGGAGCGAGCGCCGGAGTTATCGGCGACGATGAGGTTCGTTTCCTTCTGGATCATTGCCTACTCCTCCTTCTCCCCGTGGGCGGCCTCCTCGACCCCCTCCTTCTCCTCGAGGGCGGCCTCGGTCGCCTCGAGCGAGGTCCCGCCGATCGCCTTCTTGTCGATGGAGACGAGGCGGAAGCGCTTGGTGGCGCTCATGGGGCGGCAGGCCATGATGGTCACGGTGTCGCCGAGCTCAGCCTCGCACTTCTCGTCGTGGGCGCGGTACTTCTTCGAATAGCTGACGCGCTTCTTGTAGAGGGGGTCGTTCCTCTTGGTCGAGACGAGGACGGTGATCGTCTTGCTGTTCTTGACCGAGGTGACGACGCCCTGGAAGGTCGTCCTTCTGTTCCGTTCCATGTTACTTCGCCTCCTTCTTCGAGAGCTCTCTCTCGCGCCGGACGGTCTCGCCGCGGGCGATGTCCTTGCGGAGGGAGCGGATCTCCTCGGGGTGCTCGAGGTTGCCCACGGCCTTCTGCCGGGTCAGCTCGAACTTCCGGAGACGGAGCTCGGCAAGGCGAGCCTTCAGCTCCTCGTCGGTGAGCTCGCGGAATTCCTTGATGCCCATTTCTACTCCCCCTTATTCTCCGTGCTCGCCTCGGGCTCGTTCCCGGTGTCGCTCACGGTCTCGATGTGATCCTCGCGCTCGATGGCCTCGAGGGAGGAGTCGTGCGTCTCCTCCATCTTCTCGAGCTCCTCCTCGCTGAGGGCCTTGGTGCGCTTCACGATCTTGGTGGCGATCGGAAGCTTGTAGCCGGCCTGGTGCAGCGCCCGGCGCGCGAGCGCCTCGCTGACCCCGCCGATCTCGAACAGGATCTTCCCGGCCTTGACGGGCGCCGCCCATCCTTCGGGCGAGCCCTTGCCGGAGCCCATGCGGACCTCGGCCGGCTTCTTGGTGCGGCCCAGGTGCGGGAAGATGCGGATCCAGATCTTGCCGGTGCGATCGGTCGCGCGGGCGAGGACGATGCGGGCGGACTCGATCTGGTGGTCGGTGATGTAGGCGCCATCGAGCGCCTGGAGGCCCCACTCGCCGAACTCGACGGTGTTGCCCTTCGTCGCGACACCCTCGTAGGAGAGGCGATGCGGGCGACGGTACTTAACGCGCTTTGGCTGAAGCATTCGTGCTTCCTCCTTCCTGCGGCCTGTCCTCCTGGGCCTTGCGGCCGTCGGTGGAGCGGCAGATCCACACCTTCACGCCGATGCGGCCGGAGGTGGTGTGGGCGGGGATGGCCGCGAAGTCGATGTCGGCGCGGAGGGTCTCGAGAGGGACGACGCCCTCCTTGTAGCCCTCGCGCCGGGCGATCTCGGCGCCCCCGAGGCGGCCCTGGCACTGGGTGCGGCAGCCGGCGGCCCCGGCCTTGCGCATCCGCTGGATGGCCTTCTTCTGGGTCGAGCGGAAGCTCTGGCGGTTCTCAAGCTCGCCGGCGATCCACTTGGCGACGAGGGTGGCGTCCAGGTCGGGGTTCTTCACCTCGACGACCTCGACGCGGAGGGCGTCCTCCTTCGCGATCTTGCGAAGGGCGGCCTGCAGCTTCTTGATCGTCTCGCCGTTCGTGCCCAGGACGACGCCGGGGCGCGAGGTGTGGATGCGGACGAGGAGGAGCGAGCCCTTGTCGGTCTTGCTCCGGCTGATCTCGATGTGGGAGAGGGCGCTGTCCTGGCGGGACTTGTCAGGGGTCCCGTCCCTCCTGGTGCGGTCGCTCGGGAGGTTCCTGAGCCACTTCTCGATGTAGGAGCGGACGAGCATGTCCTCCTTGAGATAGCGGGCGAAGTCGCGCTTCCCCGCGAACCAGCTGGAGTTCCAGCTGCGGTTGACCCCGATGCGGAGCCCGACGGCGTTCACTTTCTGACCCATTACTTCCTCTCCTTCACGGTGACCCGGATGTTGGCGGTGCGGCGGACCATCCCGCTGCTCGAGCCCTTGGCCCGCGGCAGGTAGCGGCGCATCTTGATGCCGTCGCTCGCCTGGATCTCGCTGATGTAGAGGAGATCCCCGTCAAGGTCGAAGTTGTTCGTGGCGTTGGCCGCGGCGGAGGCGATGAGCTTCATCACCGGCAGGGCGGCCGCCTTGTTGAGGTGCGGGAGCATCGCCAGGGCGTCGTTGACGCTCTTGCCGCGGACGAGGTCGAGGACGAGCCTGACCTTGCGGGGCGTCACGCGGACGTTCTTCGCGTAGGCGTGGGCCTCGTGGATGGTGGGCTTGGCGGCCTCCTTGGCGGCCTTGTGCGCCTTCTTCCACTCCTCGTGGATCTCGGCGTGGGTCTTCTTGGCGGCCTTCTTCGCCCCCTTCTTCGCGGGGGCCTTCTTCGCGGGAGCCTCCTCCGCGGGGGCGCTCTCCTTCTTGGGGGCGCTCTTCCTCCGCGGGCTCTTCTTCGGCGCTTCCTCCGCGGGAGCGGAGGCTACCTTCTTCTCCTGTTCTGCCATAGGGTCCTCACTTCCTGGCGGCCTGGTCGCCGGCGTTGTTCCCGTGGTGGCCCGGGAAGTTCCGGGTCGGCGCGAACTCGCCGAGCTTGTGGCCGACCATGTCCTCGGTGACGAAGACGGTGACGTGCTCCTTGCCGTTATGGACGGCGAAGGTGTGCTCGACGAAGGCGGGATAGATGGTCGAGCGCCTGCTCCAGGTCTTGATGACCTCGCGGCGCCCGCTCTTGTCCATCGCCTCCACCTTCTTCAGGAGGTATTCGTCGACGAACGGCCCCTTCTTGCTGGAACGTGACATTTCCTAACTCCTCCTTACTTCCTCCGCCTGACGATGAGGCGGCTGGATTCCTTCTTCATGCGGCGGGTCTTGACGCCCATCGCGCGCTTGCCCCACGGGGTGCGGGGGGCGTCGCGGCCGACGGGGCACTTGCCCTCGCCGCCGCCGTGCGGGTGATCGTTCGGGTTCATCGCGGAGCCGCGGACGGTCGGGCGCCACCCCATGTGGCGCATCTTGCCGGCGGTGCCGACGTTCACGAGGCTGTAGTCCTCGTTCCCGACGGTCCCGATGGTGGCCCGGCAGGTCCCGAGCACCTTGCGGACCTCGCCCGAGGCGAGGCGGAGCATGACGTACTTCCCTTCGGAGCCGAGCACCTGGGCGGAGGTTCCCGCCGCGCGGCACATCTGCCCGCCCTTGCCGGGCTTCAGCTCGATGTTGTGGACGAAGGTTCCGTCGGGGATGTTCCTGAGGTCGCAGCAGTTCCCCGTCTTGATGTCGGTGCTCTCGCCGGAGAGGATCTCGTCCCCGACCTTGAGCCCCTTGGGAAGGATGATGTAGCGCTTCTCGCCGTCGACGTAGTTGACGAGGGCGATGAAGGCGGAGCGGTTCGGGTCGTACTCGATGGTCGCGATCTTCCCGGGGATCCCGTCCTTCCTTCTCTTGAAGTCGATGATGCGGTAGCGGTTCTTGTTGCCCCCGCCGCGGTGGCGGCAGGTGATCTTCCCCTGATTGTTCCGGCCCGCCTTGTGCTTCTTCGGGGCCAGGAGCGATTTCTCAGGAGTGGCGGTGGTGACGTCCTGGTAGCTGAGGGTCGTCATCTGACGGCGACTCGGCGTGTAGGGACGATAGCTCTTGATTGCCATTTTCTTTCTCCTATACGGTCTCTTTCCCGTCCAGCCCCCCTATATATAAGGGAGGATGGGCGGACGGGGGTTCCCTCCCTATTCCTTGAAGAGGTCGACCGCGTTCCCTTCCTTGAGGGAGACGATCGCCTTCTTGTATCCGGCGACATGCCCCTGGTAGCGGCCGCCGCGGGACTTGCTCTTCCCAGGCTGGTTGATGACGCGGACGCTTGCGACCTCGACCTGGTAGAGACGCTGGAAGCTCTCCTTGATCTCGATCTTGTTGACCGAGGGGAGCACCTTCACGGTCACCTTGTTCCCGTTCTGGAGGAGAGCCATCGACTTCTCGGTGACGATCGGGGCGAGGATGACCTGGTAGTCATGCTCGACGGGGGAGCCGAAGCTCCGCGCCTTCTTCTCTTCCGCCATTAGAGGAGTCCTCCTTCCAGGGCCTCGATCGCCTTCTTGCTGATCACGAGGTGATCGGCGGCGAGAAGGTCGTAGACCCCGATGTTGTCCTCGCTCACGCACTTGACTCCGGCGAGGTTGGAGCTGCTGAGGACGAGCTTCGGGTCCTCGGTGTCGTCGACCAGGAGCGTCCTCCCCTCGGCGCCGATGGCCTTGAGGGCGAGGGCGAGGGACTTCGTGGAGACGGACTCGAGGGCGAGGGCGTCGACCACGATGATCCCCTTGCCGGCGGCCTTGTCCGAGAGGACGGAGCGGAGCGCGAGGGCGTGGGCCTTCTTGTTCTGGCTCCTCTTGTAGGACTGGTTGCCGTCGGGTCCGAAGACGGTGCCGCCGCCGACCCAGAGCGGGCTCCGGATGGAGCCGGCGCGAGCGCGGCCGGTGCCCTTCTGGCGCCAGGGCTTCTTGCCCCCGCCGGACACCTCGTGCCTCTTCTTCGTCTTGGCCGTCGCCTGGCGGCGGTTCGCCTGCTCGGTGCAGACGGCGTCATGGACGACCTGCTCGTTCGGTTCCTCGAGGCCGAACACCTCGGCGGAGAGCTTGACCTCCCCGACCTTCTCCCCGGCGAGAGTCACGACGGGGAGCGTAATCTTCTTCGCGGCCATTGGTTACTCTCCTTTCGCCTCGGGCTCCGCCTTCGGAGTCCTGTCGATGAGGCTCTTGACCACGGGCTTCTTCCTGGGGGCCTTGACGGCGCTCCGGATGCGGACGATGGAGCGCTTCGGGCCAGGGAGCCCGCCCTTGAGGAGGAGGTAGCCTTCCTCAGGGTTGCTGGCGACGACGGTCACGTTGAGGAGCGTCGACTGCTCGGGGCCCCAGTGGCCGGACATCGTCTTGCCCGGGATGACGCGGTTGTTGCAGCGCCCGTTGTTCGCGAGGGACCCGATCTGGCGGTGGTAGCCGGAGCCGTGGCCCTTGGGACCGATGTGGTTCCCGTACTTCTTGATGGTGCCGCTGTAGCCATGGCCCTTCGTCATGCCGATGACGTCGACGACGTCCCCGGCCTGGAAGAGGGCGGCGGTAAGGGTCTCGCCCACGTTCTTGCCGTAGATCTCGTCGCCCTTCAGCTCCATCACGACGGCCTTGGGGCTCGCGCCGGCCTTCTTGAACTGGCCGGCCTCGCAGCGGTTCACGCGCGATTCCTTCTTATCCTCATAGCCGACCTGGAGGGCCTCGTAGCCGTCCTTCTCGATCGTCCTCTTGGCGAGGATGAGGTTGGGCAGGACCTCGACGACGGTGACCGGGTACATGGTGCCGTCCTCGGCGAACACCTCGGTCATTCCGATTTTTCTTCCGATGAGGGATTTCATTTGCCTGCCTCCTCTACTTCGCGGTGATCTCGATCTCGACCCCGCTAGGCACATCGAGGCGCTTGATCTCGTCGACCGTCTCCTTCTTGGGATCCACCAGGTCGATGATCCGCTTGTGCGTGCGGATCTCGAACTGCTCCCGGCTGTCCTTGTACTTGAAGGTAGCCCGGAGGATCGTGTAGACCTGCCTCTCGGTGGGGAGAGGGACAGGCCCGATGACGCCCGCGCCGGTCTTCCTGGCCACGGCCAGGATCTTCTCGACGGCGGTCTCGAGCGTCGCGTGCTCGTAGGCCTGGAGCCTGATGCGGAGCACATGCTTCTTCGCCATAGATTTTCCTCCTATGTCTCTTGGCTTGCCCTTGCCCGCTCCCCCCGAGTTCCCTGGCTAAGCCCGGCCGTCCTAGACAACGGCGTCGGGCGTGTCAGCAACATCGGAGTTCCTTGCGAGCGCCGGCATCGCGGACTATACGCCCACGCGTAGGAGGGAGCAACACAAAAATGCGGGATGGAATCTGTTGTTTCTGGTTTCGCAAAAAAGGCCCGGATCCTTCGGGGTTTCTGAAGGAGAGCCTGGGGAAACCTTTACTTTATTTGTGCATTTGCACGAATAAAATGAAGAGAAACAGCCTCTACTTCCTACTAGCGAGGCTGTACTCGCAGCCGCAGTAGCGCTGGCGGTAGAGCATGAGGAAGCAGGAGATCCTCTCCCCCTCCTCGAGCCCGCCTCCCCGCTTCCAGTCGCTCGGGAGGAAGGAGGGTCCCTCGGGGTCCTCGCGATCGAGCTCCTGGGCGATCCTCAGGATGGCCTCGCTATCCTTCTGCCTGGAGGAGGTCAGGGTCGTGCACCAGAGGGGGATCCCTTCCCTCCGGGCGACGAGGCGCGCCTCCTCCATCCTCTTGCGGTAGCAAAGGAGACAGCGCTCCCCTCCCTCGGGGAGGTCGGCCATCTGGCGGAGCTCCTCCATGAACGCCCCGTGGTCGTAGCGGGGCTCGAGGAGGTCGATCCGGATCCTGTAGTGGCGGGAGAAGCCATCGATCGCCCTCCGGAGGGCGCGCAGCCGCTTCGCCCATTCCTCCTTGGGATAGATGTTCGAGTTCGCGAAGGAGACGGTCACGTCGAAATGGGCCCCGAGGACGAGGAAGGGGTAGCAGGAGCAGGGCCCGCAGCAGGAGTGGAGGAGGAGCCTCCTCCTTCCTTCCTCCTTCCTCAGGAGACGGGAAAGCTCCTTGGGGCGGTCGCTCACCGGATGCCCTCCGGCGGAAGCTCCCCGTAGATGAACATCGCGTCCCCGAAGGAGAAGAAGCGGTAGCGCTCCTCCACGGCGTGGCGGTAGCACTCCAGGGTGAACTCCCTCCCCATGAAGGCGCTGACGAGCATCACGAGGGTGCTCTTGGGGAGATGGAAGTTCGTCAAGAGGGCGTCCACCGCCTGGAAGCGGTAGCCGGGCTTGATGAAGATCGAGGTGGAGGAGCTCTCTTCCCGGAACTCCCCGTACTTCCCATAGACGGACTCGAGGGTCCGGACGGAGGTCGTGCCCACGGCGATGATCCTCCGCCCTTCCTTCTTGGCGAGGTTGAGCCTCCGGGCCGTCTCCTCCCCCATGCGGTAGGTCTCCTCGTGCATATGGTGGCTCTCGGTGTCCTGGACCTTGACGGGCCGGAACGTCCCGAGACCGATATCGAGCGTGACGTCGAGGATCTCGACTCCCATCGAGGAAATCTCCTCGAGAAGCGCGGGGGTGAAATGGAAGCCTGCGGTCGGGGCGGCCGCGCTTCCCGGGACCTTCGCGTAGACGGTCTGGTAGTCCTCCTTCCGGGAGGTCCTTTCCCGGATGTAGGGAGGAAGCGGCATCTCCCCTAGCTCCTCGAGGCGCTCCAGGAATATCCCATGGTAGAGGAACCGCATATGGCGGATTCCCTCAGGGAGGACGGCCTCGCAACGGGCCTTGATCTTCCCGCCGCCAAAGGAAGAGAGGGAGCCTTCCCGCACCGAATGGGCGTTCCCGACGAGGCATTCCCAGGTATCGTCCCCGAGGTCCTTGAGAAGGAGGAGCTCGATCCTCCCGCCCGTATCCTTCTCCCCGATGAGGCGCGCGGGGATGACGCGGGTGTTATTCCGCACGAGCACGTCCCCAGGGCGAAGGTAGGAGAGGATGTCGCGGAAGGTCCTGTCCTCAAAGGTCCTCCTCCCGCGATCGACCGCGAGCAGCCGGCATCCATCCCGTTCCTTGGAAGGGGTCTGGGCGATCAGCTCTTCGGGAAGTTCGAAGTCAAAAAGCGAAATATCCATGTCAGAACCCCCGTGAATCACCATATTTCCGCAGGCATTCCTCCTCGTATTCGAGGAAACGGTCCTCGCGGATGGCCTTTCTAGCCCCTTCGACGATCCGGATGAGGAAGCGGAGGTTATGGATGGAGTTCAGCCGCTTGCCAAGCTCCTCCCCGGCCATATGGAGGTGATGGAGGTAGGCCTTCGTGAAATGGGTGCAGGCGTAGCAGTCGCACTCCGGATCAGGCGGGGTGAAGTCCTCGCGGTACTCCGCCTTGCGGATGTTGACCCGGCCGCGCGATGTCATCAGGGTCCCGTGCCGGGCGAGCCTCGTCGGAAGGACGCAGTCGAACATGTCGACTCCGCGCCGGATCCCGCCCAGGATGTAGTCGATAGAGCCCACGCCCATCAGGTAGCGAGGCTTATCTTCCGGAAGGAAGCGCACCGCGTCCTCCACCATTTGGAAGCACACCTCCTTCGGCTCGCCGATCGAGGTGCCTCCGATGGAATAGCCTGGGAAATCCATCGCGGCGAGCTCCTTGGCGGCATGCTCCCGAAGGTCAGGGAACGCCCCGCCCTGGACGATGCCGAAGAGGGCCTGGTCCTCCCTTCGATGCGCGAGGAGGCCGCGCCTTGCCCAGCGAAGGGTCCGTTCCGTAGAGCGCTCCACGTATTCCCTCTCGGCCGGATAGGGGATGCACTCGTCGAAGGACATGATGATGTCCGCGCCGAGCTTCTCTTCGATCCCGATAACGGACTCAGGAGTGAAGAGTTCCTCGTTCCCGTTGAAGTCGTTCCGGAAGAGGACCCCTTCCTCCGTGAGCTTCCTCTGGGCGCTCAAGGAGAAGACCTGGAAGCCGCCGGAGTCCGTCAGCATCGGCCCGTCGTAGTTCATGAAGGAGTGAAGTCCGCCCGCCTTCTCGACGACGTCTTCCCCTGGTCGAAGATGGAGGTGGTAGGTGTTCGCGAGGATGACTCCGGATCCGATCGCGTGAATCTCCTCAGGAGAGAGGCACTTCACCGTGGCAAGCGTCCCGACAGGCATGAACATGGGGAGAGGAACGTCCCCATGCCAGGTATGGAGGGTGCCGGTCCTGGCCCTTGACCCTTTGTCGACGTGGTCGATCTCAATTCCGAATCCGTTCATCTTCTCGATTATCTCACCAACGGACAGCCCTACGCGAAGGCTCCGCCCGGAGCGCGTCCATGAATCCCTTGTTCCGGGAAAGGAGGAGGAAAAGGACGTACCCCACGGCCAGGACCGCAAGCTCCCCAAGCGCGACGTATCCGACGTTAATCCAGAAGGGCAACCCGACGATATAGAAGAGCTCCGCCCCGACGATGAAGCCATTGAACAGCGCAGGATATAGGACCCCAAGGATCAGCCGGGGGCTCAGGAAGGCAATCGCAAGGCCGGAGAGAAGCGTCGCGAGGGTGCCGAAGACGAGGTCCCAGGGCAGGAGGGTGCTCCCGAGGTTGGCGAGGAAGCAGCCGACGGTGAGGCCGACGACGAAATCCTTCCGGTAGAAGCAAAGGAGCATGAGCGCTTCCGCGATCCGGAACTGGATCTGCCCGTACGCGATAGGCGTGGAGACGATCGTGAGCACGAAGTAGAGAGACGCGACGATCGCGTTCTCAGCGATTTTCCTGGTAGTCAGCATATGGTTGCTGCGACCTCCTTGTTTTTTAGACGTGGTTCAGAGGATAGAACACGTTTTCTATGTTTTTGCTTGGGAACTGTGGCTTTTTCTCAATAGAAGGCCATCCATTCATCCGGAACGGGAAGGCCGGACTCGGAGGCGCGGATCACCCCAGCAATCATCGGGGCGATGGAAATCCTGCCCACCCATGGGATATCCCTCTCGATGGAGTTGGTGAGGCAGAGGTCCTGGATGAATGACGCGGTCCTGAGCCGTTCCTCGGCCCCTCCGGAAAGAATCCCGTGGGTCCCTCCAACCAGAAGGCCTCTTGCCCCGTGGCTCTTCAAGGTTTCCGCCGAGGCAAGCACGGTCCCCGCCGTATCGATGATGTCGTCGATGATGATGCACGTCTTCCCCTCCACCTCTCCGACGACGTTGATGACCTCCGCCTCGTTTGGCGCAGGCCTTCTCTTGTCGATGATGGAAAGGCTGCTGTCCGGAAGCTCGCTCGCCAGGTCGCGGGCCCGATGGATCGATCCGTGGTCAGGCGAGACGACCGTGACCTCTGAAGTGGGGACCCCTAGCTCCTTGAGCTTCCGGCGGTAGTACTCCCCGAAGAGCGAGATGGGCGAGAGATCGTCGACCGGGCAGGAGAAGAACCCCTGGGTCTGGGGAGTATGGAGGTCCATGGTGATGACCCGGTTTACCCCGACGGTCTCAAGAAGGTCGGCGACGAGCTTCGCGGTTATGGGCTCCCCGCTCCTGGCGATGCGGTCCTGGCGGCAGAAACCGTAGTAGGGGATCACGAGATTCACTTCCTTCGCCTTGGCGTTCCTCAGCCCGTCGATGAAGATAAGAAGCTCCATCAGGCGCTCGGCAACAGGCGTGGACGTGCTTTGGATCACGTAGACCTTCTTCCCCCGCACGTTGGTGATGGGGCGCGCCATCACCTCGCCATCGGAGAAATGACGCACTTCGCATTGCCCTAGGGGCAGGGAAAGGATGTCCGCGACTTCCTGGGCCAGCAGGGGCGAGGAGGTCAGGCGGAAGAGAACGATGTCCTTGAGAGGCGCTTCCTCTTTCATGCGTGCATTATGGGCGATGGAAACCTCGTTGGCACACCATATTGGCGAAGATGCAATCGCTTTCATCAACGCAGAGAGGAATTCGCCATTCCGCTTCTATAGAATCAGACTGTATGAGAACGATGATTCTCCTTACCGCGCTTCCTGGCAGCGGCAAGAGCACCTGGGCGGCGAAGTACCAAAGGGCCAACCCCAAGACGAAGATCGTCTCCTCCGACTCCATTCGCGAGGAGCTCTTCGGAAAGGCGCAGGACTTCCGCGACGAGGGGCTGGTATGGAGGACGTTCCTCGAGCGGCTGAACCGCTACGGCGCTGAGGACGAGGACGCGACGGTCATCGCGGACGCCACGAACCTCCAGAACAGATTCCGGGCGATGTATGCGAAGGAGACGCCGGGCTTCGATCGCCATGTCCTCGTCTACTTCGACCTGCCCTTCGAGACTTGCTGCCGTCAGAATCGGATGCGTGAGGAAGGGCGCATCGTTCCCGAAAACGTCATGGAGCGCTTCCGCGAGGAGTTTGAACCAATCTCCGATGAAGTAAGGACGCTCTACGACGAGGTGGTCGTCGTCCGCGACTTCTCCCCCATCTACTGAGCAGGAGGAAAACGAAGAAGGCGGGAGGATTGAGCCTCCCGCCTTCTTTCGATAGTCGCCTTCTTAGGCCTGATGGCGGGAAGAGGGCTTCTTCTCGCCTTTCCCGGAAAGGGCGATGGCGACGACCCCTCCCCCGATGAGGAAGGCGGCGGCGAAGACGGACATCACCCCATAGCCAAGGCCGGGGAACTGGAAGTCGCCGGTCAGTCCGATCAGGTGGTAGGTGTAGTCGGCCTGCCAGATGAACTCGAGGGAGGCGTGCGCGAGGAAGGTGACCGACACTACGATCATCGAGACCCCAAGGAGGACGGTGCCGAGCTGCATCTTTTTCGCGGAGGCCTCCTTCTTCGGGAGAAGGATCCCGCCGGCAAGGAGGAGCCCGCCGGCAACGGCAGCGGGGAGCACAATCGCGATGAGCTGGTAGAAGAAGGGCATCGTCTTGGCGTCCCAGCTCCTGGCGAGAAGGCCGATCATCGAGAAGAGGGAATCAAGCGAAAGGGCAAGCATCGCCACGGACCCTCCGAGCAGGAGCGACTTAAGGAGCGGAGAGTAGTCGCGCCCGTCGTACATCCGGACCATCGGGATGTTCGTGGCAATGAGAAGGACGATGGAGACGAGGACGCACATGACGATTGGGAAAGTGATGTCGGCGTTCGCGGATCCCTTCATCGCGTCAAAGAGGACAGACCCATCGAGGAAGAGGGTCAGCGCGGCGATCCATCCTTCGGTGATGAAGCAGGTGAGGGAGGTGCGCACGGCCTCGTCCGATTCCTTCCCGCCGGAGAAGGACATCGCCGCCTTGTAGGTCCCGTATCCCGAGATGAGGAAGAAGGTGATGCCGATCACGGCGAGCTCGAGGTAGAGGTAGTAGCTTGCATTGAAAAGGGCGCTGGAGAACTGATAGGGGTTGGTCGTGAAGGCGAAGGGAACGACGAAGAAGGCGAAATAGATCCCCATGGCGCCGAACCCCAGGGTCATCAGACCATGGAAGACAAGGCTAAGAACCTTGGAAGTGCTTGTGTACTTCATGCAAAGACCTCGATGATGTAGTCGCCCTCA
>CALVOS010000075.1 GCA_944350325.1 uncultured Bacilli bacterium | reverse complement strand
GTTCCATAACATCCGCGGGACGAAGATCGGGATGGTCTTCCAGGACCCCCTCTCCTCCCTCAACCCCATCATGACGATCGGGAAGCAGATCACCGAGGTCATGATCATCAACGGGGACAAGGTCCGCCGCCTGAAGGAATCGATCACCAACGACGCTCTGATCCGCTGGAAGAACGACGAGCGCCTCCTCCGCCTCCTCAAGGAGGAGAGGAAGGCCCCCCGGAGGGAGCTGCTCCAGCTCCGGAAGGAGTACAAGGGACTCGAAGAGAAGGCTCTCTCGGAGGAGGAGTACCTTTCCTCCAAGGGCTGGACCCCTGAGAAAGCTGCCCAAATCGAGAAGGAGTTCCGGGAGAAGAAGGCCGCCCTCCTCATGAGAATCCGCGAGGACAAGAAGGTCCTCCGGGGGAAAAGGAAGGAGGCCGCCGTCGCGGCGAGGAAGTTCCGCGCCGAGCAGCGCCTCAAGCACCGCGAGAAGGAGAAGGAGCTTCTCGCTCGCTTCCGCATCTGGCTCCTCGGGAGGAAGCCCGCGGAAGGGGAAGGCGAGGAGGACGTCCTCCGCAAGGGGGAGGGCGGGCTCAAGAGCCTCTTCCATAACCCTCTGAGGAAGAGGGAGATTCTTTCCGTCCGCAAGGAATACGAAGAGAAAATCTCCGCGAATCCTTCGCTCAAGCGCTCGCTTTTGCGAGAAAGAAGGCTGAAGGAGCTGGAAATCCGGAGAAAATTCGCCGGGAAAGAGACCCTTGGCACCCTTTACGGGGATTTCGTGTCCGAACGGCGGAGATATCTGAGCGACCTTCGGGTCACGCACGGGGACGCCAAGAGGCGCGCCCTCAAGATCATGGAGGAGGTCGGCATCGCCTATCCGGAGAAGCGGTTCAACCAGTACCCCTTCGAGTTCTCGGGAGGCATGAGACAGAGGATCGTCATCGCGATCGCCTTGACCGCCGACCCCGACGTCCTCATCTGCGACGAGCCGACGACCGCCCTCGACGTCACCATCCAGGCGCAGATCCTCGAGCTCATCAACCGCCTGAAGAAGGCGAGGAACATGTCCGTCATCTTCATCACCCACGACCTCGGGGTCGTCGCCAACATGGCGGACCGCGTCGCGGTGATGTACGCAGGGAAGATCGTCGAGTACGGGACGGCGGAGGATGTCTTCTACCATCCGGCGCACCCCTACACTTGGGCGCTCCTTTCCTCGATTCCGGACGTCGACAGCAAGGAAAGGCTCGAGGCCATCCCCGGCACTCCGCCGAACATGCTCTATCCGCCTAAGGGCGATGCCTTCGCCCTGCGGAGCAAGTACGCCCTTGGGATCGACTTCAAGGAAGAGCCGCCGATGTTCCAGATCTCGAAGACCCACTACGCCGCGACCTGGCTCCTCGACGAGCGGGCGCCCGAGGCGGAGATGCCCGCGATCGTCCGCACGAGGATCCAGAACTCTTTGAAGGGAGGGAACCGCCATGAGTGAGAAGCGTCCCGAGGAAATCCTCGAAGAAACGGCCCCTGTCCTTCCTGAGGACGAGGGGAAGGCCCCCTCCTCTTCCGAGTGGGCAGGGCCCAGGGACCCGAAGGTCAGCTACCGTCCGGAGCTCGTCGAGAGCAGGACGATCCTTTCCGTCCGCCATCTCAAGCAGTTCTTCGACATGGGGGGCGGCTTCAAGACGAAGGCCGTCCACGACATCTCCTTCGACGTGAAGGAAGGGGAGTGCTTCGGCCTTGTCGGCGAGAGCGGATGCGGGAAGACGACGACCGGGCGCTCCATCATCAACCTCTACGACATCACCTCCGGCTCCATCTACTACAAGGGGGTCCGCATTTCCGCCGGCTCCCGCTGGAACGAGAAGGAAATCAAGTGGACCAGGATCCGTGTCCGCGAGCGGATCGCCTCCCTCAGGAAGGAGATGGCCCTCGCCCTCGCCCAGAGGAAGGGCGGGACGGACATCCTGAGCCTTGAGTCCGAGCTCCAGCGCGAGCGGAAGGACATGGAGACGGAGCTTTCCGAGTTCGACCATACGGACGACAGGAACGCCGCCGCCATCCGCCAGAGCGAGCAGGAGCATCTCTCCCGCATCGAGGAGCTGGAGCGTCGCATCGCCCTCCTCAAGGAACGCCGCGAGAAGGACGAGGCCGAGATCCGCGCCGACTACGGGCGCCGCATCGAGGAGCAGAAGGAGATCCTGCGCAAGACGCTCGAGGAGCAGAAGGCCCAGATCCGCCAGATCCGCTACGACAACGCCCATCGCGATCGGAAGCTCATGAACGAGATCCAGATGATCTTCCAGGACCCGGTCGACTCCCTCGACCCCCGCATGACGGTCGAGGATATCATCCAGGAAGGCTTGAAGATCCAGCACCTTCGCGACCGGGTGGAGAACCATAGACGCTGCGTGGAGATGCTCGAGAAGGTCGGGCTCATCCCGGAGTACGCCTCCCGCTATCCCCATGAGTTCTCGGGCGGGCAGCGCCAGAGGATCGGCATCGCGCGCGCCCTCATCATGAATCCGAAGCTCCTCATCTGCGACGAGCCGATCTCGGCTCTCGACGTCTCCATCCGCGCGCAGATCCTGAACCTCCTCAACGACGTGAAGGAGGAGATGGGCCTGACGATGCTCTTCATCGCCCACGACCTTTCGGTGGTGAAGTACTTCTGCGACAGGATCGCCGTCATGTACTCCGGCTCGATCGTCGAGCTCGCCACGAGCGACGAGCTCTTCCTCCATCCCCTCCATCCCTATACGAAGGCCCTCCTTTCCGCAATCCCCAAGCCCGACCCCCGGAGCGAGAAGAACCGGAAGAGGACCGTCTATAACCCCGCCGAGGCGCATGACTACTCGCATGAGAAGCCAACGCTCACGGAGATCCGGCCCGGCCACTTCGTCCTTGCCAACTCCGAGGAGCTGGCGCGCTACCGCGCCGAGATCGCGGCGATCGACTCCGCGAAGAAAGGAGAGTGAAGATGAAAGCGTTCCTCCGCTCGTTCCTCGGGAAGGCGAATAGCCTCCTCTCCATCACCCTGCCCGACGGGAGGAAGATGGAGCCGGTCTTCCGCCCCTCCTCGCTCCTGCCCCTCCTCGCCTCCCTGATTGCCTTCCTCTTCTTCGCCTTCGAGGGCGGGATCGGCGAGTTCGTGGTCGCTTTCCCCATGGAGCTCCACGTCATGGAGGCCTTCATGGCGATCGTTGGCGTGCTGGGGATCCTCCTCTTCGTCGACATGTGCTATCGCCCGAAGACCTCGCACATCCTCCTGGTTGCCCTCTCCTCCCTTTCCGTCTTCCTTTTCTCTCTCACCCTCACCATCGCCCTCTTCCTGAAGGGCGGGGATCCCACGGGGTCCGTCCTCTACCTCATCTCCTCCATCACCTCCCTTGCGGCCTTCTTCTTCGATGTCCGCAAGGCGATCGAGGGGGACATCGACTGGCGCTACCGCCTTGCCAACGGGCTGAACCTCCTCTTCCTCTTCTTCGCCGTCTGCTTCACCTACCCGGTCCTCGAGATGTTCTCGCACTTCGACGACTGGGTCTTCTGGCTTTCCCTCTATGGAGGGCTGACCATTCTCATCTTCTCCGCGGTGGTGATGGCGATTTCCAGCGCGAGCGACTACGACCCGAACCCTGCCGAAATTGACGAGCTGGGCAACGTTATCGAGAAAAACCCTGCAAGATGAGGCGCTTCTTTCTGATTCTCGGGATTGCCACGATCGCGATCCCCCTTACTTCCTGTGACTTCTTTAACCGTTTCTTCGAGATTTCTGAGGATTCCTCCTCGTCCTCGCCTTCGATCGTGAACCCCGGGAGCAGCTCCCAGGGAGGGGGCTCCGCAGGAGAGACGCTGGAGAGGAAGGGAACCCGCTACACGTATGGCGACGTCCACCGGAACTCCGGCTATGGCTACGTCGTGGACACTCCCTCGACAGGGGACGTCCGCCTCCTGGTCCTGCCGATCATCCAGTCCGACTTCCCCCTTTCCTCGAGCGAGGAGAGCAAGTACCTTTCCGACATCGAGAAGGTCTTCTTCGGGGATTCCGGGGACACTTCCTGGGAATCGGTGAGGAGCTTCTATGAGAAGTCCTCCTACGGGGCCCTTTCCTTCTCCGGCGAGGTGATGCCCTGGTACGACTGCGGATTGACTTCGAGCCAGATCGCGTGGCACAACCAGTCGGAGGGGACCGCCGAGGGCGTCACGCTGGTCCTGGAGAGGGCAATCGCCCACTGGGAGGAGGAAGGAATCCTCGACACCCAGGACTTCGACGGGGACGGGGACGGCTATATCGACGCAGTCTGGGTCGTCTACTCCGGGCCGAACTACACGAACGACCCCTGGGTCACCAGCAACAACTGGGCCTTCACCTACTGGGCCTACGAGAACGAGTCAGGGAATCCTTCCGATCCCCTTCCCTACGCCTATTCCTGGGCTTCCTACGACTTCATGTACGAGGGATACGGGGAGAACGGGATCGACGGCCACACCTTCATCCACGAGACCGGGCATCTTCTCGGGCTTCCCGACTACTACGACTACAACAGCAGGAACACCGTCTCTC
>CALVOS010000074.1 GCA_944350325.1 uncultured Bacilli bacterium | reverse complement strand
TTATTTCGAGGATCTTCCTCACGGGGAGCCCGGGGAGCGCCTCCAGGAGGCGTGGGAAGATGCCCTTATTTCCCCTCTCCCTTCCGGCGGCATGGCCATCTAGCCCTGACAAGGATTCCTCATCCAGGACCCCTGCCCTGTGGGGCTCTTCCGGGAATCGCGTAACTCGCCCTTGCCCCAGCCTTTTCCTGCGCGTATAGTCCGCCTTGGCCGCTCGCTTTGACACGCACGGAAATGTGTGTATCGGAGGAGCGGATTCCAGAGACGAATAAGAAAGAAGAAAAGGAGAAAGAGCCATGCCGACAATTAACCAGCTCGTCAAGAGCGGCCGCCATGCCGCCCGGACGAAGAGCAAGGCGCCGGCGCTCGGCAAGAGGTGGAACAGCCTCACCAAGCGCCAGGGAAACCAGGCGAGCGCCCAGAAGAGGGGCGTCTGCACCCGCGTGGGAACCATGACCCCGAAGAAGCCGAACTCGGCGATGCGGAAGTACGCCCGCGTCCGCCTCTCGAACGGCTTCGAGGTGACCGCCTACATCGGCGGGGAGGGGCACAACCTCCAGGAGCACAGCACCGTGCTCATCCGCGGAGGCCGCGTGAAGGACCTCCCGGGCGTCCGCTACCACATCATCCGCGGATGCCTCGACTGCGCGGGCATCGAGGCCCGCCGCCAGGGACGCTCCCTCTACGGGACGAAGCGTCCGGAGAAGAAGTAGGAGGTAAGTCATGTCGCGCAAGGGAAAGATCGCGAAGCGGGACGTCCTCCCCGATCCCGTCTATAACAGCAAGCTCGTGACCCGCCTCATCAACCGGGTCATGTACGACGGGAAGAGGGGCACGGCCCAGCAGATCATCTACGGCTCCTTCAAGATCATCGAGGAGCGCACCAAGAAGCCGGCGATCGACGTGTTCGCCACGGCGATCAACAACATCATGCCCGGCGTCGAGCTGAAGGCCCGCCGCATGGGCGGGGCCAACTACCAGGTCCCGACCGAGGTCAGCCCCGAGAGGAAGCAGACCCTCGGCCTCCGCTGGCTCGTCACCTTCGCCCGCCTTAGGAGCGAGAAGACGATGGAGGAGAAGCTCGCCGCCGAGATCATCGACGCGGCGAACGGCACCGGCGCTTCCGTCAAGAAGAAGGAAGATGTCCACCGCATGGCCGAGGCGAACAAGGCCTACGCCCACTACCGCTGGTAAGGAGAAGACATGGCCAACGACGAGAACATGATCAAGGAGGAGGGCTACGACCTCCCCCACACCCGCAACATCGGGATCATGGCCCACATCGACGCGGGCAAGACCACGACGACCGAGCGCATCCTCTACTACACCGGGCGCACCCATAAGATCGGCGAGGTCCACGAAGGCACCGCCGTCATGGACTGGATGGAGGAGGAGCAGGAGAGGGGCATCACGATCACCAGCTCCGCCACCACCTGCTTCTGGAAGGGCCACCGCATCAACATCATCGACACCCCGGGGCACGTCGACTTCACCGTCGAGGTCGAGCGCTCCCTCCGCGTCCTCGACGGCGCGGTGACGGTCCTCGACTCCAAGAACGGCGTCGAGCCCCAGACGGAGACCGTCTGGCGCCAGGCCGACAAGTACAACGTCCCCCGCCTCGTCTTCTGCAACAAGATGGACGCGATCGGCGCGGACTTCGAGATGTGCCTCGACACGATCAAGGAGCGCCTCGGCGTCGACTACGCCGCGATCCAGCTCCCGGTCGGACGCGAGTCGGGCTTCATCGGCGAGATCGACCTCGTCACGATGCGGGCCTTCATCTACAACAAGGACAACAAGGACGACGCCCCCGTCGAGCAGGAGATCCCCTCCGAGCTCAAGGAGAAGGCGGAGCGCTACCACGCGATCCTCCTCGAGAAGCTCGCCGCCCACGACGACGAGCTCATGATGAAGGTCCTCGAGGGCGAGGAGCCGACGGTCGAGGAGATCAAATCCGTCATCCGCAAGGCCGTCATCACCGGGAAGTTCTTCCCCGTCCTCTGCGGCACCGCGTTCAAGAACAAGGGCGTCCAGCTCCTCCTCGACGCGGTCGTCGACTACCTCCCCTCCCCGCTCGACATCCCGGGCGAGAAGGGCGAGCTGAAGGGCGAGGAGTACTCCTGCAAGACCACGGACGAGGCCCCCTTCGTCGGCCTCGCCTTCAAGATCGCGACCGACCCCTTCATCGGGCGCCTTGCCTACGTCCGCGTCTATCAGGGCGTGCTCAAGAGCGGTTCCTACATCCTGAACTCCTCCAAGGGGAGCCAGGAGAGGATTTCGCGCCTCGTCCTCATGCATGCGAACAAGCGCCAGGAGGTGAGCTGCCTCCACGCCGGCGAGATCGGCGCGGTCGTCGGGCTCAAGAACACCACCACTGGCGATACCCTCACCGATCCGAACGAGCCCGTGGTCCTCGAGCGCCTCGAGTTCCCCGAGCCCGTCCTCGAGGAAGCCGTCGAGCCCAAGACCAAGGCCGACATGGAGAAGATGTCCATCGCCCTCCAGAAGCTCGCCGAGGAGGACCCGACCTTCCGCGTCCATACGAACGCGGAGACCGGCCAGACCATCATCGGCGGCGTGGGCGAGCTCCAGCTCGACGTCCTCGTCGAGCGCATGAAGCGCGAGTTCGGCGTCCTCGTCAACGTCGGCGCCCCGCAGGTCAACTACCGCGAGACGATCCGCAAGACCGGCGAGGCCCAGGGACGCTACGTCAAGCAGACCGGCGGCCACGGCCAGTACGGCGACGTCTGGATCCGCTTCGAGCCGAACCCCGGGAAGGGCTTCGAGTTCGTCGACGCCATCGTCGGCGGCGCCGTCCCGAAGGAGTTCATCAAGCCGACCCAGCAGGGGCTTGAGGAGGCCATGCAGAGGGGGCTCGTCGCCGGCTACCCGGCCATCGACATCAAGGCCACCCTCTTCGACGGGTCCTACCACGACGTCGACTCCTCGGAAGCCGCCTACAAGATCGCGGCCTCCCTCGCCCTCAAGGCGGCGGCCGGCAAGTGCGACCCCGTCATCCTCGAGCCGATCATGAGGGTCGACATCACCGTCCCCGACCAGTACTACGGCGACGTCATCGGCGACGTCTCGCGCCGGAGGGGGACCGTCGAGGAGGAGAGCCAGCGCGGGAACGCCAAGGTCGTCACCTGCTCCGTGCCCCTTGCCGAGATGTTCGGCTACGTCACCGACCTCCGGTCGATGACCCAGGGCCGCGGGACCTTCACGATGACCTTCGACCGCTACGGCGAGACTCCTCGCTACATCCAGGACGAGATCATCAAGAAGAGCCAGGGGACGGGCCGCTAGGCCTATCCCCGCGCTCCTCGTTGCCTTCCGTAGGAAGGTGCGCTAATATCCACGAGCGCCAAAAATTCTGAAAGCCAATATTGGAGGAACAACAATGGCAAAAGAGAAGTTCAACCGTGACCGCGTCCACGTGAACGTGGGCACCATCGGCCACGTCGACCACGGGAAGACCACCCTCACCTCCGCCATCACCCACGTGCTGGCGATGAAGGGCATGGCCAAGGACATGGCCTACGAGGCCATCGACGCCAACCCTGAGGAGAAGGCCAGGGGCATCACCATCAACACCGCCCACGTCGAGTACGAGACGGACCACAGGCACTACGCCCACGTCGACTGCCCGGGGCACGCCGACTATATCAAGAACATGATCACCGGCGCCGCCCAGATGGACGCCGCGATCCTCGTCGTCGCCGCCACCGACGGCGTCATGCCGCAGACCAGGGAGCACGTGCTCCTCGCCCGCCAGGTCGGCGTCCCCTACATCATCGTCTACCTCAACAAGACCGACCTCGTCGACGACCCCGAGCTCGTCGACCTCGTCGAGATGGACGTCAGGGACCTCCTCTCCAAGTACGAGTTCCCGGGGGACGAGATCCCCGTCATCCGCGGCTCCGCCCGCGCGGCCTGCGAGGCCAAGAGCCTCGACGACCCCGCCTGCAAGTCTATCCTCGAGCTCATGGATGCCCTCGACAACTACATCCCTGATCCCGAGAGGAACACCGACAAGCCCTTCCTCATGCCGATCGAGGACGTCCTCACCATCTCCGGCCGCGGCACCGTCGTCACCGGCCGCGTCGAGCGTGGCATGATCAAGGTCAACGACCCTGCCGAGATCGTCGGCATCCGCGCGACCCAGTCCACCGTCGTCACCGGCCTCGAGATGTTCCGCAAGACCCTCGACTTCGCGCAGGGCGGCGACAACATCGGCGCGCTCCTCCGCGGCATCAACAAGGATCAGGTCGAGCGCGGCCAGGTCCTCGCGAAGCCCGGATCGGTCACTCCGCACGACCAGTTCACCGCGGCGGTCTACGTCCTCACCAAGGAGGAGGGCGGCCGTCACACCGCCTTCACCAACGGCTATCGCCCGCAGTTCTTCTTCCACACCACCGACATCACCGGGGACATCGAGCTCCCGACCGACGTGCCGATGGTCATGCCGGGCGATAACGTCACCTTCACGGTGAAGCTCATCCACCCGGTCGCCCTTGAGAAGGGGACGAAGTTCTCCATCCGCGAGGGCGGGCGCACCGTCGGCGCCGGCACCGTCGCCGACATCATCCACTAAGAGGGATGGCCCGATGGGCCGCGGGAAACCGCGGCCCTTTTCTCATGCCTACACGCGCGCGGGCTCTGCCTTATAATCGCCCCATGGACTCGAAGCTGAAGCAAGCGGGCTACTGGAGGAGGACCTTCGCCTTCCTCATCGACGCCCTTTTCCTCACCCTTTGCACCGTCATCGTCTACGCGAACCTCACCTCCACCTACCTCGTCTCCGCGATGGGCGGGGAGAAGGTCAACGAGGAGATGCTCCAGTACGCCTACGACACGGGGCTATACAACATGGAGGAGACCGAGGAGGGCGGCTACCGCTTCGTCAATGGGAACGGCTACCTAAGCTACGCGGCGGAGCCCCAGTCCACGACCGTCTCCGATTCCGAGGGGAAGGAGGAGACCGTCGTCACCCAGGAGGAAAGGGGCTATCTCCTCTACTGGGACGCCATGTGGTCCTACTGGACCGGCTTCTTCCTCGAGGACGAGCGCGCCGTTCCCCTGAGCGAGGTGGACGAGGAAGGGAACGTCGCCGATCTTTCCCGCCCCTCGGGGACCGACGACCCCAACTTCGCCTCCTACGGGCGCTTCTTCAGCCAGGAGTTCATGGGGCTTCCTGAGCTAAGCGAGGTCGAGGAGGCGACGAACTGGCACGAGTACGCCGCGACGCACGAGGACTGGGAGAGGAACCTTTCCGATACGGGGATGGGCCAGGGGAAGGTCGGCTACTACCGCTACCAGGTGAACGAGGAGGGGTACGTCGACTACTCGCTTCCTCCGATCCTCACGAGCGTCTCCGAGGAAGGGCTTTCCGCCAGCCAGACGAGCGCCCAGTGGTCGACCGCGCTCCTCAACCATTTCTACGATCCCGACGTGGGCGAGGGCTGCTACTTCGACCTCGCCGACTGGGCGATCGGCTGGGGGAATAGCCCGCAGACCTACTACCGCGCCCGCTACGACGCGCTCAACCGCTACGCCTCCTACGCGCTCGACGTAGCCTACGCGCCCTTCCTGTTCCTCTTCTTCTACCTCATCCCCGCGCTCATGCGGGACGGGAAGACGCTCGGGAAGGCGATCCTCCATATCGCCGTCGTGAAGCGCGAGGGCACGAGGCTGGGGCTCAAGGAGAGGCTTCTTCGCCCGCTCGTGGTCCTGGCGATGCTCTCCCTCATCTTCATCCCGAGCCTCTGGCTCGCCTTCATGTTCCTCATGCTCGTCGTCCTCCTGGACTTCATGCTGATGGTCCTCCATCGCTCGCACCTGACCGTGGAGGACATGCTTTTCGGGACCATCGTCATCGACGCCAGGGAGTCGCTCTGGTTCCGGAACGAGGAGGAGCGGGAGCGCTACCTCGCCGCCCATCCGGAGCAGAGGAAGTCCGCGCCGAAGACCCCGGAGGAGGAGCAGCTGGAAAGAGAGCTCCAGATCCTCGACCTCTCGACGATCGACGCCCGGAGGGAGGAGGCGAGGAGGATGACCTCCTTCGACGCCTTCGAGGAGGAGCAGGACCGCCTCCACAAGGAGAGGATCGATTCGATCCGCGCGGGCGGGCGCCCGGGGGAGCCCGTCTCTCCTTCCCAAGAGACTGCCGAAGGGGAAGAAACCCCCGCGGATCCAAAGGAAACCCCGCAGGATTCCTCCGAAATATGGGATTCTGAGGAGATTGTCGAAAAAGACGAGCCTTCTGCCGAGGTTTCGGAGGAAAAGGATGGCGAATCCTCCTCGGAATCCGATTTCACCGACGAAGGCGGGGACGAGTAGGGATGGCCCGGGAAGACGACTACGCGGAGGAGGGGTACCCCCTCGCCCCGCTCCTGACGAGGATCAGCGCGGCGGCGCTTGACGCCGTCTTTGCCTTCGCGCTCTTCTTTCTCCTCGCTTTCTTCCTGTATCCCCACGGAGGCTTCCTTACCCTAGGGAAGGCGATGGGGATGGAGGAGGACTGGGCGACCATCGAGAGGTACCTAGCCGCCTCTGGCCTCATGGAGACGGAGGAGGTGGACGGGGAGATCGTCCCGACCCAGGACATCGTCTCCGACGACTGGGAGGACTATGAGAGGAGCATCCGCTCCTACTACTTCGACTACCAGCTTCTCGAGGACCCTGTCCGGAACCCGAACCCCCATCCGGAATGGGCGACGGAACGCTGGTACAACGTGAACGTCCTCGGGCTTCCGGAAAGCGAGTCGGCGGTGAACGAGTCGCCTTTGTTTTCCTTCGGGAGGGACGAGGAAGGGAACACGGACCTCGACGTCCCGGCGGAACTTCGCGCCAGCCTTTTCGAAGAAGGGGAGGAAGGAGAGCCCGTCCTCGGGAAAGGGGCCGAGCAGGATCTCCTTTCCTTCTTCCGGGAGCAGTACCGGATCGCGCAGGACAGGATCGTCGCTGAGGAGTTCTACCAGGAGCCGTACGGCCGTTACGAGACGGGGCATTTCTTGACGCTGGGAATCGCGATCTCGGTCCCTGTCCTCCTCTTCTACCTCGCCGTGCCCCTTGTATCCCGGAACGGAGCGACGTTCGGGAAGATGATCTTCCGCCTGGGGCTCCTCCGCTACGACGGGATGCCCTTGCCGCGCCTTCTCGCCGTCCCGAGGGTCATCCCCCTCCTTTTCAGCCTCCTAGGGGCGCTTCTGGCGAACGAGGTCATCGTCTCGGGCTCCATCCTGCTCCTTGTCTTCCTCATCAGCCTGACGACGGGGCTCCTCACCCCCAAGAGAAGGGCGCTCCACGACTATTGCGCGATGTCCGTCGTGACGAGGGCCTGGGCGAGCGAGCGGGCCCATGAGCCTGATTTCCTCGATATCGTCCGCAACGGGCCTCCCGGGGAGGGGAAGGCGGAAGATGGAAGGTAGGAAGTACGTCGAGGCGCCGCTCCACCGGCGCTTCCTCGCCGCCCTCGCCGACCTCGCCCTCTTCCTTTTCGTCTTCCTTGGCGTCTTCGCGATCTTCGAGGCGGCCTTCTCCGCGAGCGACTGGTACAAGGGCGCCCACGAGAAGACGGAGGCACTTCTTTCCGCCTCCCTTCTTTTCGTCCAAGGGGATGACGGGGAGTGGGGCGCGCCGACGGGGGCAAGCGACTACCAGGCCTACCAGGACCTTCTTCTTTCCTACTATGGGGAGGGGATCCACGAGGCCATTCCCGAGGAAGCTCCCGACCTCAAGGGAAGGAGCCTCGCCTACTGGTACAACGTCAACGTCATTGGCCTCGAGGACATCGATCATGTCTACGGCTATCTTGAGATCCCCTCGCCCGCGAAGGAGAAGGGCCCTGAGCTATTCCAGTGGCCCCTCCTTCCCGGCGGAACGACAGACAAGGAGGGCGTCGCCGTTCCCGCGGACAAGCTTTTCCAAAGCGGCTCGGCCTACGACGAGGAAGGGAACAGGCGCCCCCTCTCGAACCTGACGGAAGAGGGGAGGGAGGAGCTCCTTCTCTTCTTCTACGACGAAAGCGGGGCCTCTCCTTCCGTGTACTATAACGTCGCCGAATCCTTTTTCTCTTCCTCCCCCTATCAGTCGCTCCTCAACGAGGAGAAGGCGATCCGCAGGGCCTATCCCATGGCGATCGGGCTCGCCATCACTTTCCCTCTCGTCTACCTCCTGCCCGCTCTCCTTTTCAGGAACGGGGAGACCGTCGGGAAGAAGGCCCTCAAGATCGGCCTCGTCAACACGCTCGGCTACCAGGTCACCAGAGGGCAGATGTGTCTCCGGACGCTTCCTTCCTACTTCTTCGGGGCGATCATCCTCCTCTTCGTCCCCCAACAGACGATCGCCCTCGCGATCCTTCTCGGCGTCCTTCTCCTGTCCTACCTCCTTTCCCTTTTCACGAACGGCCACCGGGCGATCCACGACTACATCGGGGCGACCATCGCCGTCGACATGCGCTCGAGCACGGTGTACCGCTCCCGCGCGGAGGAAGAAGCTGCCGGAGAGCTGATCCGCAAGGCGGGCGAGGAGGGCGAGCGGCTTCTCCAGGAAGGCGAGAAGGCTCTTGAAGAGGAAAGGAAGGAAGAGGGATAATTCCGATTACATCTTAAAGAATCGCGCGCGAGGAAAGCGCTTCGGGAGCAAGCGGGGGCTTGTTGTCGCACCCTCTCTCCCGTGCTATCCTCGCCCTGACTGAAGAGGTCGCGATTCCAGGAGGAACAGGATGGAAGTCAAGATCGAAGAGCTCTCCAAGGTCTTCCGGAGCCACAAGGGCTCCCACATGACCGCGGTCGATCGCATGTCGTTTACGATTCCGGACGGCAAGCTGGTCGGTCTCCTCGGCCCCTCGGGATGCGGCAAGTCGACGACGCTCTACATGATCGCCGGACTTCATAAGCCGACCGGGGGGCATATTTATTTCGGGGACGAGGAAGTCACCAACGTCCCTCCGGAGAATCGCGGGATCGGGCTCGTCTTCCAGAACTACGCCCTCTACCCGCACTTCACCGTACAGCAGAACATCACCTTCCCGCTCGACAACGTCCGCCTTCCCGGCGCCTACGGGAACGAGCAGGACGCCCTCCGGAGCGCGAAGGACGCCCTTTCCGAGCTTTCCCTCAAGATTCGCAAGGATAGGATGGCCCTCGGGAAGTACGAGGCCATGGAGAAGGAGGGAACCCTCGCCACCGAGGAGGAGATCGCCTCTCTCAAGGCCGACCTCGAGAGCAAGAAGGTCGCCCTCGACGAGGAGCGGACCATCTATTCCATCAAGGCGAAGGCCGCCTCGGAGCGGAGGAGGGAGCGCCTCCACCGGAAGCACGTCGCTTCCGCCGAGAAGGACGTCGCCCGCGGCGAGAAGACGCTCCTCGTCCTTGAGAAGGAGCACGCCGACGAGCGCGACATCGAGCTCACGAAGGAAGATAACGCCAGGCGCCAGGCCGCCCTCGACAAGGTCCGGGCCGAGCACGAGGCGCTTGAGAGGAAGGCCCAGGAGGCCGAGAACGCCTACGCCGAGCTGAAGGCGCGGAGCCCCGAGCAGGCCTCGGGCAAGAGCTACCGCCTCGCCCTCAAGGCCTTCAAGGAGGCAGGGAAGAAGCTTCGTTCCAGGGAGCGCCCCGTCCGCGAGCTCGCCCGTATCCGCGAGGAAGCGCCTGTCGACGAGGAGAGGAAGCTCGCCCTGGAGGCGAGGTTCCATGAGGCCGAGGAGGCCCTCTCCGCGGCCAAGGCCGCTTTCGAGGAGCTGAAGAAGAGCAATCCCCGCCAGGCCAAGATCGCTAACAAGAAGCGGCTCTCCCAGAGCGAGAAGACGGCGATCGCTCACGAGATGGCGAAGATCGTCGACATCGAGCCTTACCTCGCCCGCAAGCCGAAGGAGCTCTCCGGCGGCCAGCAGCAGCGCGTCGCGATCGCCCGCGCCCTCGCCAAGAAGCCGTCCGTCCTCCTCCTCGACGAGCCGCTCTCGAACCTCGACGCGCGCCTCCGCCTCCAGACGAGGGAGGAGATCAAGCGCATCCAGCGCTCGACGGGCATCACCACCGTCTTCGTCACCCACGACCAGGAGGAGGCGATGTCGATCAGCGACGTCATCGTCGTCATGAAGCTCGGCATCATCCAGCAGATCGGAAAGCCCCAGGACGTCTACGACGAGCCGGCGAACCTCTTCGTCGCTAAGTTCCTGGGCTCGCCCGCGATCAACGTCTTCGACGGCGAGATCAAGGACGGGAAGCTCTACCTGAACGGCGTCCTCTTCGATGAGGACGAGCGCTACCGGGAGCCCTATCGCAAGACCGTCTACGACGGGAAGGCGCTCACGCTCGACGACGTCGCCGAGAAGAACGTCGACGCCGGGGTCGACATCGAGGAGAACCCCGAGGTCGCCCTCCAGGAGGTCCCGAGCCACGTCGAGGAGGTCCATGACCGCGCCGTCAAGATCGCCGTCCGTCCGGAGGCCTTCGGGCTCGCCGCCCCTGCCGCCAAGCGCGGGGTCGTCCCCATCGCCGTCGAGATGATCCAGCACATCGGGCGCGACATCTCCATCGTCGGCGCCGTCAAGGAGCAGCCGGGGAACGGCGTCAAGGTCATCATCCCGAGCGAGCTTCGGGAGAAGGTCGGCGGCAAGGAGGAGATCCGCCTCCTCGCCAAGCGCTTCTACGTCTTCGAGGAAGAGGGGGAGAGGATCAAGTGAGCCTTGCTGCGACGAGCCCCCGGGCGAACTTCAAGGAGAACATCCGCTACGCCTTCAGCCGGCCGACGCCGGCGATGGAGCGCGAGCACGAGGAGATGGTCCTCCGCTCGACCCTTTCGGTGAAGCGCGCCTCGCGCTTCCGGGTCGGCGAGGCAGGGAAGGCGTGGATCGCGCTCATCCCGGCGCTCATCTTCCTCACCTTCTTCATGATCTACCCGATCATCAACTCCTTCCTCATGTCCTTCTTCGAGAAGTTCACCTTCGTCGGAGGGACGAACACCTCCTTCGTCATCACTAACGTCATCGCCGCCCTCCAGAACTCGCGCGTGAAGGACCCGGTCTTCGGCTTCGGGAACTACGTCAACGTCCTGAACGACAACCTCTTCACCAAGGCGCTCGGGAACACGGCGCTCATGGTCGTCTTCAGCGTCCCGCTCACCATCATCATCGGGCTTCTTATCGCCGTCGCCCTCTATTCCATCAAGCCTTTGCAAGGATTCTTCCAGACCGTCTTCTTCCTTCCCTACGTGACGAACACGATCGCCCTGGGCATGGTGTTCCAGACCATCTTCTCAAGGGGCGGCCTCTTCAACGCGATGTTTGGCCTCGGGGACGTGGCATGGATCGACGTCACCGCCAACCGCTGGTCGATGTTCTTCGTCCTCGTCGTCTACGCGATCTGGAATGGCCTCGCCTTCAAGATCCTCGTTTTCATGTCGGGGCTCGCCTCGATCGACCGCCAGTACTACGACGCGGCCAGGATCGACGGGGCGAAGCGCTCCACCATCCTCCGCCGCATCACCATCCCCCTCCTCAGCCCGCAGATCCTCTACATCACGATCACGAGCTTCATCGGTGCCTTCAAGGCGTACACCGAGGTCATGTCGATCTTCGGCGGGAACAACGACTTCGGCGGGACGACCAAGCAGGAATGGATCACCGTCGTCGGCTACATCTACACCTACATCGATAGCGCCCCCGACCGCGCTGCGGCCGGGTCGATGGTGCTCCTCGTCATCATCCTCCTCATCACCCTCGTCCAGATGGTGGTGAGCAAGAAGAGGGTCCACTACTAGGAGGGAACGAGATGGCAGCGCACGAGACTTACTTCGCGACGACGAAGCAGCTCCGGATCTACAAGGCCAAGCAGATCCTCCATAACGTCCTCGTCTACGGCTTCCTGACGCTCGTGGGGATCTTCATCGTCATCCCCTTCCTCTACATGATCATCGCGAGCTTCCGGAACCCGACCGCCTTCGACCAGGAGGACGCCTTCCATATGTTCGTCCTCTTCCCGAACTGGTGGAACGACAGCCTCCTCCAGCCTAACTACACGCTGGACAACTACATCACCGTCTTCACTTACCGCGGCGCGAGCGGCCATTCGATCAACTTCGGGCTCTACTACGCAAACACCCTCTTCGTCTCCGCCGTCTCGACCATCTTCACGATCGCGACCTCGGTCCTCGCCGCCTTCGCCTTCGCGCGCTGCGAGTTCAAGGGGAAGAACCTTCTCTTCACCATCCTCCTGGCGACGATGATGATCCCGGGCGAGATGATGGTCATCACCAACTACCAGACGGTCAAGATCATCGGCTGGGAGAACACGTACAGCGCCTTGATATTCGTCCATGGCGTCTCCGTCTTCTACATCTTCTACCTGCGCCAGACGTTCCAGCAGATCCCCAACGAGCTCTTCCTCGCCGCGAAGGTGGACGGCTACGGCCACTTCCGCTACCTCTGGAGGGTCATGATCCCCATCGCCTCCCCGACGATCCTCACGATTGCCATCCTCTCCCTCATGGGCGCCTGGAACGCCTACGTGTGGCCGAACCTCGTCGCCTCCGGCACCTACAAGAACTCGTGGATGTTCGGCATGAACGAGGGATGGTCGATGTGGCTGGTGTCGAACGGCCTAATGAATCTCTTCTCCAACACCGACACCGGCCTCGACCACCAGACGGTCCGCATCGCCGGGTCCGTCATCGTCACCGCCCCGCTCTTCCTTTTCTTCCTGATCTTCCGGAAGTACATCATGCGCGGCATCTCGCGCTCGGGCATCAAGGGATAGCCCGAAGGACTTGGCCAAACGGGACATGGGAGTCCCGCGGCAATATCTAGAAAGGACAAGAAACATGCAGAAGAAAGCCTTCTCTCTTCTCGCCTTCTCCGCCATCGCCATCGGCGCCGGGGTCGGGCTGAGCTCCTGCGGCGCCCCTTCCACGGGCGCCGACTACCTCCCGGACATGGGCGTGGACACCCGCGGGGTCGAGATCACCTTCTGGACCGGCTTCGGGGACACCGTCTCCGGGCAGCTCAACCAGGTGATCGAGGACTTTGAGGAAGCCACGGGGATCGTGGTGAACCACGAATCGATCCAGGGTGGCTACGACGGGCTCGCCAAGCAGATCAACCTGAGCGCCTCCAGCGACACCTACCCGAACGTCGCCGTCGGCTACCCCGACCACATGGCCTCCTACCGCGACTCCGACATCATCATGAGGCTCGACCAGTTCATCGAGCACGACGGGGACATCCCGGCCACCCGCGAGGGGACGGCGACGGACCCGAACGGCGAAGGCACCTTCGAAGAGCTTCCGGCCTTCGACTACGACGACTTCTTCTCGGACTACAAGACCGAGAACGAGACCCTCGAGTACAAGGAGGACGGGACGGGCTACGTCCTCGGCGTCCCCTTCAACAAGTCGACCGAGGTCATGGTCTATAACGCCACCTTCTTCGAGAACCCGCTCATCATCGAGGCCGGCATCAAGCTTCCCGAGACGTGGGACGAGGTCCTGACCGAGGGGAAGGAGATCATCTCCTGGATCAAGGGGAAGGATGGCTTCGGCAAGATCATCATGGAGGACGGCACCGTCTACGAGGACATGAAGGACGTCCCGACGCACGAGGACCCCACCCATCCCGGCACCATGCTGACCGACCCGATCCTCCTCAACCTCGACAACGTCGCCGAGGACAGCTTCTACCCCCTCTCCTACGACTCCCAGGCGAACTTCTTCATCACAGCGGTCCGCCAGTGGGGCGGGGCCTACACCGAGGTCGATCCCGTCACCCTCGAGGGGAAGATCGTCTTCGATAACGATGGGGCGAAGGCCGCCCTCACCAAGCTCAACGAGCTTTACGAGGCCCATGTCCTCGGCATCCCGGCGAGCTTCGGCGAGAGCAGCTACTGCAGCGCCCACTACAAGGTCAACGAGTCGCTCATGAACGTCGGCAGTTCCGCCGGCGTCAATAACTGCGCCGCCGCCCCGGCCTTCGACAGCAAGATCGCCCCGGTGCCCTATAACAGCGCCGACAGCAAGTTCGTCATCTCCCAGGGGACGAACCTCATCCTCTTCAAGGCCCACTCCGGCGACGAGGAGCTGAACGACAAGCAGCTGGTCGCCTCCTGGAAGCTTCTCAAGTACCTCTCCCAGGTGGGGAACGGCAAGTTCGCGATGCTCTCCGGCTACTTCCCGACCTGCGAGATGGCCCAGCAGGACGAGGGCTACCAGGAGTTCATGAACGCCGAGCCGGGCAGGGGCGAGACCGAGGCCTACACTCTCCAGCGCTACGCCGCCCAGGTAAACAACAACGTCTACATGGACGAGGAAGAGGCCTGGACCAAGTTCGTCGACCCGGGCTTCAGCGGCTCCTCCTTCATCCGCCAGAGGGTGGACACCATCACCGGGCAGGTGTTCATCGACGGCAAGAGCCCCGAGGAGGTCATCCGCACGATCTACAACGACCTCCGCGACTACCAGTGAGGAAACGAATGAACAAGAAGAAACTCACGCTCGGGCTGCCCTTCCTCTTCGCCGCGGCGATCGCCGCCGGCTCTCTCTCCTCCTGCTCGCTCGGGGACGGGGTCGACCCCTACTCCGTCGACGTGAACATGGAGATTCCCGAAGGGACCACCATTCAGTTCTGGACCGGCTTCGGCGACGACATCAGCGGGCCTCTCCAGGAAATGCTCGCCCAGTTCACCGACGAAACGGGGATCGAGGTGGAGTACGAGAGCAAGAGCGGCTACGACAGCCTTAAGCAGAACATCGGCCTTTCCGCCTCCTCAAGGAGCTACCCGCACCTCGCCCTCGCCTATCCCGACCACATGGCTGACTACGTGATGCGCGACATCATCGTCCGCCTCGACTACTACGTGGAGACCGACGAGGGGGAGGACAAGATCTCCCCGGACGACTTCTACGAGGACTACATGGTCGAGAACTACGAGGTCGAGTTCGACGAGGAGGGCGAGCCCTACCTCATGGGCATCCCCTTCAACAAGTCGACCGAGGCGATGACCTACAACAAGACCTTCTTCGAGTGGGCGGCGAAGCTCGATCCCTCGATCCACGTCCCCGCGACGTGGGAGGAGGTCCGCTCCGTGGGGCACGCGATCAACGACCTTCTCGAGAACGGGACCGCGGCCTCCGGGAACAGCACCTACTTCGGCAAGATCGCCGGGCCGGAGGGGGAGACCTACGGCAGCTGGGAGGAGGTGACCGCCGCCGGGCTCGCGCAGTCCGACGTCCTCGATTTCCGCCTCGTGACCGCCGAGCTCTTCCATCCGCTTGGCTATGACTCCGGGGCGAACTTCTTCATCACCATGGTCCGCCAGTGGGGCGGGGAGTACACGGGCATCGACGAGGAGACCCGCGAGGGCTACGTCGCCTTCGATTCCGACGTCGTGAGGGAGGCCCTCGCCTATTTCAAGACGCTCCACGACGAGGATGTCGTCGCGATTCCCGCCGACTTCGGCGAGACTTCCTACTGCTCCGGCCCCTTCACCGAGCTCCAGTCGGTGATGAACATCGGCTCCACCGCCGGAACCGCCCATAGCGTCCCCGCGGCCGCCCGCTTCGTCACCGACGTCGCCCCCGTCCCCTACAAGGACGCGGAGCACATGTACGTCATCTCCCAGGGGACGAACCTCGTGCTCCTCGACAAGGGGACGGAGGAAGAGCGCGCCGCCGCGTGGAAGCTCCTCAAATGGCTGACCAAGTGGCATAACGGCGAGTTCTGCGCCGAGACGGGCTACTTCCCGAGCTGCGAGTACAGCGAGAATTCCGCGGCCTACCAGGAGTTCCTGAACCGGGAGCCCCAGAACTACGCCGACTACGTCGCGCAGTCGACCTCGCTCGTGAACAGCGAGCACTACATCAACCCGGAGAAGGGCTGGACGAAGTTCGTCGACACTCCCTTCGTCGGAAGCTCGATCGTCCGCGATTCGGTCGACGCCATCATGCAGATGCTCTTCTTCGGCGAGGGGGCGACCCCGGAATCGGTCATCCAGGACCGCTATCAGGACATCCGCGCCGCCGGCATCGAAACGAGGTGAGTCTATGAAAAAGGCATTCCGCATCCTCTCCTTCCTCCTCGCCCTGGGGACCATCGGGAGCGTCCTCGCCTCCTGCGACCAGGGGACCACTTCCTATAGCACCCTGCCCGAGGGCCATGAGAACGATCTCGTCGAAACCCCGATCACGGACGCCCTCGAGTTCGAGTTCGCCGACGACGTCGCGAACTACAATTTCAAGGAGGAGGTCGACTCCGGGAAGACCGGCGTTGTCTACGGCCTCATCCACCTGATGGGCGTGACCGACGGGGACACCATCTCCTGGAAGGGAGAGCTCGGGACCGGCGAGGCGTCGAGCTCCCTCCGCATGATCGGCATCGACACCCCAGAGTCGACCGCCAACGTCGACCCCTGGGGCGTGAAGGCGAGCAAGTTCGCCTCGAGCGTCCTCGAGGGCTGCTACCGCTATGCCCTGGTCAATGACATCAAGACCACCACGGGCGATCAGTCCGGCTACGACAAGATGGACAGCAACGGCACCCGCTACATGGGCTTCCTTTGGTACCAGAAGACCGAGGACTCCGCCTGGCGCTGCTACAACCTCGAGTGCATCGAGCAGGGCTATAGCGAGAACGGGCTCTTCAACGACAGCGACCTCGGCTATCTCCAGAGCTTCATAGACGCGGGCGAGAAGGCCAAGGCCATGAAGCTCCGCGTCCCGGGCAAGGTGAAGGACCCCGACTACGACTACAGCGACAACGTCGTCGAGACCACCATCTGGTACATCCGCGACCACTACGACGAGATCGGCATCAACATGGAGGCGGGCACCTCCGGCAAGCGCCTCCGCGTCACCGGGCTCGTCGTCGGCATGATCGGCGACAACCTCGTCCTCCGCGACATTGTCCGGAGCGACTCCGACGGGGACGGGGAGAGCGATCCCGACGGGGAGTACCGCTCGATCTACGCCTACGCCGGCTACGGTTCCTCCCTCGGCTCGATGGTCGGGGTCGGGGACATCGTCCGTTTCTACTGCCGCGCGACGAAGTTCCCGAAGGACAGCGACACCATCCAGCTCTCCGACATGGAGACGGCTTCCTACGGCGACTACAAGTTCGAGATCATGGCGACTTACGGCTCCCCGGATTGGGAGGAGCTCGCCGGCGAGGGGAACTCCATCGACCCCGTCGTCCCCGAGAGGCTCCCGGAGACGAAGGAGGAGCTGGGCGCCCTCGCGGGCCTCTACGTCACCCTCCCCGTCCAGATCCGCGTCGCCCAGGGCGGCGAGTACGACGAGGACGGGAACTGGATCGAGTCCGGCATCAACTCCTATTACAACAAGGGGAAGAGCGGCACGACCATCTACGCCTACCTCGACGGGACGAGGATCGTCTGCAACCTCCGCATCGACCACGAGTCCTACCCGCGCCTGAGCGAGAACGACTTCGCCGAGGGCCAGAGGTGGGAGGTGACCGCCTACCTCAACCCCTACTTCGACAACTACCAGCTCGCGCTCCTCAACTACACGCCGACCAACTGCCACCCCATCGAGACCTCCTCCGAGGCCGCCCTCTAAAGGAATAGGAAAGGACTAGCAATCCATGAACAAGAAGAGCCTCCTCCTCGCCCTCCCCGTCCTCCTTCTCGCCTCCTGCGGGAACGGGAACCCCGACGGGCTCCCCACCACGAACCAGGAGCTCGTCGACTATGTCGCCGGAAGAAGCGGCCTCGCGATCCTCGATAACGGCCAGCACCTCCGCTACGGGGAGGAAGGGAACCACCTTCCCTCCGGCTCCATCGTGAATCTTGTCCCGAGCGTGAACGCGAAGATCTGGGACGGGGCCGCCGCCCAGACCATCGCCGTCCCCGTCGAGTGGACGGTGGACAAGGAGGACTCCTGGACGATCGACGAGCAGGACGACGTCGTCGTCTGCACGCCGGAGACCCCCCTCTACGGGGAGCCCGACCTCGAGAGCACCTTCACGGGCGCCATCACCTGGGGGGACGCCAGCGCCTCCATCACCGTCAAGGTGACGATCCAGGCCATCCAGGAGCCGCCGGTCGAGTACACCTCGATCGAGGAGCTCTGGAACGACTTCTTCGTCGACAAGACCATCACCTCCGGGACCTACGTCACGGTCACTGGCTACGTGACCGGCATCAACAAGAGCCGCCAGAACGTCTACATCCAGACCGGCGAGTACGCGGTCCAGCTCTACAAGGCTGACGCGTATAGCGCCCTCTTCACCGAGGGGAACCTCATCACCGCGACCGGGTCCATCACCAACTACTACGGGCTCGAGCTCGAGGACATCAGCTCCGTGGTCGCCTCCGAGGCGGAGGGCATCCCCGCGGCCGTCGCCACGCCCCTCACGAAGGAGATCATCGACTCGGTGACCGCCAACGGCACCAAGTGGGACAACTCCATGGTGAGCGCCACGGCGACTCTCGTCGAGGACCAGACCGAGGAGGATAGCGACGAAGGCACCTACCTCATGCGCCTTGAGGATGGCGGCGAGTTCTACCTCTTCACCAAGCACACGATCGACGAGGCGTGGAAGGCCGAGTACGACGCGCTTCTCCAGGATCCCGCGAACATCGGCAAGACGTTCGAGGTCAAGGGGCTCGTCTCCTTCTACTCGAAGACCTCGATGTTCGAAGTCATCCCCTTCAACGACAACTGGGTCGCCCTCGCCGAGTAGGCGGGGCCTCCGGGGGAAAGGCGGGCCGGGCGCCCGCTTTTCTCTTTGGGCGATTAAGTGTTGACGGGGCGCCTTCCGGGAGGTTTAATCTCGTCCGCTGGTCCGTTAGCTCAGTTGGTAGAGCAGCTGACTCTTAATCAGCGGGTCGCGGGTTCGAGTCCCTCACGGATCACCAAGCGCACGGAACGCCCTTCGGGGCGTTTTCTCTTTTCCTCGCTCCCTAACTTGGTTAGACTAGCCTTGCGATTAGCGAAGGAGAACAAGATTCATGAAGCGCAAGTTCGCAGCGATCCCCCTCCTCGTCCTCGCCGGCGGAGCGTTGGTCCTCGCCGGGTGCGACGACAAGCCCACCATCTCGGTGCCGAGCAGCACCGAGCCGGTCAGCTCCTCCACCTCGGAGGGCACCGCCATCGTCGACCCGGATCCCTCCACCCCGTGGATGGACGAGATCCAGGAAGGGACCTACCGGTTCGGCCTTTACCAGAGCACCCTCGAGAAGTACCTCTGGCTGACCGGAGACATGGACGGCTTCTACCTCGCCTCCACCGAGGATTATTCCGAGGCCGCGGACGTCGTCGTCGCCGCCTCCGGGGACGGCTGGACCATCAGCCCGACTTCCGGCGAAGGCAAGGGCAAGTACATCGGCGGCGAGCACACCACGGGGAGCGACGGGAAGGAGCACGACAACATCCTCTTCCAGGCCGATCCCTTCGTGTGGAAGTGGAACTCCGAGGTCGGGTATTTCTACGCGACCGTCGGGGAGGACGACCTCTACATCGGGAACTACCAGTCCTACACGACCTTCAGCCTGAGCAACGTCAAGTACGCCTCGAGCGAAGGGAACAATCACGCGCGCCTCTTCCTTGAGGAAGCCAAGGTCGAGGTCGAGCCCGACCCCGTCGCGGAGTACGTCGAGACCCCGGTCAGCGGCAACACCTACGCGATCGGGATGTACAACCCCCTCATGACCAGGCAGTTCTACCTTCTCGGCAAGATGTCCGGCCACTATGGCGCCTCGACCCGCGACATCGAGGAGGCCGACGGCGTCCTCATCACCGAGGGCGAGCACGGCTGGACCCTCCAGATGACCTCCGGGGAGGAGAACGGGAAATACATCGCCGTCGTCATTAGCGGCACCTTCACCAACTTCGCCTTCCAGGAGAACCCCTTCTACTGGGAGTGGAACGAGGAGCACAAGACCTTCCTCGGGAGCCCGGCCGGATCCGAGGCGCTCTACTTCATGGGCACGACCGGGGAGTACAACACCTTCAACGTCGTCGCAAATGAGAAGCTGACGGACGAGACCGCCTCGATCGCCCACCTCTACGAGGGAGGGAAGACCGAGACTCCCGAGGAGCCCGTCACCCTCGAGGGCGAAACCCATCTCGCCCTGGGCTTCGATAGCGCCTTCGGGAACACCGACGGGGAGACCGGCGGCCTCACCAACTCCTACCAGAAGCCTTGGTCGACCGACGTGACCGACGAGGGCGGCACGATCGCCAGCTACAATATGAGCGGCTGGGGACTGGCCAAGCAGAAGGACTACCTCCGCCTCGGCGGGAAGGCGGTCCACGCTGACGCCACCGGGGACGAGGCCGGCTACGGCTACTTCCAGATCGACACCGCGACCACTTCCGCGATCGCCGGCATCAACATCGATGTGAAGAACACGCACACTACCTTCACCGCCCTCCACGTCCTCGTGGACGACGCCGCCTTCCCGGCCGTCCCGGCGGACGATGCGGGCACGACCAGCCTTCCCGAGGGCCTCGTTGACCATGTCGAGGTGACCTCCCTCTCCGCGGGATCGACCGTCGCGATCGTCCCGAGCGAGGGCGTCACCTGGGCCGCGGGGAGCTACTTCCGCATTTATGTCGAGAAGGCCGACGGTTCCAATAACGGCGGCGTGGACTTCACCGAGCTCCGCCTCGTCGAGGCTGCCGCCTAGCCCTTTCCTCCCGTAGGAAAGAAGGGTCCGCGCGAGCTAAACTGGACCCCGTTAATCGGAGTCCAAAAGAAAAAGGTTAAAAGGGAAAGGCCTCCGGTTACACTGAAGCAACCGGAGGTTTTCTTATGGCAAAAGGCATCATCGACCCCAAGCTGGCCGAGGCC
>CALVOS010000073.1 GCA_944350325.1 uncultured Bacilli bacterium | reverse complement strand
CATCCATATGGCAAAGGAAATCATCGTCCGCCTGCATGTAGGAGATGACGGAGTTCGTGGTCCCAAGATCGATGCCGACGATGATTTCCTTTGCCATATGGATGTTCTCCTTTCCTAGGCCTCATCGGCCCTGCGCTCCTTCTCGGGGGCGCTTCCTTCTTTCTTTTCCTCTTCCGCGGGGGCTTCCTTCCGCGCCGCCTCGACGACGACGCGGGCGGCCCTGACGAGGCGGTCGTGGAGGAGGTAGCCCTTGCTCAGGAGCCGGACGACGTGCCCTGGCTCCCCCTGGCCCTCCACCGTCTCGATCGCCTCCATCCGGCGGGGGTCGAAGAGGTCCCCCTCCTTGGGCTCGACGTAGCTCACCCCTTCGGAGAGGAGCGCCTCCTCGAGCTGGCGGTAGATGAAGCGGAATCCCTCGCGGTAGTTCCTCGCCTCGTCCCCCTGGCACTCGCCCTGGAGGGCGATGTAGAGGCAGTCGAGCGAGGGGATGAGCTTCTCGAGGAAGCCCTGGGAGCGGTAGCGCACCGCCTGGCGGTGGTCCTCCTCCAGGGACTTCCGGAGGTTCTGCGTGTCCGCGTAGGCCTCGTAGTAGAGATTCTTCCAGCGGTCGCGCTCCTCCTCGAGCGTCTCCTTCTTCGGGCCCCCCTCTTCCTTTTCCTCGGGAGGGCTTTCCTTCTTCTCTTCTTCCACCTTGCTAGTTTCCTTCTTTCTGCCCCACATCGTCCTCTCCTTCCTTTGCCCCCTCGCCACGGAAGTAGCGGTCGAGGGCGTCGGCGAAGTACCGGAGCGTGCTCACGGCCTTGTCGTAGTCCATCCTCGTCGGGCCGACGAGGGTGAGGGCGGCGTCCTGCTCCCCCGGGAGGGCGACCTCGGCGGAGACGATCGCGACGTCGGGCTGGCCCTCGCCCTTCCTGGCGATGCGGACGCTGACGCCCTCGACGCTCGTCCCTCCGCCCTGGAGGGCCTCCTTGAGGCGCCCGGGGTCGTCGAGGAGGGCGAGGATCTCACGCACCCGGTTCGCGTCGTTCCGGAACTCGGGCTGGGAGAGGAGCTCCTCCTTCCCGTAGGACCTCATCCGCTCCGTGGCGAAGCGGGCGAAGGCGCCGAGGATGGCCTCGTAGATGATCTCCTGCCCCACCATGTACTCGTGGAGGACGGGGCGGAGCGACTCCATCTTCTGGCAGATGAGGGAGATCGGCGTGCCCGCGAGGCGCTCGTTGAGCAGCCGCACGGCGCGCACCACCTCCTCCACCTTCAGGGTCTCGTCGATGAGGAAGGTCTTGTTCTCCACGTAGCCCCGGTCCGTGACGAAGATCGCGGTGGCGCTATGGCCGTTGATGGGCACCACGCTCATCGAGGCGAGGCGCTCCTCCTCGGCCTTCTTCCCCAGGACCACGGAGGCGAGGGAGGTCATGCTCGAGAGGATCTCGCAGGATTCCCGGAGCACCTCCTCCACCGAGCGGGTCTTGGTGGAGAGGATCGTCTGGAGGGCGCGCTTGGCGGAGCCGTCGACCTCGCCGGAGCGGAGGTTCTGGACGTAGTAGCGGTAGCCCTGGGCGCTGGGGACGCGGCCGCTGGAGGCGAAGTTCTTCTCCAGGAGCCCGTCCTTCTCCAGGGCGTTCATGTCGTTGCGGATGGTGGCGGTGGACACCTCGAGGCCATACTCCTCCTGGAGCGTCTTGCTCGAGACGGGCTCCGCCGTCCGGATGTAGTGCTCCACGATGAGCTTGAGGATCTCGTCTCTCCTTGTCATCCTGCCGCCTTCCTGGCAATCGTAAGACCCGACTGCCAAGGGCAATTATAGGAAAGGGATTAGCAGAGTCAACGTAGAAGTGCCAAAACTCTTAGAAAAGGGCGAGGAGGACGCGGTCGAGGAGGTAGAGCCCCTCATCGCTCGCGCGGAAGCGCCCGTCCTCCAGGAGGGCGAGCCCCTTTCTCTCGAGGCTCCTGGCCCTCTCCCCGTAGCGGGAAAGGAAGGGGAAGCCGAACTTCCTCTCGAACTCCTCGAGGGGGAAGCCTTCCCTGAGCCGGAGGCGCGTGAGGAAGTAGTACTCGAGCCTGTCCTGCTCGGTTGGGACCTCCTCCCACTCCCTCCCTTCCCCCTTCAGGTAGCGGGAAAGGCTCAGGGAGTTCCTATAGTGCCTTCCTCCGATCGCCCCGGCGGCGCCCATCCCGATCCCGAGGTAGTCCTCGTCCATCCAGTAGCCGAGGTTATGGCGGCTCCGGAAGCCGGGGAGGGAGAAGCTGCTGACCTCGTAGCGCTCGTAGCCCTCTTCCCCGAGGCGAGCGCGGAGCCAGTCGTACTGCTCGCGAAGCGCCTCGTCCTCCTCCTCATGGAAGCCCTCGAGGAACAGCCTCGTTCCCGGGAGGACGGACAGGGAGTAGCAGGAGAGGTGCTCCGGGGCGAGCGCGAGGAGGGCCTCCACGTCCTCTTGGAGTTCGGGTAGGCCCTCCCCGGGAAGGCCGTAGATCAAATCGAGCGAAAGGTTCCGGAAGCCGGCCTTGCGGGCGGCGAGGACCGCCCTTCCGATATCCGCGGGGGCGTGCCTCCTCCCCATGAGGCGCAGGTAGTCCGGGCGGAAGCTCTCCGCGCCCAGGGAAAGGCGGTTCGCGCCTAGGGAGAAAAGAAGGCGCGCCCTCTCCTCGTCGAGGCTCTCCGGGTTCGCCTCCACGGTGAGCTCCCCGCCTTCCCTAAGGAGAGGGCGGAGTTCCCCGAGGAGGACCCTAGTCCCTTCCTCGCTCAAGGAGGTAGGGGTCCCTCCTCCCAGGTAGATCGTCTCGAAGGAGCCTCGCGCGGGGGAAAAAGAAGAAAGCTCCCGCAGGAGCGCGGGAACGTACTCCCTCTCCCAGCGGGGGCTATAGATCACTTTCGGAAAGTCGCAGTAGTGGCAGATCGAGCGGCAGAAGGGGATATGGACGTAGAGGCGGGAAGGGATCACTTCTCCCCTTCGCCATCCTCGCTGGAGCGGCGCTCCTCGTCCATCTCGCGCCTCGCCTCCTCCTCCTCGACGGGCTCGAGGATGCGCTCGATGGTGTCGTCATGGGAGTCTTCCT
>CALVOS010000072.1 GCA_944350325.1 uncultured Bacilli bacterium | reverse complement strand
GTCCATCCGGAGGTCCGTCACCATGTCCCCGACATGGACCTTCCCCCTGCGGATCGTGCCGATGCCGATCCTCCCGACGAAGTCGTTGTAGTCGAGGAGGGCGCACTGCCACTGGAAGGGGCCCTCCTCGGCGCGGGGAGAGGGGATCTCGCGCAGGATCATGTCCAGGAGCGGCCCCATCCCGGGCTTCTGCGACCCTGGGTCGGGGGAGAGGGAGGAGGTGTCCTGGAGGGCAGAGACGTAGCAGACGGGGAAGTCGAGCGCCTCCTCGGGCGCGCCGAGCTCGATCATGAGCCCGAGGACCTCGTCGACCGCCTTGGCGGGGTCGGCGTGCGGGCGGTCGACCTTGTTGATGCAGACGATGATCCGGAGCCCGTGCTCGAGGGCCTGCTTGAGCACGAAGCGGGTCTGGGGCATCGTCCCCTCGTAGGCGTCGACGAGCAGGAGGCAGCCGTCCACCATCCCCATGATGCGCTCGACCTCGCCTCCGAAGTCGGCGTGCCCCGGGGTGTCGACGATGTTGATCTTGCTGCCCTTGTAGCGGATAGCGGTCGTCTTGGCGAGGATCGTGATGCCCCGTTCCCTTTCCAGGGAGTTGCTATCGAGCATCCTGTCCTGGACGGCCTCGTTCTCGCGGAAGGTGCCCGAGCTCTCCAGGAGGGCGTTCACGAGGGTCGTCTTCCCGTGGTCGACGTGCGCGATGATGGCGATGTTCCGGATGTCCATGGGAATCCTCCTCCGTTCTTTGACGGGCGGATTATACGCGCGTGTGGGAAGAGGGGCGCATGAAAGCCCCTTCACCGGATTAGCGTTCCGATTTTCCCATTTTCGGGAAAAACGGAATGAAGGGCGGCCCCTTCCTGGAAAAGGAAGGGGAAGGAGCCCTCTTGCGCGCGCCCGAGGTTGTGGGAGGGGGCGGGCGGTGGTTTAATCCGCCTGTAACGTATTAGGCTGGTAGCAAGAGAATGTCCGCTTCCCAAATAACCTGGCTCGTCTTCGAGATCATCAACTACGCCGCGATCATCCTGACCTCGGTCGGCTTCCTCTTCCAGATCGTCATGATCCTGTTCTTCTTCCTCAAGGAGAAGAAGTTCCCGAAGTCCGAGAAGCTTGCGCGGATCGCCATCTGCATCCCCGGCCATAACGAGGCGGAGGTCATCGGGACGACGGTGAGGAGGATGCTCGAGGAGCTGGACTACCCAAGGGATCGCTACGACGTCTTCGTCTGCGCCCACAACTGCACGGACGAGACGGCGAGGATCGCCGAGGAGGCGGGGGCGAAGGTCCTCGTCCTCGAGGATCCCTCCCAGAAGACCGCGGGGTACCCCACCGACTTCCTCTTCCGTCACGTGATGAAGGAGGAACTCGGCTACGACTTCGCCATCAAGTTCGACGCGGACAACATCCCGGACAAGAACTACCTCCGGGCGATGAACGACGCCTTCCAGTCCGGGGTGGAGATCGCCCGCCCCTTCGAGGCGAGCACGAACGCCACCCAGAACACCTGGACCGCGGTCTCGGCCGCCTACTACATCCGGGATGGGAGGATCGCCTGCAACTTCCGCGAGCGGTTCCACCTCGACTCCATCCTCACCGGCGCCGGGATGATGGTCTCCACCAAGGTCATGCGGGAGTGCGGCGGATACGACGCCTATTCCCGGAGCGACGACACGGAGTTCTCGCTCAAGAGGCTATGCGAGAGCAAGAGGATCCACTACGTCGCCGACGCGATCGTCTACGAGGACCAGCCGAGCTCGGCGAAGGACACCTACGCCCGCCTCTCGCGCATGGGGAACGGGATCAACCGGGTGTTCTGGAAGCACGGCTTCCGCCTCCTCGGGCATTTCTTCGTGTCCGGGCGCTGGAGCAACGTCGACCTCTTCGTCCAGATCATGTTCGTGCCCCTCGACGTCATCTGCTTCCTCTGGTACCCCCTCTACTACATCGCCTATGCAATCTGCCACATCATGAACGGCTTCGGGCAGTTCGCGGGGCAGGTGCTCCCGTGGCTCGGGGCGGACGCCGCCTCCGCGGCGCTTGCGAGCCAGCAAGCCCTCCTTTCCCTCGCCCTCATGGCGGGCGTCGTCATCCTCTCCTTCCTCGTCCTCTACACCGCCCAGACCTTCCTCGCGATCTTCCTCGTGAAGAAGAAGCTCGGGATGAAGCGCATCAAGGGGATGAAGAGGGGCGCCTTCCTCTCCTCCCTCTTCATGGTGTTCTACGGCTTCTGCGTCATCGCCGGGATCTTCACGAACGCCGGGTGGGCGAAGGTGACGAGGAACCAGGCTGTTCCGGCGACGGAGGGAATGGAGGAGGCGGAGCCCCCTTCCGAGGGCTAGGGGATTCCCCAACGAGGAACGCGGGGCGTTCTTTTTTTGTTCCCGGCAACATTAGGAATTGCCTTCCCCGAGTTCATCGGGGGAATAGACGCGAGTTTGAAGAAAATAGTGTATGCGCCGGAATACGTGGTATTCGTTTTCAAAACACCGAAATATTGCCTTTCAAAACACCGAAAGAAAACCTTTCAAAACACCGAAAGTCATACTTCATCGCCCTTTGTTCTGCTAAACTCCATGCATGGAAATCATCCAGGACAGATATGCGCCGAGGCTCGCCGAGCGTGCCTTGGAACGGAAGCTCGCGTCCAGCGGATGCGTCCTCATCCGGGGGCCGAAGTTCTGCGGCAAGACGACGCTGGCCAGGAAATACGCTCGCTCGGAGCGCTCCTTGATCAGCGAGAGCGTCATCGAGAGGACGAAGGCCGACCCTGCGTCCGCCTTGAGGGGAGAACGTCCGCGCCTCATCGATGAATGGCAGAAGGTCCCTGAGCTATGGGACCTCATCCGCGCGGATATCGATCGGGAGCCTTCCTTCGGGAAGTTCATCATCACCGGGAGCACGACTCCCGTCGATCCCCGGCGCATTCAGCATTCCGGGGCCGGGAGGATCTCGCAGATCGTCCTTAGGCCCTTCTCCTTGTGGGAGAGCGGCGATTCTTCCGGGATCGTCTCACTCCGCGCCCTGTTCGAAGATGCCTCCGTGCCGATGCCTTGCCTTGATGAAGGCGAAGGCACAACTCTTGAGCGCCTCGCCTTCCTCATGGCCAGGGGCGGCTGGCCCCTTTCGGCCACTGCCCCGGATTCCGTTTCCCTGGACGTCACGAGGAACTATTTCGAGGGCCTCTTCGTCCTGGCCGGGGAAGAAGACGAGTTCTCGCCCTTCCTTAAAAGAAGGGACTCCAGGCTCCTCCTTGCGGTCCTGAAGGAGATGGCCCGCAACATCTCCTCAGAAGCAGGCCTCCAGACGATGGCTTCCTCCCTTCGTTCCTCAGACGACTGGCCTTCCCTGGACGTAGATACTTTCGCCCGCTACAAGAAGATTCTCGAGGACCTCTTCCTCGTCTACGACATGCCCTCCTGGAACAAGAACCTCCGGAGTACGGTCGTGACGAGAAGGACGCCGGTCCGCCACTTCTTCGATCCTTCGATCGCGATCGCCTCCCTTGGAGCGGCTCCGGCAGACCTTCTCTCAGACATCCGTTCCTTCGGGCTGTTCTTCGAGGACCTGGCAGTCCGGGACCTCGCCGTGTACGCCGATTGCCTTGGCGCTTCCCTCAAGCACTACCGCGATTCCTCCGGCCTTGAGGTGGACGCGATCGTCGAGCTCAGGAACGGGCGCTACGGGGCGATTGAAGTCAAGGTCGCCAGCCCCCAGAACGTCGAGAAAGCCGCTTCCTCCCTCCTTCGTTTCGAAAGGCGGATGGACGAAATCGGTTCGGAGCGCCCCTCTTTCCGGATGGTCCTGACCACCAACGGAGCCTGTTACCGCAGGGCGGACGGGACCTACGTCGTGCCAATCACTTGCCTGAGGGATTAGACGGAGGACGTTTCGCCATTGCTTTCGACATAAGGAGAAGAAAAAAAAGGCCTGTCTTGGAAGGCAAGGGAAACCGTAAGAAAGGAGAGGAAAACTAATTCACATGAATATCGCCGAATACAAAAAAGAACTTGAGAATAGGCGAGATTTTTCAATCCGTTTCAACGACATCGAATACGAGCTCCGCTTCTTTGCTCTTTCCTCAGGGAAACCCTGCCTTGGGTTCGGAAGCCCTGGCAGGGAATGGGTCTTCCTTCCCTTGGAGAAGGGATGGGTCGAGAAGCTCGCTCTGATCACCTACCGCGATCGGACGATCCAGGAGATCCTGGAGAAGGGGGAGAGGCTATGACGCCTCTCGAAATGCACTACGTCCTTCTCTACCTCGCCGAAAGCGAGTTCGGGGTAGACGGGACCGAATACGTGATGAGTCACGAGTATGACTGGACGGAAGAGGATCTCCTGGGAGGGGGAACCGTCTGGTCCTTCTGGTTCCGTTGGCAGGAAAACATCTCCGCGCCTTCTTTCGACATGTTGATGGAGGCTACCTGCCGCGGGCAGAAGATCAAGGACATCATCGCCCGCATCAGCTGGGAGGAAGGCTGCTCCATCGCCCTTCTGGACCATCCATCCGTCGAGGAAATGGAGGAGTTCGTCCTCAGGAACGACCCTTGAGGCGGGGGAGGGGTCGCCCCGATTCTTCCGGGGAAGAAGCGGGCGCGAGGTCGACTTCTATTGGCCCGAGCGCTCCCTTCTCGTCCAGTGCGCGTGGTCGCTTTCCAACCCTGAAGCATTTGAACGGAAGTCCGGGGGCTTCTGGCGTTTAGGGATCTTGCGGGCAAAGGCTCCCGCCTTGTGATTGTCACGCGCGAGAAGAAAGACCTGGTTGAACTGGACGGGGCACGGATCGAGGTCGTCCCGCTTGAGGGATTCCTTCTTTCCGATTTCCAACAAGCTTGAGGGAGGTCTCTTCAGGTCGACCATGAAGAAGGCCTGCGGCCGCTGCCACGTCTCGAGGTCCACGCTCTGGCGGCGGGTCCGCCTCTACGACAGGACCGAGGAGTCCCTGCTCCCGCGCTCCCGCCGGATTGACCATGAGAGGTCCTGCAGGACCCTTTCGTCCTGCTCCCTGGAGGACCTCGGGAGGCAGGGGGCCGCCTGGCTCCGGAGGCACGACCCCGCGCCCCGCTGCGCGCTCGGGCTGAGGTCCCCGGACGAGGACGAGATTGCCAAGCTCAGGGAGCTTTGCGAGAACGAGGCCGAGGCGAGGCGCCTGAGGCTCCTCCGTCGTTCCACATCATCTGTCAGCTAGCAACAGGGTAGATTTCAAGGTAAGGAGGGTGGCGTTTTCGCTTGTTGATCGGGGTGGCAGGCTGTAGGGCGTTTCCCATCTCCGTTTTGTTTTCCATGCATAACGTGCAACGGAGAAGGTTCTATACATTGCAAAACGTGCAATTTAAGATGAATCAAATACTGCATAACGTGCAACAATTGAGGAATTTGACCTTGCATAACGTGCAAAGCCAAGGATAATTCATGCATGGAACTACAGCGAAAAGCGCGAAAAACATTGGACGAATGGCTTCTTAAGAAGAATCGGAAGCCTCTGGTCGTCTATGGCGCCAGGCAAGTCGGCAAGACTCATCTCATCCTGAATCAGTTCGCGGCAGAGAGCTTCCCCGGGAACCGCCATGCGCGGATCGACTTTTCCATTGAGAAGGATGCCGTCCGCGTTTTCCGTGAAGCTAGCTCCATCCAGGAAATCCTGGATTTCCTCGCCGCCCGGCATGGATATACCCCGGACGGGAGCCACCTCCTCATCCTAGACGAAACGCAGGAGTGCCTTCGTTCCCTTTCCCTTTTGAAGCAGTTTTCCGAGGAAAGGCCAGACCTTCCTGTCGTCCTCACCGGCTCGATGGTACGCCTCGCCCTCTTGCGAAGGCCGAATGAGGGAGGTGGCTTCCTTTATCCGGTGGGGAAAGTAAGCGAGCTGCGTCTCCACCCCCTGACATTCGATGAGTTCCTGATGAACCGGGACCCTTCGCTCCACGAGAGATTTCTTTCCTTCGACTGGGCGGCCCCCGTCCTGCCGGGCTACCTGTCGGAGAAGGCCCAGAGCCTCTACGAAGAATTTCTGCTCGTCGGCGGGATGCCGGAAGCAATCTCCCGCTTCATGGACGGCATCGAGGAAATGAACAGGACAGGGAATTCCACCCGGTTCAACGCCCTTGGGGAAGGCCTTGCCGCGCTTAAGGAAATCTGGAGCTCCTATCTGAACGACATGGACCTGTACCAAGTGTCGAGGGCGACCCTGTTGCGAACGAGAATGCTCTTCTCGGCCTTGCCTTCTTTATTGAATCGCGCTCATCCGAACTTCCACGCCTCCGCGATCGAGAAGGGGAAGAGAACCCGGGATTTCGAAAGCGCCATCCAATGGCTGCTGGAGGCAGGCCTCCTCCTTCGGTCCGACCGTGTGAAGGAGCGTGCCCTCCTTCCCCTGCTGGCCGAAGACCCTGGTTTCTTCCGCCTTTACTACGCGGACATGGGGATCTATTCCTTGAGCGAAGGCATCTCGCCTTCCGCCCTTTTCGTCCCGGGGCGTAGCGCTTTCTCGGGATCCTTTTATGAGAACGAGGCGGCGATCGAGCTCCGTGCGCGCGGACTCCCGCTATTCTTTTGGGAAGGGAAACGGAACGCGGAGTTGGAATTCCTCCTTTCCTTCCAGGGGAAGCTAATCCCCGTGGACGTGAAACGGACTGGCGGCTCGATGGGCTCTCTCAATGATTTCCGCCTCCATAACCACGACGACTTCGCCTTGAAGGTCACGGCATCCTCGTGCGGCTGGAACAAGGAGCATAGGCTCCTGACCATCCCGCATTTCCTCTTCCCGTATTTCCTCGATGCCCTCGAGGAGGGCAAGGTTTCCTGCCCCGGGATTCCGCAAGCCCCGGGGATCCAGGATGCGTTTGCTTCCGGACGCTGATTCTCTTTGGCGCTAGCCTTGGTCCGGGAATCTTTCTTCAAGAAGGAAATCTCCATTCTTGTTTTCCCGACCTGCCATTCCTCCTTGCCCTCCGCCCCGCGCACGCGTATAGTCCGCGTTGCGACATCCCCCAGTCCAGGCCGTCTCCTCGACCGGGCCGGAGGGAAGGCCGCCTAGTACCTAGAGAAAGGAGAAACGTACATGGCCCTCAAGAAGGAAGAGAAGAGCACCATCGTCAAGAAGTACGGCAAGAGCGCGACCGACACCGGAAGCGCCGCCGTCCAGGTCGCCCTCCTCACCAAGCGCATCGAAGAGCTGACCGCCCACCTCAAGGCGAACAAGCAGGACGCCTGCGCCCGCCGCTCGCTCCTGATCCTGGTCGGCAAGAGGAGGAGCCTCCTCGCCTACCTGATGGATCACGACCGCCCGGCTTACGAGTCCCTCATTGCCTCGCTCGGCCTCCGGAAGTAGTCCCGGAAGAAGTTCCGAAGAGCCGTCCCGCGAGGGGCGGCTTTTCTCTATCCAGGGCGACCGGGAAGATCGGAAGCCTTCGTGAAGGAAGGCGCCGCTCAAGGCGCGTGGAGAAGGGTAGGGACGATAGTTTGAACATTCCATCTCAAAAAACGAATAACGCTGTATTCGGCGAAATTTAATAAATTCCATTGAAGTTCGTCAGATTTCTTGCCAAAACAACAGAAAAGTTCCTCAAGATTTCTGCCAAAATAGGCAAAAAGTTCGTCCTCTTTTTTGCCAAAGCCTGTATTTGCGGCAAAAATCCCATCATGGATCAGGCATCCCCCCGTTCGTTCACGCGCGGCTTCCTCAGCCCGGAGCCATACCTCGAAAGGAGGATGGATTCCTTCCTTCTTGGCTGGAAGTCAGGGAGAGACGCCTGCCCTTGGTCGTCGCAGGGCCTCGCCAGGTCGGAAAGACCGAGACCATCCTTCGCTTCGGGCTTTCCTCCTACGAATCCGTCGTGGATCTCGACTTCGTCCGCGACAAGGATATGCTGGGGATCCTGGAGAGGGGATACTCGCCTGCGGAAGTCATCAAGGCGATTTCCCTCAGGGAGCCCCGCTACCGGTTCATCCCGGGAAAGACCCTCATTTTCTTCGATGAGTGCCAGGAGCTGCCCGACGTCGCGACGAGCCTGAAGTACTTTGCGCGGGACGGTCGCTTCGACCTCATCCTAAGCGGCTCGCTCCTCGGCGTCTTCGAGGGGCAGATCCGGAGCCATGCCGCGGGATATAAGGAAGAGGTGGACGCGACCTCGATGGATTTCTGGGAGTTCCTCCTCGCATCGGGTTATCCCCACGACCTCCGGGAACGGCTCATAAGGCAGGCGATCGAGCTCGAGCCCTTCGCCCCCGGGGAACTGGAAAGGCTTTTCGCCCTTTGGGACGAGCATGTCCTCGTCGGGGGGATGCCCCTTGCCGTCTCCTCCTTCATCAGGGAGGGGACCTACGGCACGCCCTTCCGCCTCCAGAGGGCATACGTCCGCTCATTCGAGGAGGACATCGGCAAGTACTCCCAAGGTCTCGACAAGGTGCGCCTTCTTTCCGCCTTCCGGAGCCTGGCGCCTACCTTGGGGAAGGAAAACAAGCGGTTCCGCTACGCCAATATCGCCCGTGGGGCGAGGAAGCGCGACTACCTAGGCGCCATCGACTGGCTTGAGAAAAGCGGGATTCTCGCGCCCGCCATCTTCGCCAATGCGCTCAAGGAACCGGTCCCGGCCTATCTCGACCCTTCTATCTTCAAGCCTTATTTCTTCGACACGGGCTTCCTGATGGCCCAGCTGGACGAAGGCTCCTTCCTCAGCCTTACCCAGGGGAAGGACTTCGGCATTTGGAAAGGAGCGCTTCTTGAGAACGCGGTCGCCTCCGCGCTCCGGAAGGAAGGCGCGCCTCTATGGACCTACCGAAAGAAAGACTCTACCATGGACGTTGATTTCCTATTGCCAAGCCGCGCGGGCATCGTCCTGGTCGAGGCCAAGGCGGGGGACGGGCGCGCGAAGTCGATGGCGGCCATCCTGGGGGAAGGAAATCCCGAAACCGCATTTGGGACCAAGCTGGGACGAAAGAACATCGGCAGGGCGGGGAAGGTGCTCACCTTGCCCTCCTTCTACGCCCCCTTCCTTCCCGCCCTTGTCCAGGACGAGCGTCTCCTTTCGCAAGTGTCCGGAATTTCGTGAAGACGGTCCTTGTAGGTCCATCGGGATTTCAAACGTCGTGCGTCGCGGCATCTGACGATCTCTTTCCATCGTCCTGCCCTCTGTCTTCTGAGGCCATCTTTGCAAGAGAGGGACATCGAGACGACCCTCATCTCTAGAGCCCCGTGGATGGAGGAGATCGCCAGGCGCATCTCCTCGTTCCTTGGAGGGCGGATGCTGCTGTGGCCTCTGCACAAGATTCTGGTTACTCCCGGCTCAAGGCAATCGTGCGTTTTCTGCAACAGGAAATTGGCTGTTTTATGCGATTTCCGCAATAGAAAATCGCTAGAAGTCTGCGTTTCCCGCAATAAAAGCATGGCGGACCCACTGTGACGTATCAGAAGTGGATGCTTCAGACGCCGGAAGACGGAGAGGGTTCCTATGGTCGGGAAGGTATAGGCGCGTTGGTTCCTTCTCGGGCAGGGGACAGGCCTTATGGATTTTTAACGAGCACGACGTCCCCCGCCATGTCCGTGAACAGGAACATGCCGCTTATCATATAGAAACAGAGAACGTAGTCCCTCTTGTCGACGATGACAAGTCGCCTTGTGTCCGGATCTGTTCTGGGACAAATGATGGGAAATAAAATCGGAAGGCATGAAAAAGCACCTCGCCCATAATGTTTCCGTTCGCGAAACAGGGAGGAGAGGTGCGTGAAGACGATAGCAAAGGAACCGCTCGGCGGCCGCCTGCCGCTCGGCAGGGAGACGCGGCTCCACGCCGTCCGGAGGGCCGTCGAGTCCGGCTGGCCGAGGAAGAAGGCCTGCGGCCACTGCCACGTCTCCAGGGCGACGCTCTGGAGGTGGGTCAGGCGCTACGACGGGACGGAGGGGTCGCTCCTCCCCCAGTCCCACCGCCCGAAGCCCGGGCACCCGGCCAAGAAGGGCCCGGGGTTCGCCCGGAAGGCCGTGGCGCTCCGCAGGAGGAACCCGGGCGACCCGGCGGTCGACGTCTGGGCGAGGTGCCGGATGGCGGGCCTTTCGATGCGCTGCCGGACCTGCCTAAGGATCCTCCGGAGGGAGGGATTCACGGAGCCCTGCAGGACGAACCCCAAGAGGAAGCGCGACAGGCCATACCAGACCCCGCCCTACCCCGGCGACAAGTGGCAGATGGACGTCAAGTTCGTGCCGAAGGAGCGCAGGGCGCCGGGCCTGGAGGGCAGGTCCTGCCAGTACACGGTGCTCGACGAGGCGAGCAGGAGGCGCTACCTCCATTTCTCGGACGAGCGCTCCATGCGGGAGGCGGCGATCGCCTTCCGGGAGGCGGTCAAGTTCT
>CALVOS010000071.1 GCA_944350325.1 uncultured Bacilli bacterium | reverse complement strand
CCCGTAGAGGATGCGGCGCTGGACGGGCTTGAGCCCATCCCTGGCATCCGGGATCGCGCGGTTCTGGATCACGTCCTTCGCGTAGATGGCGAAACGCTCCCCGAGGAGCGAGTCCATCTCGCTCGCGCGGGGCTCCTCCTCGACAGGGCGGAGCTCTTCCTTCTTCCTAGCCATTGCTCTCCTCCCCCTTCAGGATCTCCTGGAACTCGTCCTCGAGGACGAAGGTGACGTTCTCCTGGATCCAGTCCCAGCGCGGGAGCGAGTCCTTCCCCATGAGGACGCCCATCTTCTTCTCCAGGGCGAGGGGGTCCTCGACGACGATGCGGAGGAGCTGCCTCGTCCCCGGGTTCATCGTCGTCTCCGCCAGCTGCTGGGCGTTCATCTCCCCGAGCCCCTTGTAGCGGTTGATGCCGTAGCCGGCCCCGATCTTCTTCCGCGCGGACTCGAGCTCCTCCTCGCTCCAGCAGTAGACGTGGCGCGAGGGGTCGCTCTTCTTATAGACGCGGTAGAGGGGCGGCTGGGCGACGTAGACCATCCCCTGGTCGACGAGGGGGCGCATGAAGTTCCAGAAGAAAGTCAGAAGGAGCGTCTGGATGTGCGCCCCGTCCGTGTCGGCGTCCGTCATGATGATGATCTTCCCGTAGTGGCTGTCCTTGGGGTCGAACTCCTCGCCCGCCCCGGCGCCGATCGTCTGGATGAGGGTCGCGAACTCGACGTTCTCCATGACCTTCCCGAGCGGGAGCCCGTAGGTGTTGAGGGGCTTCCCCCTGAGAGGGAGGATCGCCTGGTGGCTCCTGTCCCGCCCGGTCTTGGCGGTCCCTCCGGCGGAGTCGCCCTCGACGATGAAGAGCTCGTTCCTCCGATAGTCCTTCCCCTGGGCGGCGGCGAGCTTGTCGGAGATGATCGCCTCGGGCGTCCTCTTCCTCGTCCCGCGGACGGCCTCGCGGGCCTTCCGCGCGGCTTCCCGGGCGTGGCGGCTCGCCTCGCACTTCCGCACGAGCTCAAGGCCGAACTCCCGGTGCTCGTCGAGGAAGTAGGGGAGCTTCTCCTGGACGAGGGCGCTCACCGCGGGAAGGGCGGCGGGCGTCCCGAGCTTCCCCTTGGTCTGCCCCTCGAGCTCGTTCATGCCCTCGGGGACCTTGACGGAGACGACCGCGGTGAGGCCCTCGCGGATGTCCGACCCTTCCAGCGCCTGCCCCTTGAGGAGGCCGTTGGCCTGCGCCCATTCGTTGAGGCACTTGGTGAGGCCGCTCTTGAAGCCGCTCTCGTGGGTGCCCCCGTCCCCGGTCCTCACGTCGTTCGCGTAGCTGTAGATGCTCTCCTGGTAGTCCCCCTGGCTCCAGCGGAGGGCGACCTCCATCCGGATACCCTCCTTCTCGCCGGAGAAGTCGATGACCTCGCCCAGGGGCGCCTTCCCCTTCGTGAGGGAAAGCACGTACTCCCTAAGGCCGTTCTCGCAGTAGAACTCCTTCCTCTGCCCCGTGTTCTCGTCGACGAGGAGGAAGCGGACGCCGGTGAGGAGGTAGCTCTTCTCCTCGAGGCGGTGCGCGATCGTCTCGTAGGAGAAGCGGGTGTTGGGGAAGATCTGCGGGTCGGGCTTGAAGGTGACCATCGTCCCGTGCTTCCAGGTGTCGCCCGTCTCGCGGAGGGGCTCGTCGAGCTTCCCCCCGTCCTTGAAGGAGATCTCGTAGGCCTTCCCCTTCCGCCAGACGTTCACCTTGACGCGCTCGGAAAGGGCGTTGGTGACCGTCGCCCCCACCCCGTGGAGCCCGCCGGAGACCTTGTAGGCCGCGCTATTGAACTTCCCGCCGCTATGGAGGGCCGTGAAGATGAGCTGGATGGCGGGCACCCCGGCCTTGGGGTGGATGTCCACGGGCATCCCGCGCCCCTCGTCCTCGATCGAGATCGAGCCGTCCTTGTGCATCGTGAGGCTGATCTTCTTCCCGTAGCCGTTCACCGCCTCGTCGACCGCGTTATCGAGGATCTCCCACACGAGGTGGTGGAGCCCCGAGGGCCCGGTGGAGCCGATGTACATCCCCGGGCGCTTCCTCACTCCCTCGAGTCCCGAGAGCACCTCGATCGAGGAAGCGTCGTAGTCCTCCTCCGCGAGGACCTTCTCAAGTTCTTGCTCTTGCATCGGACGGATTATAACCCGGAAACGGCCTTCCCCTAAGGGGGAAACCTCCGCGCCTCCTCGCTTTTTCAAGGGAAGGCGGCTGTTGTATAGTGCCACGGATGGAAAACTGGCTCCTGAACACCCTGCTTCTCCTCGGCACGCTCCTCGGCGGCTATCTCGTGGGTTCCTTCCCCACGAGCCTCGTCCTCGGGCAGTGGCTCTACCACAAGGACCTCCGGAAGTACGGGTCGGGGAACCCCGGCGGGACGAACGCCGGGCGCGTCTTCGGGAAGAAGATCGGCATCCTCGTCATCGTCCTCGACATCCTCAAGACCGCGCTCGTCTTCTGGGCGAGCTGGGCCGTCGCGCGCTTCGCCTTCCCCTATGGGGAGGGGGTCCTCTGGCTCGAGGGAGCCTATCTCCCCTGGGCGGCCGCCCTCATCGCCTCCCTCGGGCACTGCTACCCCGTCTGGCTCAGGTTCAAGGGCGGGAAGGGGGTCGCCTGCTTCATGGCGATCGTCGGGGGCACGAGCTGGCTCGGGTTCCTCCTCTGCTTCCTCAGCTTCTTCCTCGTCCTCCTGCTCCGGAAGAAGGTCGTCTCCATCTCGAGCCTCGTCTCGGGGGCCTTCCTCCTCCTCTTCGAGATCATCCTGGGCGCCGTCGCGCTCGGGACGGGCTGGGACGGGGCGATCCTCTCCTGGACCTTCGGGCTCCTCCCGGGCGGGCTTTCCTTCGGCTGGTGGAGCATGGGGGCCGCCTTCCTTGCCTACCTCGTGCTCGTCATCCGCCACATCCCGAACATCCGGAGGCTCCGCGAGGGGACGGAGAGGCCCGCAGACTGGTCTACGAGAGAAGTAGAGAGAAACTAGTAGATTTCTGGTATTACTCAAAAACTCATTTCTTCCGTATCCATCGGCACTTATCTCAGGTGCCGATTTTTCGTCTCTGATTTTTGGCCTTGCAAGATTTCCTATGCCTCTGGACGCGCTTATTCGCCCCTCTTTTTGGACGACTGCTCCCCTTCTCCCCTCCGCTCGGAAGCCCTTCCCCGGAAGGGTCTTCCCCTTCCTTTCTCCTTGTCGTGCGCGCGCGTAACGCTTATAACTCCCCCATGAGCATCCGCCTGAGGAAGGAAGAAGAGGCCGCGCGTCCCCTCGCGGAAGAAGGCAGGGCACTCTCCCTCCTCCACCGCCTCTTCCCCTACCTCGTCATCCTCCTTTGCTCCCTCATCGCCCTCTGGGTGTGGGTCCTCTTCCCCTGGATCACCGACGGGGACGACGGGACCGTGCAGCTGGCGATGACCTACGACATCTACTACGGGCTCCAGCACGGCTTCCTCTTCTCGACGAACCACGTCTACATGGGGAACTACGCGATGAACATGGGGCTCTTCTACGGGCTCCTCTTCCAGTACCTCGCGGCGATCCTCGCCTATCTCTTCGAGTGGGCGGGGGCGACCCTCATCGGCTCGATCAAGGCGGTCGCCGTCCTTTCCCTCTTCGTCTCTGGGGTCTTCGCCTACCTCCTCGCCTATCGCGCGTCAGGCCGGAGGAGCCTCGCCCTGGCCGCCGGCATCTTCTACGTGTTCATGCCCTACCGCCTCTTCTGCTTCCTCTACCGCTTCTCGCTCAGCGAGGCCTTCGCGCTCATGTTCCCGCCGATCGCCTTCTACGGGGCCTACCGGATCTTCACGGACGAGTCCCCGCGGACGCTCCCCTATTCCCTGCTCGCGCTTGCCATCGCGGGGACGGCCCTCAGCCACCCCTACACGGCCTTCCTCGAGGTCCTGGCGCTCCTCCTCATGGCGGGCTTCCGCTACCGGGACTGCCTCCGCCTCGTCAAGGAGAAGGGGTTCTGGGTCCGCATCCTCCCTGCGGCGGCCCTCTCCCTCCTCCTCGTCCTCCCCTTCCTCGTCCCGATGGCCTCCGCCCTCGGCTCGGGAGCCTACCTCGTCTCGGACGAGAAGATCATGTGGACGGAGAGGGACCACCTCGTCGGGACGATCCCGA
>CALVOS010000070.1 GCA_944350325.1 uncultured Bacilli bacterium | reverse complement strand
TGTCCTTCCCCTCCCGCGGGAGGAGGGTAGGCTTCACGTACGGCTGTCCCCCGCCATTGAGGCAGCCTCCGGGGCAGCCCATGATCTCGACGAAGGCGTACTCACTCTTCCCCGCGCGGATGGCCTCGAGGATGGGTCTCGCGTTCGCCGCGCCGGAGCACACCGCAACCTTGATCGTCCTTCCGGCGATCTCGATGGTGGCCTCCTTGACGCCCGCGAAGCCGCGCACGCACTCGAAGGCGACCTTCTCGTACTCCTTCCCCGTCAGGGTGAAGTAGGCGGTCCTGAGGGCGGCCTCCATCACTCCCCCGGTGACGCCGAAGATGGCGCCCGCGCCGGAGCTCTCCCCGAGCATCGGGTCGAACTCCTCCTCGGGAAGCTCGTCGTAGAGGATGCCCGAGCGCTTGATGAGAAGGGCGAGCTCCCTCGTGGTGAGCACCGCGTCCACGTCGGCTAGCCCGTCCACCGCGTTCGCGGGCCGCTCCTTCTCATACTTCTTCGCCGTGCAAGGCATCACGGACACCACGAAGATGTCCTTCGGATCGATGCCCTCCTTCTTCGCGAAGTAGCTCTTGGTGATCGCCCCCTGCATCTCGTGAGGGGACTTGCAGGTGCTCACGTTCGGGATGAGGTCCGGATAGAAGTACTCAAGGTAGTTGATCCACCCTGGCGAGCAGCTGGTGATCTGGGGGAGGGGGCCGGTCCCATGGAGCATCCGCTCCAGGAGCTCGTGGCTCTCCTCCATGATGGTGAGGTCCGCGCCGAAGTCGACGTCGAACACCTTCCGGAAGCCAAGCCTGCGGATGGCCGCGACCATCTTCCCCTCGCCGTTCTCCTCGCCGATCCGATGCCCGAACTCCTCGCTGATGGCAGCCCTCACGGCGGGAGCCACCTGGCAGACGACGTACTTCCCCGCGCGGAAGGCCTCGTCGACGCGGTCGATCTCGCGCTTCTCGCTAAGGGCGCCGGTCGGGCAGACGTTCACGCACTGCCCGCACTGGAGGCAGGGGACGCTACGGAAGGAACGGTTGGCGATCGGGGCGACGATCGTCTGGAACCCGCGGTTCTCGAACCCGAGGATGCCGATGCCCGTCGCCTCCTTGCACCGCTCGATGCAGCGGCCACAGAGGATGCACTTGCTCGTGTCGCGGACGATTCCCGGGGCAAGCTCGTCCTTCGTGGTCGGAGTTCTCTCCCCAAGGTAGCTTCCGGTCTTGGCGCCCGTGATGTTCGCGACCTCGAGAAGCTCGCACTCCCCGTTCCGCGAGCAGGTCTGGCAATCCTTGCTGTGATTAGAGAGGAGAAGCTCCACCGCGGTCCTCCTCGCGCTCACCGCCGAGGGGGAGCCGATGAGGATCTCGAAGCCGCGGGAGGCGGGGCATTCCTTCACGGGATAGACGCAGGAGGCGGTGAGGCGGGATCCCCTCGTCCCCTTGATCTCGACGAGGCACACCCGGCAGGACCCCAGGGAGTTATGCCCCTTGTTCCAGTAGCAGAGGGTGGGGATCCGGTAGCCGCATTCCCGCGCCGCCTCGAGGACGGTGAGGGAGTCGTCCACCTGGTAGAGGCGCCCCTCGATCTTGATTTCGACAGTTGCCATGGTTCCCTCCTACTTCCTCGCGATGGCCTTGAAGCGGCAGCTGCTCACGCAGGCGCCGCACTTAATGCACTTCTTCTGGTCGATGTGGTAGGGCTCCTTCCCGGGGACGCCGGTGATGGCGCCGACCGGGCAGTTCCTCGCGCAAAGGGAGCACTTCCGGCAAAGCTCGGGGTTGATCTCGATGCGGATGAGCCTCTTGCACACATGCGCAGGGCATTCCTTCCTCTCCACGTGGGCGAGATATTCCTCCGGGAACTTCTCCATCGTGGAGAGGATGGGGTTGGCCGCGGTCTGCCCAAGCGCGCATAGCGACCCTTGGTGGATGACGGAAGCCAGCGCCTTCATCTCCTCGAGCGTCTCCTTCGTTCCCTTGCCCTCGACGATCTCGGAGAGCATCTCGTAGAGCCTCTTCGTCCCGATCCGGCAAGGGGTGCACTTCCCGCAGCTCTCGCTGCAGATGAAGTCCATGTAGAAGCGGGCGACGTCGACCGTGCAGTTATCCTCGTCCATGACGATCGCCCCTCCCGAACCCATCATCGAGCCCTTGGCGACGAGGGTGTCGTAGTCGATGGGGGTGTCGAGGTCCTCCTCGGTCAGGCAGCCCCCGGAAGGACCGCCGGTCTGGATGGCCTTGAACCTCTTGCCACCGGGGATCCCGCCTCCGATCTCGTAGATGAGCTCGCGGAGGGTCGTCCCCATCGGGACTTCGACGAGCCCGACGTTATTGACCTTGCCCCCGAGGGCGAACACCTTCGTGCCCTTGCTTCCCTCGGTCCCGACCTCGCGGTACTTCTCGGCGCCCACGCGCATGATGTAGGGGACCTGGGCGAGGGTCTCGACGTTGTTCACGCAGGTCGGCTTGCCCCAGAGCCCCTTGATGGCGGGGAAGGGCGGGCGGGGTCGGGGCATTCCCCGCTTCCCCTCGATGGAGTTGAGGAGCGCCGTCTCCTCGCCGCAGACGAAGGCGCCCGCGCCCTCGCGGATATGCGCGCGGAAGGAGAAGCCCGTCCCAAGGATGTTATCCCCCAGGAGCCCGACCTTCTCCATGTCCTCGATCGCCCGGCGGAGCCGCTCGACGGCGACGGGATACTCGGCGCGGACGTAGAAGTAGCCCTCCTTCGCCCCGAAGGCATAGCCGGCGATCATCATCCCCTCGATCACCTCGAAGGGGTTCCCCTCGAGGATCGAGCGGTCCATGAAGGCGCCGGGGTCGCCCTCGTCCCCGTTGCAGACGATGTACTTCTCCTCGCTCTTCTGGTCGGCGGCGAACTGCCACTTCCTCCCCGTGGGGAAGCCGGCGCCCCCTCTCCCGCGGAGCCCGGAGGCGAGCACCTCGTCGATGACCTCCTGCGGGGTCATGGAGGTGAGCGCCTTCTTGAGGGCCTTGAAGCCGTCGTAGCCAAGCGCCTCCTCGAGGAAGTCCGGGTTCACGAGGGAGCAGCCATGAAGGCTGATCCGCATCTGGCGCTTGTAGAAGGTGATGTCGTCCTGGCGCTCGACCCTCTCGTGGGTGACGGGATCCACGTAGAGAAGGCGCTCGACGACGTGGCCCTTGACGAGGTCCTCCTCGACGATGTCCTGGACGTCCCTCGCCTTGACCTTGCAGTAGAGGGTGTCCTCCGGGTAGATCTTCACGAACGGCCCCTGCGAGCAGAAACCGAAGCAGCCGACATGGTTCACGGTGACGCTTCGGGAGAGCCCCCGCTCCTCGACAAGGCGCTCGAACTCCTTGAGAATCGCCTCGGAGTCGTTGGAAAGGCAGCCCGTCCCTCCGCAGACGAGGACGGCGCGCTTCCCGCCCTTGCCGGAGATCTTCCTTTCGAAGGCCTCCGTGCAGGTCTCGATCGCGGAATCCAGCTCCGCGGGGCTCTTGATCTCCTCGATCATCAGGCGACCTCCTCCATCTTGCGGTATTCGGCGACGATCGCCGGGACCTTGTCCGGGGTGACCATCGGATAGACCTTGCCGTTCACGCTGACGGCCGGGGCGAGGGCGCAGGCCCCGATGCAGCGGAGCGCCTCGATCGTGAAGAGGCCGTCCGCGCTCGTCTCGCCGGTCTTGATCGCGAGAACCTCCTCGAACTTGTCGATGACGGCCTGGCTGCTCTTCACGTAGCAGGCGGTGCCGAGGCAGACGCCGATCACGTACTTCCCCTTGGGATTCAGGGAGAAGAAGTTATAGAAGGTGACGACCCCGTACACGTCGCTCACGGGAAGGGAGAGCTTCTCGGCGACGATCTCCTGCACCTCGAAGGGGATGTAGCCGAACTCCCTTTGGATTTCCTCGAGAACGATCATGAGGGGCGAGGGCTCCCCCTTATGGGAGTCGCAGATCCTCTCGATCTTCTCCCTGCTGTCGGCGCGTATGGCCATCGACGGTACCTCCTGGCGGCTCGCCGCGATGAAAAGCACGGCGTTACTCTGCTGATTTTATGCGCGCGGGCGCTCAAGGCAATGAAAGGATGGGGAGGAAGGAGATTTCCGGAGTGAATTACCGGTTTACCGGTTTATCGTCCAAGGAAACGACAGACTACACCCTTACAATTTGGAATATGCTACCTCCGAATTATCTCCGTGGTTTTCACATCACAATATAAAATGTGGACACAAAAAGGGGGTCTGAAATGGCTCTAGAGGAATTGGCGATCGTCACGCTTCTGTCTCTCACATCCTCCGGCGGTGTACTTGGAAACGAATACACCTTCTTCTGGCCCAACAATCCATCTGAATACACTCCGGGAGAAAACCTGTCCTACCTGGGAAGCACCGATTACCTCAAGCTCATCGACCACGACAACGGAGTGGTGCAGTGCAAGTTCTATGTCGAACATGCGGAGTTTACCGATCTCTCCCTCCTCTTCCTTCTCAGGGCTGACTTCTTCTTCACTCCAGGGGCCTTCTACAACCAAAACGGCTACACACAATATGACCCCGCAGGACAGATATATAACGGAAGTGTCGATATATCGTTGAGAGGCAGCTATTTTGGACCTGGCAAAGACCCAATCGAAACCCATTACCTAACAAGCGCCCCTCGTTCGAGTTCGTTCACAACAACAGTTACAAGCGCTTATAACGCAACCATCAATCAAGGAATCGACAGTGGACTAAGCATTGAAGGAGGATACATAGGTGTTTCCGCAGGATCATCTGGATCCCTAGCCTTCAATTATTCAAAAACCGTATCCACAACAAGCGAAAACCCGGTAATTTCCTTCAGCCCGTCGCCTGATGGGAGTTCCTTAATGTGGAGCTTCAATGTCACCGATGAAGATCTATACACGATCCCTTACCAACTGAGCACCGTTATCCTCTTTGAAATGAGTAAAAGCGAGGTTGGGGTGAGTGGTGGGATAGCTCCTGAATACTACGAATCCTTCCTCATCGACCTCGACGTTTCTGCTACCATGAAAGACAGTTGGTGGTGGAGCGACCATACGGAGTCAAAGAGCACCACGGTCTATTTCCGGTGGGACCTTTGCTAGGAGGGGGCAATGAAGAAGATTAATCATCTCCTCGCCTGCTACACGGGGGTCATAACCCTTCTCTTCTTTCTTGACACAAGAACTTTCCTCCATCTAAGCGCCTACTTCTATCCGTCGGCATACCTCACCATCTACACCGTCTTGTTCGGCCTGATTCCCCTCTACACGGTTCTCTACCGGCCGATCTCTCGAAAAATCCACGAAATAAAGAAGGGAACAAAATGGGGGATGAACGAATTCGCCAAGGATCCCCTCTTCGCAAGGTGCTTCCTGTCAACATCAATTGTGCTCGCCCTCGTATCTCTCATCGCCTTCACAGGCATGGGGTTCTATGCGAAAACCTCTTCCGGTGGATTCCACAACTTTATGTACCGCGTCCAGGACGAGCACTGGCAGATGGGTCTCATCATCCTGTTCGGCGCGGCGCTCCCCAACTTCCTCGTGTACGTCTTCTGCAAGATATGGGCCTACTTCCATCCTGAAACCAAGGCGGAATAAAACCCATTCCTTCCCCTGCCTCACCCCCTATGAGCTACTTCCTGAGGAAAAGCATCCGCAAAAGGGGGCTATATCTCCAGATATACGAATCGCACTATTCCAAGGAACGGAAGAAGACCGTGACCCGTTTCGTCGCGACCCTGGGCTACCATGAGGATCTAAAAAGGATTCATTTCGACCCCGTCGAGTATGGCCTTTCCCTTGTCCGTGCCATGAACTCCGACCTCCCCAAGAAGAAATTGGGAAAGCCTAGGAGAGCGGAAATGGACAACAGCCGCTTCGTCGACATTGTCAGGCCCTTGGAACTGCTGCGCCAGGCGATGGATGGCGAAGAAGCCCTCCCTCAGCTCCAGGAACGCCTTTCCCGCGTCGGGGACATCGCGATGCGGCAGGACGAGGAGGGCCAGAGTATGCGGAGGGTCCTCTCCCGGCTATGGGAAAGCCATGATCCCCTCCTGAGGGGGCTCATGGGAATGTCGCACGAAATGGGGCTAGTGGGGGATATCGAAGAAGTCGGCCTCTTCCCGCTCCTGACTTCCGAGGGACGGAATCTCTTCCTCGTGGCGGAGGGCCATTTCTTTCCCGTCTCGATCCTTGATATGGATAGGGCCAGCAAGTCCAGATCCTATCTGACAGCAATCAAGGCAGAGATTCCCAAAGCCGTTCCCATCACGTTTTATGGGCCGTCCTCCGCCTACAAGGCGATTCCGGAGAACGTCAGGGACAGCATGCCCCGCCTTCATGAAGAGCCTAAGGAAGGGGCCGGCTCCTCACACCTTGCCGCCTTCATCGCGGAGGCGAGGGAAACGGTTGAGGGCGCGCTTCCTTCCGAATGCAATGTCCCTTCCGACACCACCGCCTATTTCGTCTTCTTTGCCGTCCTCCTAATCGCGTTCCAAAGCAAAGGCAGGAACAACCCCGATGTATCCTTCTGAGATAGCATCCTTCCGGATCCTTGGGGAAAACGTCTACGTAAACCCGAATAACGGGATCGTTTCCCTCGACCGGAAAAAGGCCGAGGACAATTCAATCAGGATCGGAAGGCTTCCTGCCCTGAGCGAAATGCCAAGGCGAAGGATGAACCTCTGCCTTTCCCCCACGGAGGAATGCAACCTAAGGTGCAGCTACTGCTTCAACAAAAGCCATTTGAAAGAGCGCCTCTCCCCTGAGGAAGCGATCGCTCTCGCCGAAAGAGGGATGTCTCTATACCCCGGCTTCGAGCAGTACTGGATCGACTTGAGCGGAAAGGGGGAGCCTCTCCTCAACCTCGAAACGGTCCTCGCCCTCGCCGCCTGGGCGAAGGAAAAGCAGGAAGAACTCCGGAGAGAGGTCCTCGTGACCTTCGTCACCAACGGAACGTTGCTCTCCCCGGACATCGTCCGCCTCCTCCAGGAAAACGAGATCATATTCGGGATCAGCGTCGACGGGCCGAAGAACATCCATGACTCAGCAAGGAGGACCGCAGGGGGTTCCCCTACATTCGACAGGATCATCAGGAACGTGCGTGCCATAAAGGACAGGTCGTTCCTAGGCGCGGCGATGACCTTCGGAGGCCCGTCCTTCCCCATCGTCGACGCCATGGACTCCCTCCTGCCTTATTTCAGCACGATCGCCCTCAAGCCCGTCCGCGGCAAGGACGCCTTCAGCAAGGAAACCATGGAGGACTGGCTCGGGGAATACGACAATCTTGCCAAAACCTTGCTGGAACGTGCGAAAGCAGGAAATGCAAGGCTTCTTTTCGCGCTTCTAAACGGAGACGACTATTTCGGCAAGTTCCTTTCGAGGAGCTACCAGGGAGGAGCCTCCATCCTCCGATGCGACGCCGGGCTTGGAAGAGCCTATCTGGCAAAAGACGGCGGCGTATACCCCTGCGCCCCCTTATCCGAATGCCACGAATGCCTGATCGGAACAGCGAACGGCTTGGCCGAGGGAAGCCAGGAGAAACTGTTCCAGGATGGCCTTGGCCGCCATGAATGCGGGCTTTGCCCCTTCCGCTTCGCCTGCGGAGGAGAGTGCCTGGCGAACATCCTGGCCAACGATGGAAAGATCAATCCAATCATGTGCGCGCTCAAGAAGCACCTGATCCTCCTCGCCCAGTGGCTTCGCTCCCATATGGAGGAAGAATACCCGGAAGTCTCGCGCCGCATTTCCGCGTTCATAAAGGAGCGCTCCCGCCTCATCGGGATGAGCAAGGAATACAAGGGCATTGTGTCCGCTCATCCGGAACTGTCCTTTAGGGAGTGCAAGGCTCTCTATTACCGCTCCCAATCCCGCGAGAAGAATTACCTTGGGTAACGAAAAAGGAGGCAGAATAATCTGGACCCCGTAATTCGGAGTCCGAAACAAAAAGCCCCCAAAGGTTTCTGCCTCCGGTTACCCTACTGTGATCGGAGGCTTTTCTGATGGCGCACGGAGAGATCGGGCCCGAGCTGGCCGGGG
>CALVOS010000069.1 GCA_944350325.1 uncultured Bacilli bacterium | reverse complement strand
CTCGCCCGAGAGGCGGATGTAGTTCTCGCTCCCGGTGGCAAAGCCAAGGGTATCGAGGACGTTGCTCGGGATATGGAACGTGGAGCGCTCCCCGAGCGTCAGCTCCCCGAGGTCGAAGACCTGGCTCGACAGCCCCGTCCCGACCTGGATGCCGAGGGTGGGGGTGCCGCTGAGGGTGGAGTCGCTATGGACAGGAGTGAGGTCGACGTCGAGGGACCTCGTCCCTTCCTGAGGGGTCATGAAGAGGACGGCCGCGCCTTCGAAGTCGTCGCTTCCGTCGAACTTGAGGCCGTCGTAGGAGACTTCCGCCTCCGGGTCGAAGAGGCTCTCGTCGTTCGTCTCGGGATAGGCTGACTGCCAGACGATGTCGTAGGTGCCATAGGTGCCGGGGACGCTTTCGGAAACGACGACGTCCAGCTCTTCCGGAAGATTCAGGGATTCCATCCTGCCCCAGTTGTTCACCTGGATGATCAGGACGTTCTTTCCTTCCTGGAGGTCAAGCGTGATGGCGGTGTCGCCAAGGCTCCAGCCATTGTCAGGGAGGGTGATATCCTGCCGGTTCTCGAGCGAATTGGTGAATATCGCGATCGAGTAGGCGCCGGACGCGTGGCTGATGGAGGCCTCGTAGGCGTCCGTCCTCGGGGCTTCGATCACCATGCGGGCGTAGGTACTGTTCACGTCGAAGGGGGAGGAGGGCATCGGGCTTTGCTCCCAGTTGGTGCCGAACCCGTCCCTTTCGTGCCCCCAGTTCCCTTTGTCAATTCCGGGATAGCGGGCGTGGACGAGGAGGCTTTCCCCGACGAAGCGGTGCTCGACGAGGGGGCTATCCTCGGCGATCCTGGCTCCCCCGGCCGCCCCGAGGGAGAGGGCGGCGAGGGCAAGGGTCAAGGCAAGGGAGGACATTTAGCGGGTCCTCCTCTTCTTGACGTAGTAGGCGCTCCCGCCGATGAGGGCGAGGGCAAGAAGACCGGCAGGAAGAATCCACCAGAGCAGGTCCTGGGCGAAGGGACTTCCGTCCACGGGGGCATGGAAGGCCGCCTTCTCGACCTCATGGCCGAGCGGGGTCCTGAGGAAGTCCTCGTAGCCGTACTTAGGCTGGATCTGCCCGTAGCGGGCCCTCATGTCCTCGTAGTCGGGAGCGCCGACGAGGAGGTTCTTGGCCTCGTCGGAGAGAAGCGCGTAGGAATCGGCAAGCTCCTCCCAGGTGTCCTCCGGGAAGGAGGCGGCGTCCCCGAGGACGACGTCCTCGCAGAGGGGGCCGGTGACGCTCATGAAGCTCTCCGCCCAGGCATCCGCCTCGGCGACGACCTCGCTTTCGGCGACATAGAGGAGGTTCAGGTAGTCGTAGTTCGCCCATCCGTCCCCGATCGGGGCGGTGATGCGGATGACGTGGGTGCCGGCGGTCAGGACGATCGGGAGGTTCGCGTAGCGGCCGTGCCCTCCGCACCAGTCGCCCGTGCCAAGGCCTTCGGCGAGGATGAAGTCGCCCCCGTCGGCGTTATAGGCGATATCGACCGTCGCGCTCGTGGCATACCCGAGCTGCAGGTTGTAGAGACCGTCCCTCTCGACGGTGAAGGTGAACTCGGCATGGCCGACGTTGCTTCCGTCCGGAAGGATCTCGTCGATGGTGCCGCTGAAGTTGGAGAGGTCGCCGTAGTAGGCGTTCCCGGACCAGTTCTGGCCATTCGTCTCCGGATAGACGTGAAGTTTGGCGTTCGGGGAGTTCTTGATCGTGGCGTCCTCGAACTCCTGGCTCTGCCAGTCGTACTTGCGGACGTAGGGGTCTTCCTCGGAGGTCATCCCGGCGAGGGTCTCGGAGAGGACGGAGGCGATGCGGTCGTGCTGATAGTAGGAGGGATGGCCGCCCTGGCCTTGGATCTGGGGGTCGAAGTTCACGAAGGCGACGTTGTCACTTTCGATGCCCTCGATCGCGGACTGGAAGGCGGAAGTCGCGGTCTCGCTGTGGGTCGTGCCGATGCCCCAGGCAAAGATGACCTTCGTGTCGGGGTACTTCGTCAGAAGGATGTCCTCGATGAACGCGGCGCACTCCGCGGCGACCTCTTCCTCGGTGTTCCCGAACGTCTCGCACTGGCCGATGTCGTTGTTCCCCACGTTCAGGACGATCGCGTCCGGGACATAGGAATCCACGTCATATTCCGCCTCGTTGTCGCGGAAATAGGATGTTTTGGTCCAGATGTGCCCGATCTGCCTGGTATTGTCCGCGGCCCAGCCGGACTCCCCGAGCGTGCCCTGGATGAGGCCGCGCCCGGAGGCGGCGACGACCTGGTAGTCGGCGTCCCACGCCTTGGAAAGAAGGGTCGCGAAGGCCTGGTACTGATTCTCGACCTTGTCCGCGTCCATCTGGTTGCCGCAGACGATGGAGCCGCCGAGGAAGAGCATCTTCCTCTCCTTCTCGGGGGCAGGGGCGATGGTCGCACCCTCGGAGACGGTGAGGGAAAGGAGATCCGTGAGGCCGCCGTTCGCCTCGCTCGTCTTGGTGAGCTCGATCCTGTGGGTTTCCTCGCTGAGGCCGGTCGCGATAAGGGCGTTCTCCGTCGGAGCGGCGTAGCCCGTGAACTCCCCGTCGATCTCGACGGCGAAGCGGGTGTTCATCGTGTTGCTGAGGGCGTTGAAGGAGGCGCGGACGTCGCCGCCGCCGGTGATGTCGAAGGCAATCCCGGCGCCGGACCAGTCGAGGGCGATGCCTTCCTCGATGTTGAGGGAGCGGCCCTTGACGAGGATGGAGGACTTCAGCTCGTCCCCGGAGATGACGCGGTCTGTCGTCTCGCCCGGCCTGGCGTCGACGACCGTCGACTCAGAAAGCCCGAGGACGCGGATCTGCTGGGTGCCGTCCGTCTGGGTGATGCGGAGGTCGTTCTCGCGGCCCGGCTCGTAGCCGATGTCCTCGAGGAACCAGGAAGGAAGGTGGATGGTCGCCTCCGTCCCGATCTCGGGAGTCTGGAAGGCGTAGGTCTGGCGGGTTCCCCCGTCGATCGCGAAGGCTAGGCTCGACTCGAGTCCCGCGGAGACATCGACCTGGATGTCGAGGTCGAGGGAGTAACTGTCGGAGGCAGGGGTGAAGATCAGCTCAGCGGCGCCTTCGTATTCGGCGCTCCCGTCTTGCTTCAGATAGGTGAATTCCGGATAAATCTCCGCGTTCCACAGAGATTCCTGGGGATTCTCAACCCAGGTGCAGTTCCAAGCGAAATCCGCCTGGTTGTAGACGCCTTCCTCAGTGGATCCGAAATCCTTGAGAGTCAGACGATCGTCCAAGCCAAATGTGACGAGGTTCCCCCAGTGATTCCACTGAAGAACAATTACGTTCGCCCCTTCCTCAAGCGTTACCGTCAGAGGGCTATACTCAAGTTTGTCTTTAATCCACCATCCAGCCCCGGAAAGCGATGTTGACGTCTTGGCTTCGTAAGTGTTGACATAGAGCCAAACAGACAGGTTCGCGTTGGCGTCGTATGTACTGACATCAAGGGTGTAGTCGCCTGCCGCCGGAGCCTCAACAACGATGCGGGCATAACTCGCGTTCTCGTGATAGAGATCGGGAACCGAATTTTGCTGGTAATTCGTCGCAACCGTATCCCTATATTCCTCAGTGACGGTCGCAGGAACCTTGTCCTGGATGTACTTCGCGTGGATGTTCTGGGCGTCGTAGGCGAAGGAATGAAGGACCGTTCCTTCCGAAGGCGCGTCAGCGGCCCTCGCCGTAAGTGGGGGGGTGAAATCCCCGATGACGGGGGCCGCCAAGGCGAGCCCCAGGAGAAGTGGCAGGAATCGCTTCATCATGATCAAACTCCTTTCTCTTCGATGATGAACGTGGTGAGGGAATCGGAAGGAAGGGAGACGAAGGCCTTCTTTCCTCCGACGAGAAGGGTCGCGGACTTGTTCCATCCGCGGTTGAGGACGAAGAGGAGGATCTCTCCCCCGGGGTTTTTGAAGGCGAGGGTGTCCACGCCTTCCTCGAAGTCGCTGGCGCTATAGCACATCCTGGCCCCGCGCCGGAGGAACCGGGAGAACTGCGATATGTAGTAATAGGAAGGGTTCTTGCGGAGCTTTTTCGCCTGCCGGTCGTAGATGAGGGGGGCCTCGCAGTAGTTCCCCACCCATGTGGGGCCGCCCTTCTCGTCGAGGATGAGGTTCCAGTCGAGATAGGCCTCGGTCCCACGCTTCAGGCACTCGATGATGTTCTCCCCGTAGCGCCAGCCGTGCTCCCAGAGGTCGGGAGAGCCGGTCTCTTCCGCCCCGTAGGCGATGTTGGCGAGCTCGACGCACCCCTCGGTGAAGATAAGGTGCTTGTCCGGATGGAGGCGCCTCGCGAGCTCGACGTTCCCGAAGTTATGAGAGACGTACCAGTGGTAGCCGATCCCCCAGACGGCCTCGTCCACCTCCTTCGCGGAGAGGGTGACGTTGGCGCGCCTCACCATCTCGTCCTTGTTGTGGTCCCAGATGATGATCTTCGTGGCCAGCCCATGCCTACGGAGGGCGGGAAGGATCCCCTTGAGGATGATCTCCCCTTCCTCCTCGGCGGTGACCTCCATCGACTCCCAGAGCTGGATCGCCTCCGGCTCGTTCTGGACGCTCATCCAGTCGATCGGGAAGCCGTTCCTCTTCATGGAGTCGAGGTACAGGGCGAGATACTCCCCGTAGTCCCCGTAGCATTCCTTCCGGAGATGTCCGCCGTAGCAGCGGTCCCCGTTCTCCTTCATGTAGGCGGGAGGAGCCCAGGAGCTGGCCATGCGGATCCAGTCGTTCCTAAGGGGCTGGATTTCCTGGAGGAGAGGGAGGAGCGACTTCTCCTCTTCCTCGAAGGAGAAGGAGCGAAGGTCCTTCCCGCCCCCGAGGTAGTCGTAGGAGGAGGAGCCGAAGTCCGTCGAGGAGACGGTGAGGCGGAGGAGGGAGTAGTTGAGCCCCTCTTCCCCGAAGAGGAGGGAGAGCGCCTCCTTTCTCGTCCCCTCGTCCATCTCGTGGAGGAGCTCCTGGCTCGCCCTTGTGAGGGCGCCCCCGAACCCGAGGAAGGAAGGGCCTTCCTCCCTGGGGTCGACGTAGATGAGGCGGTTGTCGAGGGAGAGGGCGCCGTCAAAGGAGAGGGGCGGAAGCTCCTTGACCCTCTCCGGGCTCCTCCTTGTCGTGCGGTAGCGTCGGATCATAGGGCGATCGCGTTGATTTTCACCACGCCCTCCCAGTTCTCGAACTTGTACTGGACGCCTTCGCTTTCGATGGTCGCGGAGTAGTCGGGCGCATCCTCCGTGGTGAACTCGAAGGAGGCGCTGCCGCCGGGACCGAGGAGGAAGAGGTCGTACCAGGTGCCCCGCTTCTCGAGGACCCTGAGGTCGAAGTCGATGCGGATCCTGTTCTCCCCGAGGTCGATCGCCGAGGAGGAGACGTGCTCCTCGTTGTTGATGTCCTTCACGTAGATGGCGCTCCCGAGGCCAAGCTCCGAGGTCACCTTCCCCTCGTAGCGGAACGTCGGCACGCCCTCGGCCATGAGGAGCGAGATCCTGTCCTCCTCGACCTCGAAGAAGTCCTCGCGGAAGCGAATCGCCGCGCTCCGGTAGTCCACGAGCCCGTTCTTCCCGATGAGGCGGATGAAGTAGTAGGGCTTCTCGCTATCAGGGTTCCGGTCGATGTACTCGTTCGTGGTGATGTAGATGGGGTCGTCCTCCCCGTCCTCGGTGAGGTTCACCTTCTCGGCCTTCTCGTCGAAGACGGGCTCGCTGCTCCTCCAGACTTCCTTCCCGTAGGGGTCGCAGAAGGAGGACCAGCTCATGCCGGTGTCGAGGGTGAAGTTCGTCTGGATGTAGCCCCCGTCCATTCGGACGATCGATGGGTTCGTGCGCGGGATGGTGATGGAGAGGTCGCCTTCGACGTCTCCCTTCACCATATGGAGGGCGTGCTCCCCGGGCATCGCCTCGAGGGTGCCCTTGTAGACGCCGTCCTCATAGGCAAGGTCGAGGAGGGGATCCTCCTCGTCTGCCATCATCCCGTCGGATAGGTGGAAGCTAACTCCTTCCCCGGCGTCGGTCTCGATCTCGACGTCGAAGACGCCATAGGAGGTCTGGCTGAGGCGGACGGCGGAAAGTTCGATGGCCTCGTAGGGCTCGTCCTCGCCATTCGTGAAGAGGAGGGTCGTCACCGACTGGGGCTGGATGGTGATGGTCGCCATCTTTTCCCCGAGGACGACGTCCACGGTCTCCTCGACCCTATCGGAGGTATTGACGAGGGCGACGGTGGTCGTCCCGTCCTGGTTCTTCAGCGCGGCGGTGACGATCGTCCCGAAGTTCGTGCTCTCGGAGGTCACCCACTGGGGCATCTCCCCATCCTCGGTGTGGGAGAACTTGGAGAGGTGGAGCATCGCGTAGTAGGAGGCGCTATAGGAGTAGCTTCCGTCCTCCTCGAGGGTGATCATGCCGTAGCAGGTCGCGTTGTTCCCCTTGACGGGCCTCCCATTCGGGTCAAGGACGAGGTTCCAATAGGTGGAGCCGGCGAAGCCCTGCCCGGCGGGGCCGATGGAGACGTTGTCCGCGGACCAGCTGAGGTTCTGGGCGAAGTCGACGGAGCTCGAGCTCTCGGTGACCTCGGTGACGAAGACGGGGTAGTCCCCGTAGGCCTCGTTCTGCTTGGTCTCGTAGATGAAGTCGCTGTAGATGTTGGGCCAGTTGCCGTCGTAGCAGTGGACAGCGAAGCCTCCCAGAGAGCCGGAAAGGGCGTCGCCCTCGGAAAGGACAGCGGCGTAGCTATCGAAGGTGAGGTCGAGGGCGCTCCCGACGTTATGGTCGTAGCCGAGGATCTTCGTTTCGTGCTCGCTCCCGGCGAGATACTCCCCGAGGAGCTTCGCCACGCGGTACTGCTGGGCGCTATCCATCCCCATGCAGGGGTACTGGACGAAGAGGACCAGCGGCTCGTTCACGATCGAGAGGTAGTCGACGGGGACCCCGGCCTCGGCGTAGGCCTCGACGGCCATGAAGAGGTACTGGGCGTAGGCCCTCTCTTCGTTAGAGGGGTTCTCGAGCTCCTGGTTGTCCGAGCCGATGAGGCGTCCGCCGACGAGGTTCCCCGAGGTCTTCATCCACGCGGGGGCGCTCCAGGGGGCGGCGATGATCTCGACGTCGGGATTGATCTCGATGATCTCGCGGAGGACGGGGATGAGGAAGCGCTCGTCCTTCGCGATCGAGAAGTGCTCGAGGGTGTAGTCCGTGGCTCCCTCCACGTCGTCGAAGGTGTAGAAGTCCTCCTCCGAAAGGGTGTAGTCGCTCGTCCCCCAGGGGATCCTGACGAGGGAGAAGTGGGCGCCGCTCTCGCCATAGAGGGACTCGAGGATCTCGTGGCGGAGCTCATCGTCGAGCTGGCTCAGGAGATAGGCGCTGGAATGGGTGAGGGCGCCCCCCAGCCCGTGGTAGGGGGAGATCGGCTCCTCCCCCACGACGACCTCGCTATGGCCGAGGTACTCGTAGGGCGTCAGCTCGATGTCGTTGGTCCGCTGGAAGAGGCGGCTCCGGCTCCCGGTGGTCTCGTAGACCTGGGCGACCGTGTAGTCCTCTTCCGTCAAGGCGGAAGAGGACCCATCGCCTTCCCCGTCCCCGCAGGAGACGAGGGGAAGGGCGAGGGCGAGGGCGAGGATGAGAAGTAGAAGCTTCTTGCTCATGGATTACTCCTTTACGCCTCCCAGGGAGATTCCCTGGAGGATGTACTTCTGAAGGACGAAGAAGATGACGATGAGGGGGAGGCTCGTGATGACGGAGCCCGCCAGCATCTGGGGGTAGCGGTTCGGGTCGCTCCGCCCGGCGGAGACGAGCTCCCCGAGGGAGCGGGCGAGGGTCCAGACGTCGTTGTTGGTCGGGAGCGCGAGCAGGGTCCACATGAAGTTGCTGTAGTTCCACATGAACGTGGTGATCCCAAGGACGACGAGCATCGGGCTGACGAGGGGAAGGCAGATGGTGAAGAAGACGCGGAGGGAGCCGGCCCCGTCCATCACGGCGGCCTCCTCCAGCTCCTTGGAAAGCCCCATGAACTGCTGGCGCATCAGGAAGACGTTGTAGATGGACATGACGAAGGGAAGGATGAGGGCCCAGATGGTGTCGATGGTCCCCAGCGCCTGGCAGATGACGAGGTTCGGGATCGTCATGATGGCGCCCGGGATCATCATCGCGGCCAGGACGAAGGGGAAGAGCCACTTCCTCCCCGCGAAGTCGATGCGGGCGAAGGCGTAGCCCGCCATCGCGTTCAGGATGAGGTTGAGCGCGGTGTTCACCACGCAGACGACCATCGTGTTCAGGAACACGCGCCCGAGGTTGAGGGACTCAAGAGCGTTCGTGTAGTTCACGAAGACGAACTGGAGGTTCCCGCTTTCGTCGACCGGGAAGAGCTGGAAGCCGGGGCGGAAGATCGCCTCCGGCGTCTTGAAGGAGGCGAGGACGAGCCAGATGTAGGGGAAGACGAAGAGGAAGGCGAGGATCCCGAGGATGAGGTAGGTGGCGACTTTCGCCGCGACCTTCTTCGGGTCCTTCCTGTCAACGGTTCCCTTCCGCCTGAAGCTCGACCATGAGACGGAGCGTGTCGCCATAGGCCCTCCTTTTCTTTCTCTTGCCGGAAGAGTCGCTCTGCGGGACGACCGCGTACTGGATGAAGACGAACACCATGATGATGAGGAAGAGGATGTAGCTCATCGCGCTGGCCATGCCGACCTCGCTATTGTCGTTGTAGAGGCTGTAGATCTCGAGCATCACCGTCGTCGTCCCGTAGGCCCCGTCCGTCATGAGGTACATCTGGTCGAAGGCCTGGAGGCCGCCGATCGTGGAGGTGATGAGGAGGAAGAAGAGGGTCGGGAGGACGCCGGGAACCGTCACGTGGAAGAACTTCCGGATCGCCCCGCCCCCGTCGACCTCGCAGGCCTCGTATAGCTGCGGGTTGATGTTCTTCATCGCCGAGAGGACGATGAGGACGTTGTAGCCGAGCCCGCCCCACACCGACATGAAGGCGAGGGTGGGAAGCGCGGTGCTGCTGGAGTGCAGCAGGTTGATGTCGGTCCCGAACGCCTCGTTGATCGCACCCACGAGCCCGTAGGAAGGGTCGAGCATGTAGATCCACATCGCCGAGACGGCGACCCCGGCGGTGACCGAGGGGATGTAGAAGCACGTCTTGAAGAAGCGCTCCCCCTTGATCTTGCTGTTGAGGAGGGCCGCCACGACAAGGGCGAGGACCAAGGATGCCGGGACGGTGTAGAGGACATAGAGGAACGTCGTGCCGATCGAGGGCCAGAAGTCCGGGTAGAGGATCGGGTTCGTGAACACCTCGATGTAGTTTTCCAGCCCGAGGAACGTGTAGCTCTCGCTATAGCCGTTCCAATCGGTCATCGAGTAGAAGAAGGACAGGATGATCGGCGCGAGCTGGAAGAGGGCGAAGTAGACGACGAGCGGCAGGATGAAAAGCCAGCCGTTGAAGTTGTTCCTCGCCTTCCTCGATAACTCGATGCGTCTCATCTACTGTCTCGCGAGAGCCATGTTGCTGGCTTCCTCGGCCCAGCTGAGGGCCTCGTCGATGTCGCGCTGCTCCTCGTGGTCGAGGATGTCGGTGACAGCCTGGCCGAGGTAGAGGTCGTTGACGCTCATCCAGCCCGGGACGATCGGGCGCATGAGGAGCTCGTCGAACTGGTCGACGACGACCTGCTTGACCGGGTCGTCGGTGACCTGGTACTCAGTGATCGAGGGGAAGTTCCCGGTGAATTCGGCAAGGAGCTCCATGTGCTCCTTCTCCATAAGGAACTCCATGAGCTTCATCGCGCTTTCGCGCCGGGTGCTGCAGCTGGGGATGACGAGGTTCTCCCCGCCCATGACCGAGTAGTGGTGCTCCCCGGTCTTCGAGGGCATGAGGATCGCGCCGATGTCGAGGTTGGGGTTCTGCTTCCTCATGTTGTCGATGTCGTAGGAGGAGCCGATCTTGAACATGATGTCGCCGTTGATGAAGGCGTTGGAGCTGCTGCGGATGGTGTCGTCGGTCTCGTTCCGGTAGATGTCCTTGAGGAACTGGGCCGCTTCCTTCCCCGCATCGGAGTTGAAGGCGACCTGCCCGGTCGACTCGTCGTAGAGCTTGCCCCCGCAGTTCTCGATGAAGGCCTGGAAGTACCACCCGGCGTAGCCGCCCGAGCCGACGCCTTCGAAGAGGGCGACGTCGGCGGGAGTCGCGATCGCCTCCCATTCGGCCCAGGTCTCGGGGGCTTCCTCGTCCGAGACGAGCGCGCGGTTATAGAAGAGGACTGAGGCAGTGAGGTTCAGGGGGAGCCCGTAGAGCTTCCCTTCGTAGCGGTTGGTCTCGAGGGCGGTCTCGTTGAAGGCTTCGAGGTCGATCGTCTCGGCCAGGAGCTCGTCGATCGCGCAGATGGAGCCGTCGGAAGCGTACGTCGCGATGAGCGGCTGGTCCATGTAAGCGAGGTCGGGCTTGTAGCTGCCACGGCTGATGGCGGACTTGAAGGTGGAGTCGTAGTTGTCCTTGGGCACGGCGTTCAGGCGAACCTGGATGCCGGTCTCGTCCGTGAATTCCGTGATGAGATCCTGGAGGGCGCGGTGATCGTCCTGGTCGCTGGGTTGGTAGACCATGAAGTTGATTTGGTCAGCGGCTCCAGATCCTCCGTTGTCCGTGCATCCGGCGAGGGTGGCGCCCGCCATGGCGAGGGCCATCGCGGCGAGCGGCAAGGTTTTCTTGAGTGACATGTTCTATGCCTCCTTTTGATTACATTTTTGTGTTAGCGATAACAACGAAGAAAGAGAAAACACGCCTTCCCTAGGTCGTGTCCCCCTCGACGAGGGTCGGGACGATGAGGCGGCACTCCGGCGCGAGGGAAGGGGCCTTGTCGATCCTCTCCACGAGCCGGAGGGCGAGCATCTTTCCGATCTCGTAGATCGGCTGGCGGACGCTGGTGAGGCGCTGGACGGCAAGGCGCTCCCTTCCGATCGCATCGTACCCGCCGACAGCGATCACGCGAGGAACGGGGATCCTCCTGTCGTGCAGGTAGCGGAGCGCGCCGATCGCCATGTCGTCGGATGCGCAGAGGATGGCGTCATAGGGGATCTCCCCGTCCTCCCCGAAGGTCGCCCGGAGCTTCTTGTAGGCGTCCTCGGCGTTGTTATGGGCGCGGAGTATGTCCTTCTCCGCCCCTAGGGGAAGCATCGACAGGAACCCGCGCTCGCGGTCACGCACGAAGGGGCGGTCCTCGTCGATCGAAAGGAGGAGGGGCCTCCTCTTTCCGCGCGAGAGGACGTGCTCGGTCATGAGGCGGAGCCCCTCGAAGTTGTTCACGTCGATCGAGTCGATCCCGTCCACGTGCCCGAAGAGGACGCAGTTCTTTTTCCTGGCGAGCTCGAGGGCCGGCTCGATGTCATGCTCCCTGAGGCCCATGAGGACGATGCCGTCGCAAGGCTCCCCCGCGTACCAGCTTCTCTTGACGATGAGGGAGCGGTCCCGCTCCCCCAGGGCTTCGCCGATGCCGGCGACGACGTTCAT
>CALVOS010000068.1 GCA_944350325.1 uncultured Bacilli bacterium | reverse complement strand
TGGTGTTCGGCTCCATCGAGCGCTTCATCGGCATCATCACCGAGAACTACGGGGGCGCCTTCCCCGCGTGGCTTGCTCCCTATGCGGCCAGGATCCTCCCGGTAAAGGGCGACTCCCACGGGGAATACGCGAAGGAGGTGCTCTCCCTTCTTGAGAAGGCGGGCGTCCCCGCGGAGATCGACTCCTCCGAGGAGAAGCCCGGCTACCGGCTCCGCAAGAGCCAGGTGGAGAAGGTCCCCTACGTCCTCGTCCTTGGCGATCGCGAGTGCGAGGAGAGGTCGGTCAACCTCCGCGCCTATGGGTCGGAGAAGCAGGAGGCGCTTCCTCTCGAAGAGGCGGTCGACCGCCTCTCCAAACAGGTCCGCGAGCGGAAATAACTACGGAAAAAGGGGGTTCCTGCAGGAATATCCGGCATGACCCCCTTTTCTTTTACCCTAGCCGATCGAGGGATGGAGGTAGCGTCCCGGGCGGTAGCGCTTCCCCCCGGACCTCTCCATCTCGAGGAGGCTCTCGCAGATCTCCACTCCCGCGGGGTACCCCTCCTGGGCGAGGGTCTCTCCCTCCTCCTCCTTAACCACCCGGTGGCAGGGGATGAAGATGGGAAGCGGGTTCTTCATGAGGGCCGCGCGGAGGGCCTGGACGGACTTCCGGGAGGATAGGGCCTGGAGGGCCTCCTTCTCCGTCCTCGTCTCCCCATAGGGGATCGAAAGGACGTACTCGTAGACCTTCCTCTCCCAGTCCTCGCAGTCGAGGAGGAGCGGGAGGTCGAAGCGCTTCCTCTGGCCGAAGAAGTACTGGTTCAGCTCGCAGATCGCGTCATATAGGAGCGTCGTCTCCCCATGGGGGATCCCCGACGGGTCGTGGCTCCCGAAAAGGACCTTCACCAGCCTCTTCCTCGTGCCGATGAGGGTCATGTCCCCCGCGGCGGTGTCGTAGACGGAATACCTTAAAGAATCCCCCTTGAGCTCCATCCTAGCCCCCTTTCGCCTTCAAGATAGCGTAACTCCCAAACCAAGGCAATCGGAAGTTAGGGAAAAACGAAGAATATAGGGATTTAGAAGGTGACGGTGAGAAGGGTCATGTCGTCGATGTTCTTGAAGCGAGGATGCTTGACGAAGTCCGGGTCCTCCCCCGCGGCCGTAAGGATCGCCCTCCTCGTCCGGCGGAAGGGCGCGTGGAACAAGGTCTTCCGGTCCATGAGGGCGAAGGTGTCGACCGCCTGGAGGATCCCGTCGGTCGCCATCCCGAGGAAGCGGACCTTCTCCAGGGGGATCCTCGTCTCGAAGGGAAGGATCGCCCCGGCGGCGGGAAGGCTGAAGACGCGGTAGCCCCCGAGCCCGTTCATGAGGCGGCGGTTCTCGCGGAGCCTCTCCTGGATGAGAGGACGGGCCTCCCGGGGGGTGATCCCCTTCTCCTCGGCGATCCTTTTCATCTCCTCCAGGGCGCCTGCGTCGATGAGAGGCAGGTTCTTGTCGCGGAGGGAGAGGGTCGTCCCATCCTTCTCCTCGATATAGATCTCGACGTCCCCGAGCATCCAGAGATGGAGGTCCTTCTCCTCGATCCTCGCCATCGCAAGCCCCATCGAGGGCATCTCCGCGGGGTCCTTCGTCTCGCTCTTCCTCGCGAAGCGCTCTCCATAGACGCGGGAAAGCCTCTGGAGCTCCGAAGTGAGGTCCTCGATCCCGGGGTTCAGGTCCCGGACGAAGGACTTGACGAGCCACATCGCGTCCGTCGGCTCGAAATGGGGCTCCCCGAGCCCCGTCGCCCCGTCCATGACCGCGAAGAAATACTCGGTGGCGATGTAGCCGTCCTCGTTCCACTGCCCCGCGGAGCGGGTCCTGGCGACCACTTCCATCTAGATCACCCCGAGCCGCGAGAGGATGAGGAAGAAGCCGACGAGCGAGAGGATGAGGGCGAGGACGACGACGAGGTAGGCGCCCTTGTGGCGCCGGACGCCCTTCTTGTTCACCAGGAGGATGAAGAGGAGGACAAGCGCGATGAGGAAGGAGACGGAAAGGGCGAGGAGCGTCACCAGGATGGCGAGGTACCCGATCCCCTCCGTCCCGCTGAGGGCGGAGACGGTGGCGGTGACGAAGCCGACGAGGGCGGAGAAGATCGAGACGTAGGCGATGTTCGTGATCTTCTCGTTCTTCAGCTGCTCCTCGGCGTCCTTGAGGGCGAGGATCTCGAACTCGGTCTGGTAGTAGGAGGAGACCCCGCTCACCTCGCGGAGGTAGCTCTCGTAGCGCGCAAGCCCTGAGAGCCCTTCCGGCCTCCTCCCGAGGAGGGCGATGCCCTCGCGGATCTCCTGCCCGGCCTTCTCCCCTTCCCCGAGGAGGGCGAGGAGGCGGCCGTAGGTGAGATGGAACTTCGCGTACTTCTTCCCGTCCTCGGAACGGACGACGTCCTGCATGAGGGAGGCGGCATCGAGGATCTCCGGGGCGAGGCGCTTCCCGTACGGGCTCAGGCGCCTCATCGCCTCGCGCCCGACCTTGTCGGGAAGGGCCTTCTTCCCCTCGCCCTCCTCCTCCTGGACGATCGTCTTCTCGAGGTGGATGGAGTAGTAGTCGGCGACTACTTCCCCATAGTGGTTGAAGAAGCCCTCCTGATGGAACCCGTGGGCGATCTCCCCCGTTTCCCGGATGAGGTCCCGGGAAGGGCCGTAGATCTGGGCCTTCGCCATGAGGCGGAGGTGCTCCAGCATGCTCTCCGCGCCCTTCCGGAGCGAGGAGCCTTCCTCGGGGTAGGCCTTCTGGAACGCCTTGCGGAAGGCGGAGACGAGCTCGCTATCCTCGTCCCGCTCGGAGCGGTCCCCCCTATCCCCCTGGAAGAGGAGCTTGTAGAGGAGGACGATGTCGCGGTCCCGCCGGAGCCTCGTATAGATGAGGAAGAAGCGGCACCATGCCAGGAGGAACTCGTCCCAGCAAAAGTCCTCCCCCTCCTTGAGGGAGGAGAGCTCGCCGACGCACTTCTGGGAGAGCCGCTCGAGGAAGAGGGAGGGGACGAGCCCCTCCGTCCCGAGAAGGGCGCGCATCCTCTCCCCCTTGGCGCGATCGCTCAGCGCCTCCTCGGCCTGGCGGAGGGAAAGGTCGCGCTCCTCCTGGAAGAGGGAGGAGAGCTCCTGGGAGGCGGATCTCGCCTCCTCCTCGAGGATGCTCTCTCCGACGCCCGTGCCCCACGGGGCGCTATCGACTGTCTTAACGCTCATGGGACGATGATACTTCCCCCGGCCTTCCTTGAATAGGGAGGCGCCCGGGGTGCTAGAATTAAACAAATGGAACAGAAGGCGCTTCGCTCTCCCCGGGACCTCGGGGACATCCTCGCGGCGTGGTCCGCGATCCCTCTTCCCCCGGGAGATTCCCTTGGGGGGAAGCTCATCCCCGACCTATACATGGCGCTTCCCGAGGAGGAGGACTTCGACGCCCTCCTCAGGAGAATCCACCAGACGCTGAAGGGGACGGGGCTCCTCTCCTTCGAGGGCCCGATGCCCACCTACTCCTACTTCCTGGAGCTCCTCGAGCGGGACGGGCGATTCCTCAGCTCCCAGGACTTCTTCGACATCTACCGGAAGAACCTCTGCCACATGGGGCGCCCCTTCAAGGGCATCCTCGGAATCGAGATCACCGACTGGGTCGAGCGGAGAGGCACCTCCGCCCAGAAGTTCGGGGACTTCATGACCTTCCTCCAGACGATCGACAAGGACGTCCTCATCGTCTTCCTCTCCACCTGCCTCGACCAGAACAAGAACGAGGAGGCCTTCCTCGACCTGCTCCACCGCTTCCGCCTGGAGAGGGCGGGTCTTGGCCAGGGAGTCCAGAAGGAGGACTTCCTCTCCTTCCTCCTGGAGCGGCTAGCCGCCGGGGGGATCGAGGTGAAGGAGGAGGCAAGGCCCCTCCTCGAGGAGACCGCCGCCTTCGTCCTCTCCGCCCGCGGGAACCAGGGCCTGGATAGCGCGAGGAGGCTCGCCGAGGACATCCGCTACGAGTGCCTGCTCCAGGCGAAGGAGGGGAAGCCCGTCCTCACCAAGGAGATCGCCGCCCTCTTCCTCCCCGGGGGAGAGTGGGCGGAAGCCTTCCGCCTCAGCTCGGAAAGAGGGGCGAGGGTCGGCCGCATCGGCCTCATCTAGGAGGAGGAAAAGGAAATGGCGAACGAATACCGCTACAGCAGGATCTTCGGGGTCCACACCTTCGAGAACCGCTTCGCCACGGAGGAGGAGATCCGCCTCTCGGGCATCCTCTCCCCCGTCTATTTCGGCTCGAAAGAGACGCCCCGAGACTCGGGGATCCCCATCCTCACGGACGGGCGCCGGGCCGAGGTCCTCGGAGGCGACACCCATAGCCTCATCATCGGGGCGACGGGCTCGATGAAGACGAGGGCGGTCCTCGTCCCGACCCTCCTCTCGATCGCCGAGCACGGCGAGAACCTCGTCGTGAGCGACCCCAAGGGCGAGATCTTCGACCTCACGAGCGGGCGCCTCCAGGAGCTCGGCTACGAGGTGCGCTGCATCAATTTCCGCGACATGTCGCGCTCCAACCGCTGGAATCCGCTCCTGAGCGCCTACGAGCGCTACGAGAAGGGGGACGTCGACGGGGCCGTGGAGCTCATCATCGACCTCACCAAGATGCTGGTCGAGCCCTTCCGCTCGACGCAGGACCCCTACTGGCATAACTCCGCCGAGCACATGCTCCAGGGGGCAATCGAGCTCCTGATGGCGGTGGCGAGCGGCCCCCAGGACTGCAACATGGAGACGCTTTCCGTCCTCATGACCATGATCAACGCCGTGAGCGGCGACGGGGACGGGGACCCGATGACCAACCGGGCGCTCCGCTCCCTCGTGAACTCGCTGCCGGACAACTCGAGGATCCGCGGGAACCTCGCCCCTGTCTTCGGGAACGCCCCGAACACGAGGCGCTGCATCACCTCGATGGCGCAGTCGGCGATCGACTGCTTCGCCAACAGCGACGCCGCGCTGAACCTCACCTCCGAGAGCACCTTCTCGATCGCCCGGCTCGGGGAGAAGGACGGGAAGATGGCGATCTTCATCATCGTCCCCGACGAGAAGAGCACCTTCGACTTCATCACCGCCGCCTTCGTGAAGGAGGTCTATAGCGACGCTATCGCGATGGCCTCCGCCTCCCCCGGGAGGAAGCTCCCCCGGAGGCTGAACTTCCTCCTCGACGAGTTCGCGAACATCCCGCCGATCCCGGACATGACCGACATGATCAGCGCCGCGCGCTCGCGGAACATCCGCTTCCACCTCGTCCTCCAGAGCAACGCCCAGCTGGAGGGACGCTACGGGAAGGCCGACGCGGAGACGATCAAGACGAACTGCCAGACGTGGGTCTACCTGTATAGCCGCGAGACCTCGATGCTCACCGAGATCCAGCAGTACGTGGGGACCGACGGGACGGGGAAGCCGCTCCTCACCCTTGCCGACATCGAGCGGATCGGGCCCTGCTTCCCCAAGGTGAACGCCCTGGTCATGATGCCGAGGATGCGCCCCTTCCTGGCAAGCCTCGCCGACTATAGCCTCTACCCCACCCTCGTGGGGGAAGACGGGAAGGCGAAGCTTCCGCCCGTGGACATCCGCCTCCCCGAGAGGCGCCCGGGCGGGCAGATCGCGATCGGGGAGGAGCTTCTCAAGCCCGCGCGGACGAGGACCCAGGAGATCGCCGAGTACATCGCGGAGAGGGAGAAGGGGGCAAGGGGCCCGAGCTACCGCGACCGCTTCCTCCGCCCGATCGCCAAGGAAGGCGGGAAGAGCGAGGCCATCGCCCAGGAACGCCGCCGCTTCGTGAACGCCCTGATGGGCAAGAAAGGAGAATAGGATGGGAGAGAAGAGCTACTTCCTGAACGAATCCATCGACAACTTCATCCGGAGCCGCAACATCCCCCTCGTGGGCGAGGTGAACGGGAAGATGGCCCTGGACGCGATGATGATGCTCCTCCAGATGAACGAGGAGAGCCGCGAGAAGCCGATCACCCTCTACATCGATAGCGGGGGAGGCTCCGTCCCGGCGGGCTGGACCATCATCGACACGATGAACGCGATCTCGGCGCCCGTGGACACGATCTGCTACGGGACGGCGGCCTCGATGGCGGCCATCATCCTCGCCGCGGGAAGGAAGCGCTACGCGCTCCCCCACTCCCTCATCATGATCCACCAGCCCTCCCTCGTGACTGCGGAGGAAAGCGTGCGCCAGGAGGACTTCCAGGTCCTCGCCGATCGGATCCGGAACACGCGGGAGAGCGCCGAGCGCTTCCTCGCCGAGCGGAGCAACGGCAAGGCCGACCAGGCGAGGTTCCACGAGGCCTGCCGCCTCGACACCTACCTCTCCCCCAAGGAGGCGCTAGAGCTCGGGATCATCGACGAGATCCTCGGCGGGGAGAAGCGGCTATAAGGACCGCCTTCCTCGATCTCGACGGGACCATCCTCGACACCGAGAGGATCTACCAGAGGCGCTGGAGGGAAGCCGCGCTTTCCCTGCATCTCCCTGTCGAAAAGGCGGATTTCCTTATGCTCAGGAGCCTTGACAGGGCTCTCGCGGACATGCTCCTCCGCCGCTATTTCGGGAAGGAGGCCCCTCTTGAAGAGCTCCGGAGAAGAAGAGACGAGGGAATGAGGCGCGAGATGAGGCTATCCCCTCCCCGCCCGAAGGAAGGGGCGAGGGAAGGGCTCCTGAGGCTAAGGGAGAAAGGGTATCGCCTCGCCCTCGTCACCCAGACCCCAAGGGAGAGGATCCTCCCTCTCCTCCAGGAGGCGGGGCTCGGGAATCCCTTCGACGAGATCGTCTCCGCGAGGGAAACGAGGAGAGGAAAGCCGTTCCCCGACCCTTATCTCCTCGCGTTGGAAAGGACAGGCTCCCTCCCGGAGGAATCCATCGCCTTCGAGGACGCCCCCGCGGGCGCCCTCTCGGCGATTCGCGCAGGCATAAGGACCTACTACGTGAAGGACCTGGACGAGCCCTCCCCCGCCCTCAAGGGCCTCCTCTCGGGAGTCCTCACGAGGCTCGACGAATGGGAGTTGACAGAACTCCCCTCCCGTGGATAATTCGCCACGTCGATAGGTAGAAAGAAGCCCGTCCGGCTCGCCGGAGGTCCCCAGGACCTCGGCACGATGGCTACCCAAGGAAGACGAGACGTTCCTCTTCCGTGGAATAGATCATCAAGGGCGCGGGGCTTCCGCGCCCTTTCGATTCAGAAGGAGGAAACCGAACATCGCTTACTTCAATCCAAGGGACCAGAGAAGGCCGCAGAAGCGCGTCGACCCGATCAACGAGAACATCCGCTTCCCGGAGGTGCGCGTGATCTCGCCGGACGGGGAATCCCTGGGAGTCATGAGCTCCCGCGCCGCGCTCTCCCTCGCCCAGAGCTACAACCTCGACCTCTTCTGCATCGCGCCCCAGGGGAATCCCCCGGTGTGCAAGATCCTCGACTACGGGAAGTACCGCTTCGAGAAGCAGAAGTCCGACAGGGCCGCCAAGCGGGGGAACAAGGGGAACGAGCTCCGCCAGATCCAGCTCTCCCCCTCGATCGGACAGCACGACATCGAGACGAAGGCCAGGAAGGCCCGTGAACTTCTCGAGGACGGAAGCAAGGTCCAGGTCTGCGTCGTCTTCCGCGGACGCCAGATGGCGCACAAGGAGATCGGCGAGGCCGTGCTCCAGCGCTTCTGGGAAGTGCTCCAGGACATCGGCCAGGTCGAGAAGCCCGCGTTCTGGGAAGGAAAGTGGCTGAAGATGAACATCGGCCCGAAGAAGAAGTAGCAAGAAGGAGAGACACCATGGCTAAGATGAAATCCAGCCGGACCCTCGCCAAGAGGATCAAGGTCACCGGCACCGGCAAGCTCAAGAGGAAGAAGGCCTACATGGGCCACTTCGCCCCCAACAAGACCCGCAAGCAGCGGAAGCACCTCAGCAAGAGGACCCTCGTCCACGAGCGCGACATGCACCGCCTCGAGGGGATGTACAGGAAGTAGGAGAACGATATGCGCGTCAAGAACAGTGTCCAGACCAGGGCTCGCAGGAAAAGGATCCTGAAGTCCGCCGAGGGCTACTTCGGTTCCAAGCACCTCCTCTTCAAGACCGCCAAGGAGCAGGTCCTCCGCTCCTGGAGGTACAGCTACATCGGCCGCAAGCAGGAGAAGAGCAACTTCCGCAAGCTCTGGATCCGCCGCATCAACGCGGCCTGCCACCAGAACGGCATCAGCTACAGCGCCTTCATGGGCGGCCTCGTGAAGGCCGGCGTCCTCACCAAGGACGGGACGGGCATCAACCGCAAGATGCTCTCCGAGATCGCCATCCGCGACCCCGAGGCGTTCAAGGCCCTCGTCGAGAAGGCGAAGCAGGCCAGGGCCTAGTCCCCTAGGGTAGGAAAAGAGGACCCGCTCCGGGCGGGTCCTTTTCCTTTTTCCTTCAAAAGAAGGAGGAATTGCAGGGTTGGCGGGCGCCTACTCCTCGAGGAGGGGCGAGTGGATGAGGTACTCCGCCCCGGTCTTCGTCGTGGCGATCGGGATGTCGTACACCGCGGCGATCCTGAGAAGGGCCTTCACGTCCGGGTCGTGGGGCTGGCTCTCGAGCGGGTCCCAGAAGAAGATGCAGACGTCGATCCTCCCCTCGGCGATCGCCGCGCCGATCTGCTGGTCCCCTCCTAGGGGGCCGGAGAGGTAGGGATGGACCTTGAGCCCGGTCTCCTTGGCGACGAGCTTCGCGGTCGTCCCGGTCCCGGATAGCTCATGGCGGGCAAGCACGTCCTTGTTCTCGAAGGCCCAGGCGATCATCTCCGCCTTCTTGTGGTCGTGCGCGATGAGAGCGATCCTCTTCATTCCGTCTTCTCCTTCCTAAGAGGCACGAGCCTCCCTTCCTCGACCTTATAGGAGGCGATTCCTTCGACCGCCTCCTCGATCTCCTTGGCATAGTCCCACTTCCCCTCGAAGAAGCGGCACTCGTCCCTCTTGGGGCGCGTCTTCGGCTTCTTCGGCTTGAAGATGGTGCAGCAGTCCTCGTAGGGACGGATCGAAATCTCGTATGTCCCGAGCTCCTTCGCGAGCTCAAGGATGTCGGTCTTGTCCATCGCCAGGCAGGGGCGGAGCACAGGGAGCGTGGTCACCTCGTTGATCGCGCGGAGCGACTCGACGGTCTGGCTCGCGACCTGGCCGAGGGACTCCCCCGTCGCTAGGGCGGGAAGCCCCCTTCTCTCGGCGAACTCGCTGGCGATCCGCATCATCATCCTTCGAAGAAGGGTGATGCAGTAGGGCTCCGCGGCGTGCGCGTAGATCGATAGCTGGACCTTCGTGAAGGGCACGACGTGGAGATGGACCTTCCCCTGGTAGGGCGCGAGGACATCGAGGATGTCCGCGAGCTTCTCCAGGACCGCCTCGCTCGTGTAGGGCGGGGCGGCGAAGTGAAGGAAGTCGAGGACGAGGCCCCTCCTCATGAGGAGGTAGCTCGCGACGGGCGAGTCGATCCCGCCGGAAAGAAGCATGAGGGCCCGTCCCCCGGAGCCGACGGGGTAGCCCCCGGCGCCCTTGTAGGTGCGGCAGGAGAGGAAGCACTCCTTCTCGCGGATCTCGACGAGGAGGGTCCTCTCCGGACGGTGGACGTCCACCTTCGCCCCCTTCCGGGCGCGGAGGATGGTCCCCCCGAGGGCGCGGGCGACCTCGTAGCCGGACAAGGGATAGCTATGGTCGGGCCTTCTCACCTCGACCTTGAAGGTGGAGAACTCCTCCCCCTCGATCGCCCTGAGGGCGCCTTCCTGGAGCTCCTCGAGGCTCCTTCCTACGCGAAGGACGGGCGTGATCCGCTGGATGCCGGGGATCTTCCGAAGCAGCAGGAGGAGGGAGGAAAAGTCCGTCCCTTCCTCGACGGGGACGTAGGCATGGGCGTTGTCCCCTCTCGCTTTGAGACCGGGAAAAGGGCCCGCGAGGGCGCGGTTGACGTTCTGGACGAGGCGTTGGATGAAGGCCTTCTTGTTGAGGCCCTTCGTCGAGAGCTCGCCGTAATGGAGGAGGAAGTGCGATACGTTCATAGCGAGTCGATGGTCTCCTTCATGATTTCCTCCAGGGCGGAGAGGAACCGGGGGGCGTCCTCCTCCTGGTTGAGGAGCGAGAAGCTGAGGCGGATGGCGTTTTTCGCCTCCTCCTTCCCTCTTCCCATCGCGAGGAGGACGTGACTCGGGAGGTCCCTCCTGCTCGAGCAGGCGGAGGTCGTCGAGACGTAGATGCCCCGAAGGGAAAGCGCCTCCTCGACGACGGAGGCCTTCTTATGGAGGAGCGAGAAGTCCAGGAGGAAGGGGCTTCCCTCCTCCGGGGAGTTCACGAGGAAGTCCGAGGGATGGGCCAGGAGGTAGCTGAGGATCCGTCCTCGGAGCAAGGAGGCGATCCGAAGGGCGTCCTTCTCCTCCCCTTTTGCAAGCTCGAGGGCCTTCAGGGTCGCAAGCGCGGAGGGGACGTCGCTCGTCCCGGGCCGGAGCCCCTCCTCCTGCCCTCCCCCCTCCATGAGCGGCAGGGGGCGGACGTCCTTCCGGAGGGCGAGGAAGCCCGCCCCCTTCGGTCCCCCGAACTTATGGGCGCTCATGGAGATGAGGTCGGCCGTCCCGTAAGGATAGGGGAGCCCCTTGAAGGCGCCCTGGGTGAAGTCGCTATGGAGATAGCACTTGGGATGCTCCCTCAGGAGCGAGCGGACCTCGGGGAGCGGGGTGATGGCCCCGGTCTCGTTATTGACCGCCATGAGGGAGACAAGGATCGTCCTCTCGTCGAGGGCGTCCCTCAGGTCCTCGAGCCGGATCGTCCCCGTCCTAGGGTCAAGAGGCAGGAGGACGACGTCGAACCCCTCCCTGGCAAGCGCCTTCAGGGGCTCGAGGACGGACTCGTGCTCGCCCTCCGAGCTGATGATCCTCCCTCCGCGCGAGCGGTAGGCCCGGGCGACGCCCTTGAGGGCGAGGTTGTTCGCCTCCGTCGCCCCGGAGAGGAAGAGGAGTCGGTGGGTCCCCTCGATGCCGAGGAGGCGGAGGATCCCCTTCCTTGCCCGCTCGAGGGAACGGGCGCTCTCCCGCCCGAAGGAGTGGGGGCTATTCGCGTTCCCGAAGCAGGAGGTCGATTCCGAAAGATAGGTCTCCCCCGCCTCCTTCCGGAGGGGGAGGGTGGCGGCGCTATCGAAATAGATCACCTAGAGCCGCCCCTTCCTTCGCGGAAGAGCGCCTTCCCCTGGCTTTCCTCGATGAGGGCGAGGGCGGAGACGAACTCCCCCTTGCGGTAGAGCGCCTCGGCCTGGAGGAGGAGGTTCTCGATCTCGGGGCTGTCGCTCCGCCAGGCGTTGGCCAGAAGGAGCTTCGCCCCGCACTTCCTCTCCCCGTCGAAGAGCTCGCGGGCCTTCTGGTGGAGGGCCTTCGCCCGCCTCTCCCCCTCCTCGCGGAGGGCGCTCGCCTTCCTGACGTCGATGGGCGGGTTCCTAAGGACCGTCGAGAGCTCGTCGAGAAGGGCGTGGATCTCCTCGTCCTCCTTCTCGAGCGGCTCCCTGAGGGCGATGAGGGGAAGGGCCTCGACGCGCCACTCGCTCTCCTCGAGGAGGACGGAGGCCTCGTGAAGGAGGCGCGCGGCCTTCTCGCTTTCCTCCTTGAGGGAGGCAAGGTAGCCGTGGAACTCGTGGAGGGCCTTCTCCGCCTCCTCCTCCTGCTCCACCAGCTGCTCCATCCGCTCGAAGAGGCTCCCGTAGGGCTGGCGGGGGACGCTATGGACGCAGGTGTCGAGCACCCGCCGGCTCGCGGCCGCCTGGCTCACGAGGTTCTGGATGTTGTTGATCTTGTCCTCTTCCTCCTGGCCGAGGAGATAGATCGCGCGGACGCCCTGGAGGCTATGGGAGAGGGAGATGAACTCCTTGGCGATGGCCTGCTCCCGGCGATGGGCGCTCTCCACGCCTCCCTCGAACTTCCGCCGGGCCTCGATCTCGCCCTCGAGCCGGGCCTGGAACTCCTTGACGAGGGTCTCAAGGCGCTCGGCGTCCTCGCCAAGCCCCTGGAAGCCAAGGGAGACGAGGCGCTCCCGGAGGGCGTCCAGGCGCTCGTGGAGCTCCTTGATGTCGCGCTCCCCCGCGACCCCGTCCAGGGCGTAGTCCTCCGCCTTCATGCGTCGGAAGAGGTCCTCGAGGTTCCCGAGCTTCTCCGGAAGGATCCGCGTGATCTCGAGGGAGAGGGAGGAAAGGGAGGGAAGCGCCTTCCGGATGACGTCGATGACAGGATGGACTTCCTTGCGGAGGGTCTCCCGCACGATGTCGTAGTCGGCCCCCTCCACCTTCTCCTCGCATTCCGAAAGGATGTCCTCGAGGCGGTGGAACACCGTCTCGAAGGGGGAGACGAGGATCGCCATCGCCTCCTTCTGACGGTAGAAGTTCTGCTTAATCTCGCGAAGCCCGGCGCGGGCGTCGACGAGGAGGGCGCGGCATTCCTCCTCGGGCTCGAGCTTCTTCTGGAGGGCCTGGTAGAGCTCGTTCACCCCGGAGGCGTGCTCGCTGATGAGCCGCCGGCTCTCGGGAAGGTCACGGCGGAGGGCGCGGGCGTCGTGGCGCTCCGCCTCCTCCACCAGGAGGGCGGCGGCCTGGGCCGCCCTCTCGTCAGTTCCTTCCCGAAAGTCGCGGAGCCTCCTCTCCCACTCGCTCGCCTCCTCCTGGTAGTGGAGGTTCAGCTGCGCGATCCGCTGGAGGCGCGAGAAGTACTGGGCGACCTGCCCCTCGAGGATCGCATGGTGCTTCTCGAAGGTCGCGGAAAGCTCCTGGGCCTGCTTCCGGAGCCGGTAGTTCCGGAACCAGAAGAAATATAGGAGCACGAGGGCGACCACGACGAGGAGCGCCAGGATCGCGATGAGGATGATGTCCCCCGTCTGGAGGGCTAGGACAATGACAAGGTTCTTCACGCGCTAGATTCTACCATCCATGCGGGAGCGCGGGCATAGGCGCGAAGGCTTGACGAAGGGAAATCGCGCGGGGATAATGCGCGAGCGCAAGGAGCAGGCCCCTCACGCCTCCGCCTGACGCCGTCCAGGAGATCAACCAGTAACCCGGTGCTCGCCGGGCGAAGGGACGGCACCCGGGAGGATGGGGAGGGCCCCTTGTTCTGGCGTGGACAGAAGGAGGAAAGAAAGATGTCCAGATACACAGGTTCGACCTGGAAAAAGAGCCGCCGCTTCGGCTTCAGCATCCTCGGCACCGGGGATGAGACCAAGAGGCGCCCCTATGGCCCCGGCCAGCACGGCCAGGACCGCAAGAGGAAGCCGAGCGAGTACGGCGCCCAGCTTCTCGAGAAGCAGAAGCTCCGGGAGCTCTACGGGGTGAACGAGAGGCAGTTCCGCCGCCTCTTCACCCTCGCGAAGAAGGAGAAGACCGTCACCGGCCTCGCCTTCTTCCGCATCCTTGAGAGCAGGCTCGACAACCTCGTCTACCGCATGGGCTTCGCCCGCACCAGGCGGGCCGCCCGCCAGCTCGTCAACCACGGGCACGTGACCGTCAACGGCAGCAAGGTCGACATCCCGAGCTACCTCTGCTCGGTGAACGACGTCATCGCCGTCAGGGACGGAGGCTCCCTCAAGGTCGTCAAGGAGTCGCTCGAGGGGAAGCCCCAGATCGCTCCCTTCGTCACGATCGACCCGGAGAAGTTCCAGGGCGTCTTCGCCCGCCTCCCCGAGAGGAACGAGCTCCCTCGCGAGATCAACGAGTCGCAGATCATCGAGTACTACAACCGCCTCATGTAGTTCCCTCCCGGGAACGAGGGATGGGCCCGCTCAACGCGGGCCTTTTTCCTATTCCCCTGCAGATCTCTCCCGTTTTCGGGGATTTGCGCCAGTGGGTAGAATTTTCCTCATGAGAAGCCAAGTCCGAAAAATGACGGAAGCCGCCCTCCTCCTCGCCCTCGGGATCCTCCTCCCGATGGCCTTCCACGGGATCCCGAACGCGGGACAGATCTTCCTTCCGATGCATATCCCGGCGCTCCTGGCGGGATTCATGCTGGGCCCCCTCTGGGGCCTCTTCGTCGGAACGATGTCCCCCTTTCTCAGCTCCCTCCTCACGGGGATGCCCGCGATGGCGATGATGCCGGGAATGGTGCTCGAGATCGGCCTCTACGGCCTCTTCTCGGGCCTCCTCTACCGTCTCGTCAGGACAAGGTCCTACCTCTTCGACATCTACCTCGCCCTCATCCTCTCCCTTCTCGTCGGGAAGTGCGGGAGGGGGATCTACGACCTCCTCCTCTATACGGAGAGGGGGGATGCCTATGGATTCGCGATCTTTTTCACCACCTACTTCGTCACCGCCTGGCCGGGGCTCCTCATCCAGCTGACCGTGGTGCCTGCGCTCCTGACGGCCCTCACGGAGACGGGCTTCCTCCGGAGCGAGGACCGTTCCTTCCTCCCCTACCTGGAAGGAAGGGCGCTTGCAAGAAGGGAGGTGGACTACTTCAATGCGCTCGCCCCTTCCTACCCTGAGAAGACCCTCGCCCAGAAGGCGGAGATCATGCGCCTCATCGAGGAGGCCGGGTTCAAGAAGGAGGACCGCCTCCTCGAGGTCGGATGCGGGGACGGGGCCCTGGCGCGGATCCTCCTTGCCCAGGGATACGACGTCCACGCGATCGACGTCTCGCTCAAGATGATCGAGAGGGCGCGGGCGAAGGACCCCGGAAACGAGGCGCATTACGAGGTCCGCGATTTCCTGGCTTATGAGGAAAAGGAGCCCTATGACGCGATCCTCCTCCTCGACTCCTACCCCCATTTCCTCGACACCCGCGCGTTCCGGAGGAAGTGCAATGACCTCCTCCGGAAGGGAGGCCGCCTCCTCATCCTGGAGGACCGGCCGAGGAAGGAGCTGAACGCCATCCTCCTTGGGAAGGACAAGGCGAGGCTCTCCAGGCCCCTCCAATCCCCCGGAAGGGAATGGACCAGGCTCTGGCCCTCCTTCCGGAAGGAGAGGACGAGCAGGGAGGACGGGAAGGGATATCTCCTCGCCCTCCGGAAGCGCTAGGGCTTGAGGAAGGGAAGGCGCCTATCCGTTCGCCTTTCCGGAGGAAATCCACGAAAGTAGGCTGGGAACATGCGGTTTTTCTTCATGCTCCTCATAGTTAAGGGGCTTGATCTTTCTTAAGGGGTGAGAGGAGGGGAGGCGCTATCCCCCGGTATGGCGAACCACCAGGCAAACGTCGGTAGGCGCCCTTCTTTTCCTTTGGGAGGAAAGGGAGGAGGCAGAAGGCGCACGGCCCTAATTTCTTCCCGCTATCCCCGCGGACATTCCCAAATTCAATGGGCCCCTTCCCGGGCGCATTCCCCATAGGCGGGAATTGCCAATAGAAAAAAGCCCGGCAGGGAAGGCCGGGCCTTTTGAGAGGTGTTTATCCTCCTAGGCGGCAGGAGCGGCCTCGAGGAAGGAGGCGATGAGCGCCTCCTTCTGCTCGGTCTTATCCGCAGGGATCGGATTCCCGATGTCGAGGAACTCGAGGGAGCCGGGGATGTTCATGATCACCTTGGCGGTGAAGTCCACCTTCGAGAGGTAGCCCTCCTCGTTTACGGAGAGCGTGGCGTTAAGGTCCCCGAAGGAACCAGGCAGCCCGCCGATGTTCATCATCGCGAGAGGCTCCAAGGCGAGCGTCAGGGAATAGCTGTTCCCCTCCTCGTCGTGGGAGAAGGACTTCAGAAGCTCATCGAAATAGGCAGGATGATCAGTGATGGGCTGCAGCATGCCCATAAGGTCGGAGCCGATCTCGAGGATGCTGGAAATCACAGGCATCGGATCCGCGGCAAACTCCCCGAGCGTCCAGGACTCCCTCGTCGTCGTGGTGGTCCCGGAGGCGGAGGTGGTGGCCTTCTCAAGGTAGATGCCGGTCGAATCGATCGCGAGCTTAGAGGCGACCGAGCCATCGGGGGTCCCGATGAATGGCTTCTTCTTGGCAATCGCGATATCCGCGTAGCAGGAAGGGTTCGCGGGATCCTTGGAATCGATGTAGAAATCGGCGGTGACGGACTGGTTAATGACCAGGAGGTTCATGTCGAGGGTGAGGCGGAGGTGGTGGGCGTCGAGCGCCGCGTCCTTGGCAAGCGCGTCCAGAAGGCCGTCCATCGGGTTCAGGTCGATATAGGAGTCCTTAGCCTCGAGGTAGTCGGTCTGATAGGGCAGCTCCCCGTCGAAGGAGGAGATGGTAAAGAGGAAGTCCCCGAGGAAGATCGACTCGATCTCGCCTGTCTCGCTCTGGATGACGAGGACCTCGATGTCCTCGCTCCCGAAGGAAGATCCGGAGAGGAGGAAGGAGAGCCCTGCCTCGGTGTTCCTCGCCTCCTTCACGAACTCAAGGGAGAGAAGGGGCTCGAAGTTCCCTTCGGAGGCGGAGCCGATCGCGGAGATGAGGGCGATGTTCTCCAGGGATTCGCTAAGAAGCGGGAAGAAACGGGAGTCCTCGCCTAGGAGCGAGGAGATGGTCCCTCCGATAGAAGTGATCGCATCCGTCCCGATCGCGGCCTTGAGATGGCTCTCGGACTCCTCGGTGTTGTTCCCGAGGACGTCGTAGTCGACGGCAAGGATTCCCTCGCCCATGGCCCCGGTCTCCGCATCGATCGTCCCGGGGACGTAGTCGGCGAGGATCCGATGTTCGACGTTGAGAGGAGTAGGCCCCTGGCCCTCCTCGGCAGCCGGCTTCAGGAAGGTCTCCTGGTAGTCGAGGGCGAGGGAAGCGGAGCCCGCCTTCCCGTCCGCGTAGATGCTTCCTTCGAGGGACTCGGGCTGATCCGCGGTCCCGAGGTCCGCGGAGACCCCGATGAGGGCGCGCCCTCCCTCGACGAGATTGGAGAACTGGGCGTAGACGCTCGGAAGGCCGGTCACCTCGGCGTACCCCGTCCCGTCGAAGGCGATCTCCTCATAGGGAAGAAGATCGAGGGTGAAGCCGAGCCTAGCCCCGTAGTAGGGCCACTCGAGGTTGTCCACGTCGAGGGAGAGGATGCGGTCCCCGGCGAGGGTGACCGTCATCATCGCCTCGTTCCCGACGCTGAAGGAGGAGAGGTCGAGATCGATCTCGATCGTTCCGTTCCCCTGGCGGATCCCGGTGGCGAGATCGAGGAGGACGGAGTAGTCCCCCATGAGGAGGGAGGCGATGGCATCACTCCCGAGGATGATGTCCATCATGTCCTGGAGGAACCCTTCCTCTAGCGGGAAGTCCTCCATGAGGAGGGCGGTGAACGCGTCGAGCTCCTCCTGCGGGAAGCTGAGCTTCAGGGAGTCGGCGTAGCTGAGGTAGGCCTTCTCCTTCTCCGAGCGGACCCGGACGGTCTTCTTGGTCTCCGTCCCTTCCGCCTGGAAGGAAAGGGTGACGTCGGCAAGGGAGTTCGTCTGGTCGAGCGAGCCTTTCGCGGAAAGAAGGATCCCGGAGCCCGGGCCCATCGACCCGGTCCCCTCGACGCTGAGCTCGTCGATGGAGAGGGCGAAGGAGGCCTTCTCGGACTGGGCGAGAGCGAGGATGTTCTCCGCGACCGGGGAGAGGGTCCCAAGGCTCTGGTACTCGTCCTTGTCCACGGGCGCGCTGATCGCCGGGCACTCCTCGCTATTGAGCTGGCAGGTGTAGGAGAGGCTCACGGAAGCCTCCCCTGCCACGAAGTCCCCCTGCACGAGGGTCAGGTTCATGTCCTCGTCCGTCGCAAGGTCGAGGACGAGCCCCTCCTCGCCGCCGAGGGTCAGATAGAAGGCATGGGCGTACTGGGTGGTGGGATGCTCGACGAGCGAGATGTCGGAGAGGATGTCCTCCGTCCCGCTTCCTTCGCCGAAGGAGGGCATCTCGATCCCGAGGGCGTCCCCGAGGAAGGCGCCGAGTTCCCCGATTTCCTCGAGCGTGGCGGAGATCTTGAGCCGGCCATCCCCGGCATTGGGAAGCCCGGCGGAGAGATACGCGGTCCCCTCCGCGTAGCAAAGGTCGAGGGGCATGAGGCTATCGTTCCAGCGGACTTCCCCCGCGAAGGAGAGGCTGGACTCCTCGAGGGACTCCACCCGGACGGCGAGGTCCCCGTAGGCCTCCACCGTCTGCGGTAGGGAGAGGGCCGAGGATCCGGGGATCACGGCCTGGATCTCGAGGAAGCCGAAGATCGACTCCGTCGAGAGGAGGTTCGTCATGAGCCTCTCCTCGTTGGAGACGGCCGGACCCTGGCTCGAGGAGCCTTCCTCCTTGCTGGAGGAGGAAGAGCCGACCTCGTCCCCGCCGCAGGAGGAAAGAAGAAGGGCCGCGGAGCCCAGGAGAAGGAGTGGGAGTGCTTTCTTGTTCATAGCAAAGACCTCGTTTTCAAATAGAAACCTGGCGTTAGATGGAGAGAAGGGTGGGGGCGTTCAGAAGCGGGATGTCGTAATCGCTTCCGACGTGGAAGGTGGTCAGGAGGCTGCTCTCGACGTCGCTGCTGATGATCGAGCTCAGCTTCGCCTTGTAGCTTTCCTCCGCGAGGAGCGAGACGAGGGTAAGGTCCTCGCGAAGCTCGAAGGTGAGGTGGACCCAGTAGAAGTAGGGGTAGTCGGCGAGGCTCGAGATCGTCTTCATCTGGCGGACGTAGTTGACGACCGAGGTCGAGGGGTCCAGCTCGAGCTCGAGGCGGTAGCCGCCCTCAGTCCTTTCGAAGGAGGTGACGCCGTGCATACCCCCTTCCGCCTCGCCGGAAAGCACCGTCTCGGAGTTGATGACGTAGGTCTCTACGCTATGGACGTTCCGGCCCATGCGCTCGCTATATTCCTCGTTATCGTAGGTAACGCCCTCCTCGTCGAAGGTCGCCTCTTCCACGTTGTCCCCGACGACGCCCTTGTACTGGATGGTCTCGTCCCCCTCCTCGTACATGCGCCAGGCGACGTTCACGAAGGAGCTCTTGCTGTTGCTCTCCTCGAAGTAGCTGTCCTCCTCGCGGATCTGGGTGGAGAAGATCTCCTGCCGGACGCCGAAGAGGGCGGTGGCGAGTCCCTCGCCCCTAGTGGCAAAGCGCTCATTCCTCTCGAAGAGCGCGTAGGCAAGGTTCGCCGCCTCGGCAGGGGTGAACTCCTCCGTATAGTCGACCTCCTTGGGATTCCCAAGGTCCTCATAGGCGTCGAGGAGCTTCGCGCGGTCCATGACGCCTCCGGTCTCGAAATCGTACTCGCGGGAAGGCTGGAGCGCCCCCGC
>CALVOS010000067.1 GCA_944350325.1 uncultured Bacilli bacterium | reverse complement strand
CGAAGCGCACGTAGATGCAGGGGATATGGAACGTCCTCGAGGCGAGCTCCGCGAGGAAGAGGTTCGCGTTGTCCTCCCCCGTGACGATGAAGAGGCGGCTCGCCGTCTCGATCGCGCAGCTCCTCTTCAGGAAGGAGACGTCGGTCGCCTCCCCGCGCTGGCGGTCGCCCGCGAAGAGCTGGTCGAGGCGGTCGAAGGCCTCCTCGTCCTTGTCGACGGCGATGACGTTGATGCCGCTCTCGCTATAGCGGTTGGCGATCGAGGCGCCGAGCCTCCCGCATCCGAGGATGAGCACGTTCGTCCTTTGGTGGTTCATTGCCATAAGGTGGTTAAGGCCTCCTGAGCGTTGCGCATTATATCGAGCGCGCAGGAAACTTCTCTTTCTTTCGGGAAATCGCGGACGCTCTCCACCATGGAAGCGCTTACGGGCTATAATCCTCTTGAAGAGGCCAGAGAAAGGAGGGACGGGCATGTCCACAAGGCTTGCGGCGATGATCCTCGCCGGCGGCAAGGGCACGCGCCTTCAGGCGCTGACCCGCAAGGTCGCCAAGCCTGCCGTCAGCTACGGCGGGAAGTACCGGATCATCGATTTCCCGCTCAGCAACTGCGCCAACACGGGGATCACCTCCGTCGGCGTCCTCACCCAGTACGAGTCAAGCGAGCTCAACACCTATGTCGGGAACGGAGAGAAATGGGGCCTGAACGGCGTGCGCTCCCTCACGAGCGTCCTCACTCCCAAGCAGACGGAGGAGGGAAGCGCCTGGTACCTCGGGACGGCGGACGCCATCTACCAGAACATCGACTGGCTGGACCGGGTCGACCCCGAGTACGTCCTCATCCTCTCCGGGGACCACATCTACTCCTGCAGCTACGAGGCGATGCTCCGGACCCACCTCCAGAAGAAGGCCGACTGCACGATCAGCGCCTACCCGGTCGCGATCGAGGAGGCCTCGCGCTTCGGCATCCTCGTCCCGGACGAGGAGGGGAACATCGTCGAGTTCGTCGAGAAGCCCCGCCACCCCAACTCGAACCTCGCCTCCATGGGCATCTACATCTTCACCTACAAGGTGCTCCGCGCCGAGTTGATCCAGGACGCCAAGGATCCCGAGAGCGAGCACGACTTCGGGAAGAACATCATCCCGAAGATGCTCCGCGAGGGCCGGCGGATGGCGGTCCATCGCTATAGCGGCTACTGGCGGGACGTCGGGACCGTCGCCTCGCTCCACCAGGCGAACATGGACCTCCTCATGTCCGGCGGGGACAGCACGAACCTCTACACCGTGCAGGGGGCCAACCGCATCTACAGCGAGGACCCCTTCAGCGTTCCCCAGTACATCGGGAAGAAGGCGACCGTCCGCGACAGCCTCGTGAACCAGGGGGCGATCGTCGAGGGGATGATCGACCACTGCGTCGTCAGCGGGGGCGCCATCATCGAGGAGGGCGCCATCTGCCGGAACTGCGTCATCATGAACGACGCGTGGATCCGCAAGGGCTCCCACGTCGAGAACTGCATCGTCGCCCCCCGCTCCGGGACGGAGGAGGGGGAGAACTTCAACGTCGGAGGCGAGAAGATCGACCTCCTGAGCAACAGCAAGGGGAGGAAGGACTGATGAAGGACGTCATCGGGCTCGTCGACTGCCACACCTCGCCGCAGCTAGGGGAGCTGACCGCGCACCGCACGCTCGCCTCCACCAGCTTCCTGGGGCGCTACGCCTTCATCGACTTCGCGCTCTCCAACTTCTGCAACTCCGGGATCCCGGTCGTCGGGGTCCTTTGCCGCGACCACCAGCGCTCGCTCCTCAAGCACATGGGGAACATGCTCTCCTGGGTCAACAACACGAAGACCGGCCGCGTCCACATCTTCTATAACGAGACCGGCATCCTGAACCCCGCCTACAACAGCGACATCGCGAACCTCCGCGTGAACGACTGGGTCCTCTACGACAGCGAGGCGAACTACGTCGTCTTCTGCTCTCCCCACATCCTCCTGAACATCGACCTCCAGCCGGTCCTCGAGGAGCATATCGCCCGGCACGAGGAGTGCACCCTCGTCTACAAGGAGATCGAGGATGCCGACAAGTCCTTCCTGGACGAGGACGTCCTCGCCCTCGACGAGGAAGGCTACGTCGAGAGCATCCACAAGAACGACGGGACGAAGGCGAAGGCCCTCGTCTCGCTCGAGATCATCGTCATCAACCGCACGACGATGGCCGAGCTCACGCGCCGCCACCAGATGGTGGACGCCTCCTGGGGGATGAGGGAGATGCTCCCCTACTCCCTCCAGAACGGGCTCTTCCGCATCCATGCGCGGCGCTTCGACGGCTACGCGCGCTGCTTCGACTCCCTCAAGCACTACGTCGACTACAGCTTCGAGCTCCTCGACCGGAGGCTCGCCGACACGCTCTTCCTCCCCGACCGCCCCATCTACACCCTCACCCACGACACGCCCCCCGCCCTCTATGGCGAGGACTCGGTCGTGCGGAACTCCTTCATCTCGAACGGCTGCCTCATCCAGGGCGAGGTCCAGGACTCGATCATCTGCCGGAACGTCCGCATCGGGAAGAAGGCGCGGGTCCGCCGCTCGATCGTGCTCTCCAACGTCGCCGTCGGGGACAGGGCGACCCTCCAGGACGTCGTCGTCGACAAGTACGCCGTCGTCACCGCGCGCCACGAGGTCAAGGGCGATTCCGAGAACCTCATTTACCTGCAGCAAGGAGCCATCCTATGAACATCGCGATGATCTCTAGCGAAGCCCTCCCCTTCTCGAAGAGCGGGGGGCTCGCCGACGTCGTCTACTCGCTCTCCAAGGCCCTGAAGGGCCTCCGCCAGAACGTGGCGATCATCGTCCCCTTCTACCAGGCGAGCCTCGCCAAGGGGATCGCCGCGGAGAAGGTCGCCGAGTTCGACGTCCGCATGTCCTGGCGCGACCAGCGGACCACCCTCTACAAGATCGAGGCCGAGGGGATCCTCTACTACCTCGTCGCCAACGACTACTACTTCCGGCGCGAGAGGATGTACGGCTACATGGACGACGGGGAGCGCTTCGCCTTCTTCGCCCTGGCCGCGAGCGAGGCGCTCCGCCACCTCGCCTGGAAGCCCGACGTCGTCCACGTCCACGACTGGCAGGCGGCGATCGTCCCGACCATCGTGAGCGAGAACTACTATAGCGATGAGGCCTACAAGGGGATTCGCTTCGTCCTCACCATCCATAACCCCGCCTTCAAGGGGATGCTGGACCGCTACTTCCTCACCGACTTCTTCAACCTCCCGGACCATCTCTTCGACATCGGGAAGGTGCGCTTCGAGGGCATGTTCTCCACCCTCAAGAGCGGCATCGTCTATAGCGACCTCGTGACCACCGTCTCCCCGACCCACCGGGAGGAGCTCCTCACCAGGGACGGGGGACAGGGCCTCGACGGCGTCCTCGAGTACCGGAGGGACGACTTCGTCGGCATCCTGAACGGGATCGACTACGGCGAGTGGAACCCGGAGAAGGACACCCGCATCGCGAAGCCCTACGGGAAGGAGAATCTCGAGGAAGGGAAGCACCTCAACCAGAGCGACCTCCTCAAGGCCTACGGGCTCCACTGGTACGGCGGGCCCGTCTACGGGATCGTGAGCCGCCTCACCTGGCAGAAGGGGATCGACATCCTCCTCCCCGAGGCCCGCTCCATCCTTTCGAAAGGCGGGAACTTCGTCCTCCTCGGCTCCGGGGAGTACGAGCTCGAGCAGCGCTTCGAGGAGCTGAGGAGCCAGTACCCGGACACCTGCGGCATCTACATCGGCTATAACGACGCCCTCGCCCACAAGATCTACGCCGGCTCCGACTTCTTCCTGATGCCCTCTCTCTTCGAGCCCTGCGGCCTCAGCCAGATGATCAGCCAGCGCTACGGGACGCTCCCGATCGTGCGCATGACCGGGGGACTCGCCGACACGGTCCATCCCTACGACGGCATGATAACGGGGAACGAGGACGGCCTCGCCTTCCGCGACTATAATGTCGAGGGCCTCGACTACGCCGTCTATCGCGCGGAGGAGCTATACCGGAACCAGGAGGGCTACTACAAGGTGGCCCGCGTCGCGATGGGCCGCGACCACAGCTGGCGGACCTCCGCCCGGGGGTATCTCGCCGAGTACAAGAAGCTTCTCGCGAGGAAGTAGGGTCGGGGCCTCCCCAAGGAGGACCCTTTATGTACGACCACAAGGCGATCGAGAGGAAGTGGAGGAGGCGCTGGGAGGAGGAGAAGACCTTCCGCTGCGACACGAGCGACTTCTCGAAGCCGAAGTTCTACGCGCTCGACATGTTCCCATTTCCTTCGGGCCAGGGGCTCCACGTCGGGCATCCGGAGGGCTACACCGCGAGCGACATCGTCGCGCGCATGAAGAGGATGCAGGGCTATAACGTCCTCCATCCGATGGGCTGGGACGCCTTCGGGCTCCCCGCCGAGCAGTACGCGATCGAGCATAACGAGCACCCCGAGATCTCGACGAGAAGGAACATCGACCATTTCCGCGAGCAGATCAAGTCGCTCGGGATGTCGATCGACTGGGACCGCGAGATCTCGACCATCGACCCCTCCTACTACAAGTGGACCCAGTGGATCTTCTGTCGCCTTTTCGAGCATGACCTCGCCTACCTCGCCGACGTTCCGGTGAACTTCTGCCCGGAGCTCGGGACGGTGCTCGCCAACGAGGAGGTCGTCGACGGGAAGAGCGAGCGCGGGGGCTATCCCGTCGTCCGCATCCCGATGCGCCAGTGGATGCTCCGGATCACGCGCTACGCCGACCGGCTCGAGAAGGACCTCGAGGGCCTCGACTGGCCGCGCTCCACGATCGAGATGCAGAAGAACTGGATCGGGCGCTCGACGGGCGTGGAGATCCTCTTCCGGATCAAGGGGAGCGAGGAGAGCTTCCGCGTCTACACGACCCGCGTGGACACCCTCTACGGCCGCACCTACTGCTGCCTCGCTCCGGAGCATCCGCTCGTGAAGAAGCTATGCGCCCCTGAGCGCCGGGAGGAGGTCGAGGCCTACATCCAGAAGAGCGCAGAGAAGAGCGACCTCGTAAGGACTGCGCTTTCCAAGGAAAAGACCGGGGTTCCGCTGGGGATTTTCGCGGTCAATCCGATCAACGGGAAGGAAGTTCCCGTCTATGTCGCCGACTATGTCCTCGGCTCCTACGGGACGGGCGCCGTGATGGCGGTCCCTGCCCACGACCAAAGGGACTACGAGTTCGCGAAGGCGCATGGGCTCCCGATCGTCCAGGTGCTCGAGGGCGACGTCTCCGAGCGCGCGATGGAGGATGACGCCCCCCACATCGCCTCCGGGGAGGCCGACGGGCTCCTTATCGACGAGGCGAAGAAGGTCATCGCCCGGAAGCTCGTCGAGCTAGGCGCGGGCGAGGAGAAGGTGAACTACAAGCTCCGCGACTGGCTCTTCTCGCGGCAGCGATACTGGGGGGAGCCGATCCCCGTGGTGAGGACCGAGGACGGGAAGGAGAGGATCCTTCCGGACGATGCGCTCCCGCTCGTCCTTCCGGAGCTGGGGGACTACACTCCCCGGAAGGACGGGAAGCCGCCCCTTTCCAAGGCCCCGGAGAGCTGGCTCAAGGTCGAGCTCGACGGGATGAAGGGGGAGAGGGAGACGAACACGATGCCCCAGTGGGCGGGCTCTTGCTGGTACTACATCCGCTACATCGACCCGCATAACGAGCACGCGATCGGGGAGAAGGAGCTCCTCGACCACTGGCTCCCGGTCGACCTCTATATCGGAGGGCAGGAGCACGCCGTCCTCCACCTCCTCTACGCCCGCTTCTGGCATAAGTTCCTCCATGACATCGGCGTCCTCTCGAGCGAGGAGCCCTTCCAGCGCCTCTTCCACCAGGGGATGATCCTCGGCGCGAACGGGGAGAAGATGAGCAAGTCGCGGGGGAACGTCGTGAACCCCGACGAGATCGTGGAGACGACGGGGGCCGACTCCCTCCGCCTCTTCGAGATGTTCGCCGGCCCCCTCTCCGACAGCAAGCCGTGGTCGACGGAAGGGCTTCGCGGGGCGCGGCGCTTCATCGAGCGCGCCTTCCGCCTCGTCGACGGGGAGGAGGAACGCTCGCGCTGGAGCGAGGAGGACTCCGGGGAGCTCGGGCGCGCCTACCACCAGATGGTGAAGAAGTGCACGGAGGACTTCGAGTCGCTCGACTTCAACACCGGCATCTCCTCGATGATGGTGTTCGTGAACGAATGCTACCGGGCGAAGAGCCTCTACCGCCCCTATCTTGAGGGCTTCG
>CALVOS010000066.1 GCA_944350325.1 uncultured Bacilli bacterium | reverse complement strand
TCCTCCCCTCCTCCTCGTCCCCCGTCACGAGGCGGAGGTTCCCCGATACAGAAAGGGAAGGGACCGCGAGCCCGCCCGCGGGGCAGTAGGTCGTCTCGCTGGGATCGAAGGTAGCCCTCTCCCTGCCCTCCGAAAGGACCTTCCCCCGATGGAGGGGGCGCAGGCCCTGGAGGGCTTCCAGGAGGGTCGTCTTCCCCGAGCCCGAGTCCCCGAGGATGAGGAAAAGCCCCCGGTCCGGGAAAGAAAGGGAGGGCGCCTCCAGGAGGAAGGTGCTATCCTCCCCAACGTTTCGCACCGCCAGGTCCTTCGCTTCGAGCATCGCGGATCCTCCCCCGGAATTCCTACAGCGCGCGTATAAGCGCTAAGCAAGGAAAAGATTATCTAGTCATGCGCGCGCGAGCAAGGGGGCTAGGACCCTTCCCCCTCGCCTTGCTCCCCCAGGGCACGGACCTTCTCCGCGAGGTCCTGGGGAAGGATCTGCATGAGCTCCTCGACGCTCGCGGCGCGGAGGCTCTCCAGGGTCGGGTAGTGCTTCCGGAGCAGCTCCTCCCTCCGGGGGCCGATCCCGGGGATCCCGGAGAAGAGGGAGGAGACCATCTTCTTCCCCCTCACCTTCCGGTGGAAGGAGATGGCGAAGCGATGGACCTCGTCCTGCATCCGCATGAGGAGGAAGAAGAGGGGCGACTTCCGGTCCAGGGGGTATTCCCTCCCTTCCTTATCGAGGATCCCCTCCGTCTCGTGCCTCGCGTTCTTGTAGAGCCCGAAGACGGGGATGTCCGCGGGAATTCTCCCGAGGCCCTCCAAGGCGGCATGGACCTGCGGGAGCCCCCCGTCCACGAGGATGAGGGAGGGGAGGGGGCGCCCCTCCTCGACCGGCGAGCGGTAGCGCCTCTCCACGATGTCCCGCATCGAGGCGAAGTCGTCCCCCGCCTCCTCCTCCCTGAGACGGAACTTCCGGTACTCGCCCTTGAAGGGCCTCCCGTTCCGGAAGGAGACCATCGCCCCGACGGGGGCATCCCCCTGGAGGTGGGAGTTGTCGAAGAGGTCGATCCTCTCGGGGAAGGGGACGTGAAGGAGCCTTCCGAGCTCCGCGAGCATCTCCTCCTCCCCCTCCTCGAGGCGGGCGGAAAGGAAGAGGCGGTCCAGCTCCTGCCGGGCATTCAGAAGGGCGATGTCCTGGATCTCGCGGAGCCTTCCCTCCTGGGGCGAGAGGACATGGAGGCCGGGGTAGAGCTGCTCGAGCTCCTCCTTTGCCCCGGGAAGGGTGAGGACGAGCTCCTTGGGAGGCTCCTCCTCCTGGTAGAGGGACTCGACGAGCTCGAGGATCTGCTCCTCCGGGGGGCCGAAGGAAGGGAAGGCCCTCGCCCTCTTCCCGAGGAGCCTCCCGCCCCGGTAGGTGAGGACCGCGAGGGAGAGGTAGCCCTCCCGCTCGCAGTAGGCGATGACGTCGCGGGGGGTGAGGTCCCCCGTCTCCTCCACCCTCTGGCGGCTGATCGTCCTTTCGATCGCGGCGATCTTGTCGCGGAGCTCGCCCGCCTCCTCGAAGCGAAGGCCCTCGCTTGCCTCCTTCATCCTCGCCCGGAGGGTACGGAGCACCTCCTCCCCGTCCCCCTGGAGGAACTTCCGGATCCCCTCGGCGATCTTCCTCGTCTCCTCCTCCCCGACCGCCCGGACGCAGGGGGCGAGGCACTGCCCCATCCCGTAGTAGAGGCAGGGCCTCGAGGGCAGGCTCCGGCACTTCCTCGTCGGGAAGACGGAGTTCAAAAGGGCGATCGTGCGGTAGCAGTCCCCCGCGTTCGGGAAGGGCCCGAAGTAGATCGTCCCCTTCTCCTTCCTGGCCTTGCGGGAAAGGAAGAGGCGCGCCTCCTTGGTCCTGAGGGCGATGTAGGGGTAGTGGCTGTCGTCCATGAGCATCACGTTGAAGCGCGGGCGATGCTCCTTGATGAGGTTCATCTCGAGGACGAAGGCCTCCTTCTCGCTATGGACCTGGATGAAGTCGAAGGAGCGGACGCTGTCGCGCATCGCCTTCACCTTCCCCTCCTGGGGGCGGAGGAAGTACTGGCTCACCCTCTTTTTCAGGCTCTTGGCCTTCCCGACGTAGATGATGCGCCCCTCCTCGTCCTTCATGAGGTAGACGCCCGGCTCCTCGGGGAGAAGGGACAGGAGGCGCTCGACGAGCGGGGTCACGCCCTCTTCCCCCGGAGGAGCACGATCGTCGCTCCCCCTCCCCCTTCCTGGGGGGAGCCGTCCCCGTAGGAAAGGACGAGGTCCGGGCGCCGGGAGAGGTGGCCCCTCACCATGTTCCGGAGCGTCCCTGACCCGAAGCCATGGACGATGCGGACGCGGCCCATCCCGTGGGCGAGCGCGGAGTCGAGATAAGAGAGAAAGGCCTCCTCCGCCTCCTCCAGGCGCATGCCGATGAGGTTCAGCTCCATGGGGGGCGCGGGCGAAATCTCGCGTCCCGGGAGGATCTCCTCCTCGCGGGGCCTCTTCCGCGGGGCGGGCCTTTCCTTCCGATGGAGGGAGGAGAGGGGGACGCTTGCCGTCCGCCCTCCCTTCTCCCCGATCCTCGCCTTCCCGCCCTGGATGGAAAGGATCTCCCCCTCGAGGAAGAGGGAAGGGGCCTCCGCGTAGTCGCCGACTTCAAGGGGGCGGGAGTCCTCCCTCTCCGCCTCCTTCCTCTCCTCCCCTTCTTCCCCGAGGGAGCGGATCTCATGGAGGGCCTTCGCCCCCGCCGGGAGCCCCTTCCCCGTGGCCTCCCGGAGGATCTCCTTGAGGCGGCTCTCGTATTCCTTGAGAAGCCTCCTCTCCCCGAGGGCGAGCCTTTCCCGGAGCTCCTCCTCCTTCCGCTCGAGGACCTTCCTCCTCGAAAGGAGTTCCTTCCTCTCCTCCATGAGGGCGGAGCGCTCCTCCTGGAGATGCTCCTTCTCCCTCTCCGCCTCCTCGCCCTTCCTCCGGAGGGCGGAAAGGGCCTCCTCGAGGGAAGGGGGCTCCTTCCCCTGGAGGATGGCCCGGGCCTTCCCCGTCGCCTCCTCCGGGACGCCGAAGCGCTCGGCGACGAGGATCCCGTAGCTTTCCCCCGGGATGCCGGGGCGGAGGCGGTAGGTCGGGCGGAGGTTCCCCTCGTCGAAGGCGAGGGAGCAGTTCTCCGCCCCCGGGGCGCGGAGGGCGAAGCCCTTGAGCCCCTCGTAGTGGCTCGAGACGAGGGCGAGGGCCCCCTTCCCGAGGATCATCTGGAGGATCCCCTCCCCGAGCGCCTCCCCTTCCTCGGGCGAGGTGCCGCTCCCGAGCTCGTCGAGGAGGACGAGGTCCTCGCCTTCCAGGGAAGAGAGGATCTCCCCGACCGCCTTCATGTGGCCGGAGAAGGTGCTGAGGGACTCCTGGAGCGACTGGCTGTCCCCGATGTCCGCGTAGATGTGAGGGAAGAAGGGGACCTTCGCCCCCTCCCCGGCGGGGATCCCCATGCCGGAGAGCGCCATGAGGGAAAGGAGGCCGACAGTCTTCAGGGCGACCGTCTTGCCCCCCGCGTTCGGGCCCGAGAGGAGGAGGAGCCTCCTCCCTTCCCGGAGGGCGAAGTCGTTGGGGACGACCGTGGCCTGGTCGAGGAGGGGGTGCCTCGCCCTCGGGAGGAGGAGCTCCTTCCCTTCCCCGACCACGGGGACCGTCCCTTCCCATTCCCCCATGAGGCGGCACTTCCCCTCGAGAAGATCGAGCCTCCCGAGCGTCCGGTTCCTTTCCAAGGCCCCCATAAGGTCCTCGAGGACCATGTCCCCGAGCCGGCGGAGGATCTTCCTCTCCTCCTCCTTCCCCTCCTCCCGGAGCTCTTCGATCCGGGACTCCATGAGGAGGAGGGGCTCCGGCTCGATGTAGACGGTCCCGCCGGTCCTGCTCACCCCCTGGACGAGGCCCCGGACCTTGTTCTTATCCGCGGGAAGGACGGAGAGGACGTAGTGGCCGTTCCGAAGGGTGAGGTTCGGAGAGCTAAGGTGCGCCATGTTCTCGACGAGGAGGCGCTCGGCCTCGTGGCGGAGCCCCTTCTCGAGGGCCCTCGTGCTCCGCCGGAGGGAAAGGAGGCGGCCGCTCGCCTCGTCCTTGAGGGAGCCGTCCTCGGCGAGCGCGCGCCCGAGCTCCTCCCGGAGCCTCTCGTTCCCCGGAAGCTGGAGGGAAAGCTCATGGAGGGGGGAGTCCCCCTCCCCGAGATAGTCCCGGACCGCCTTCCCGTCGAGGATGTCCTGGAGGACAAAAAGGAGCATCTCCCCCGCGGGCTCCCTTCCCTTCCCGAGCTCCCCGAGGAAGGGGCGGAGGTCCTTCCCCGAAGAAAGGGGGAGGGCGCCCTTTTCCCTGAGGAGCGAGGAAAGCTCCCGGAGGCGGGATAGCTCCTTCCGGAGCTCGTGGAGGTCCTCGTAGGGGGAAAGCTCCCGGGCGAGGAGGATCCCCCTCTCCGTGCGGCACCTGCCCCCGAGGATCTCGCGGATCCTCCCGAACTCGAGGATGTCCATCGCGCTTCTCATGGGGAAGAGTATACGCCCCGCGGGGGCGCTCGCCCGATGGTAGAATCCAGGGGATGAAGAAGCCCCTCGCGATCACGCGCCCCCTCCAGGAGGAGGAGCTCCCCCTCCTCAGCGCCCTCCACGGGCTCCATGCCCCGGAAAAGGCGGGAAACGGGCTCCTCATGGAAGGGGAAGAAGAGGGCTGCCGCGTCCGGGTCTACCGCGGGAAGAAGGGGCTTTCCGTCCTCTTCCAGGGCCCGCGGGCGGAGGAGGAGTTCCTCCGTTCCTTCCCGGGCGAGGAGGCGCCGCTCCCGAAGAAGAAGGAGATCCCCTCCCCCCGGAAGGAGGAGGCTCCCTCCCTCTTCCCCCAGATCGGCTCCGACGAGGTCGGGACGGGCGACGCCTTCGGGCCGATCGTCGTGGTCGCCGCCTATGTCGAGAAGAAGGACCTTCCGGAGCTCCGCTCCCTCGGGGTCAGGGACAGCAAGGCGCTCTCGGACGAGGAGGTGCTCGCCCTCGCCCCCGCCCTCCGGAAGTACCCGAGCGCCTCGATCGTCCTTTCCCCGAGCAAGTACAACCGGATGCAGGAGGAAGGGAGGAACATGAACGCGATCAAGGCGCTCCTCCACGACCACGCCCAGCGCCTCCTTGCGAGGAAGTACCCCGAGGCGAAGCGCTACCTCGACCAGTTCTGCAGCCCCAGGCTTTTCCGGAGCTACGTCCTCGCCGCCGGGATCGACCCTCTCCCGGACATCCGGATGGCGACGAAGGGCGAGAGCCGCTACCCCGCCGTCGCCCTCGCCTCCGTCATCGCCCGCGCCCGCTTCCTCGAGGAGCTCCGGAGGATGGGGGAGGAGGAAGGGATGGCCTTCCCCAAGGGGGCGGGGGCCCCGGTCGATCGCTTCCTGCCGGAGTTCCTAAGGAAAAAGGGCCCGGAGGCCCTCCCGCGGGTCGCGAAGCTCAACTTCCGGAACTTCCGCTCGCTCCGCGAAGAGTAGAAAGGACTGCCTGGAAGTCCCCGGGGAGGGGGGCCTCGAAGCTCATCTCCCCCTTTTCCGGATGGACGAGGGAGAGCCGCTCCGCATGGAGGAGCTGCCCCTCCTGGAAGAGGGTGCGGTTCCCCTTCCCGTAGAGGGGGTCCCCCTCCACGGGATGGCCGATCGCCTCCATGTGGACGCGGATCTGATGGGTCCTGCCCGTCTTGAGCCTCAGTCGCAAAAGCGAGTGGCGGGGGAACTCCTCGAGGACCTCGAAGTCCGTGACGGAGGGCTTGCCGTCGCGCCTCACCGCGAAGCGGAGGGGGTCCCCCTCCTTCCTGCCGATGGGAAGGTCGACGTGCCCCTCCTTCCCCGGGAAGCGCCCGAGGACGAGGGCGAGGTACTCGCGCCTCATCCGGTGGGTCCTGGCCTCTTCCTGAAGGAGGCGGAAGGCACGCTCGCTCCTGGCGATGGATAGAAGCCCCGTCGTGTCCTTGTCGATCCGGTGGACGAGCCCAGGGCGCATTCCCCCCTCCTCTTCCTCCGGGAGCCTCCCGTAGCGGAACAGGAGCGCGTTCACCAAGGTCCCCGAGGGATGGCCCGCGCCCGGGTGGACGGGAAGGCCCCTCTGCTTGTTGACGACGACGATGTCCTCGTCCTCGTAGACGATGTCGAGGGGGATGTCCTCCGGAAGGAGGGATGAGGGATTATCAGTAGAAAACCGGTAGTTTACCTTCTCCCCCTCCGTGACGATGTAGTGGGAGCTTTCCTCCCTTCCGTCCACGAGGACGCCTCCGGACTTGATGAGGCGCTGGACCTCGCTTCGGGAACGATTTGGGAGGCGCGCGGAGAGGACCTTGTCGAGCCGCCCTCCCGCCTCCTCGGGAAGGATGAGGAAGGAGCCCTCCTCCCTCATTTCTTCCCTCCTTCCCGCGCCTCCTTCACCATGCGGACGAGGATGAGGAGGATGGCCAGGAAGATCGAGACCACGAGGAAGGCGTCGGCAAGGTTGAAGACGGCGAAGGGCGCCCTCTCCTTCCCGAAGAGGTAGCACTCGACGAAGTCCACGACCCCGTCGAAGCCGACGATCGCCTTCCAGTAGAAGGCTCGGTCGATCCCGTTCCCGAGGGCCCCGGCGAAGGCCATCGCGAAGAGGACGTTCGCGAAGACGTCCCCCTTGTGCAGGTGACGGAGCCAGAAGTAGAGGATGAGGATCGTCCCGAGGAAGCTCACCCCGGCGAAGATCCCCCTCGCCCAGGGGGCCCCGTCCCCGATCCCGAAGGCCATCCCCTCGTTGAAGGTCAGATGGAAGTCGAGGAAGCCGGGGATGATCTCGACCTCTCCCCCTTGGATCGTCCCCGAGGAGTCCGGCTTCCCTAGGGTCCAGACGACGATCCACTTCGAGAGGAGGTCGAGGAGGAAGAGGATGGGAGCGAGCCAGAGGGCGCTCCGGAGGATACCCTTCCCGTCATGGGGGAAGGGCTCGATCCGGAGGGCGAGGGCGAGCCTCTCCTTGAGGCTCCCCTCCTTGCGGACGCCCACTAGCGATCCTCCTTCAGCGCCTGGAGGCAGCGCCGGCAGACCCTCTCCCCCTCCCATTCTTCCGTAAGGGGGACCCTCCTCCGGCAGCGGGGGCATTTCTCCTCCTGGGAAGCGGTGACATCGGGCTTCCCGGGGCCTTTCCGGAAGGAGGCCCTTGCGACGAGGAGGAGGCGCGATAGCTCCACCTCCCCGAGGAGGCGGGCGAGCGAGAGTTCTTCCCCCTCGAGAGGAAGGACGATCTCCGCGTCCTGGCTCGCGCCGATGAGCTTCCCGGCGCGGGCCTCCTCGATGGCCTTGGTCGCCTTCTCGCGGAGAGCAAGGAAGAGGGCGTACTCATGGAGGTCCTTCTCGTCCGGCTCCTCCTCCCGGGGGAAGCGCTCGAGGGCGAGGAACTCCTTCCTCCTCCCCGCGGGGAGGGGGAGGGCGCGGTAGCACTCCTCCATCGTGAAGGGAAGGATCGGCGCGAGGAGGAGGGTGAGCCCGTGGGCGATCTCCATGAGGGTCCTCCGGATCGCGCCTCTCCTCGGCGAGGAGAGGGGGTCGCAGTAGAGCGAGTCCTTCGCGACGTCGAGGTAGAAGCCCGAGAGGTCGGTGAGGAAGGAGAGGACGTCCTGGACGATGAGGGGGAAGGAGAAGGAGCGATATTCCTCCCGCGCCTTCCCCATGAGATGGAGGTAGGAGGCCCGGGCCCAGCGATCGGCAGGACCCATCAG
>CALVOS010000065.1 GCA_944350325.1 uncultured Bacilli bacterium | reverse complement strand
CCAACACCACGCCCTCGATCGTCGCCTTCAAGGGGACTGGGGAGGAGATCGTCGGCAATAGCGCCAAGCGCCAGGCGATCACCAACCCCGACACCGTGAGGAGCGCCAAGCGCCTCATGGGCACAAGCGAGAAGTTCCACATCGCCTCGCTGGACAAGGACTTCACCCCGCAGGAGATCAGCGCCAAGGTGCTCTCCTACATGAAGTCCTACGCGGAGAAGGCCATCGGCCAGCCCGTCAAGAAGGCGGTCATCACCGTGCCCGCCTACTTCAACGACGCCCAGCGCCAGGCCACCAAGGACGCCGGCACCATCGCCGGGCTCGACGTCGTCCGCATCATCAACGAGCCGACCGCGAGCTGCCTCGCCTACGGCCTTGACACGGACAAGAGCGAGCGCGTCCTCGTCTTCGACCTCGGGGGCGGCACCCTCGACGTCTCGATCCTCGACATCGGGGACGGGACCTTCCAGGTCCTGAGCACCTCGGGCGACACGAGGCTCGGGGGCGACGACTGGGACAAGGTCGTCGCCGACTGGATCCGGAGCGAGATCCAGCGCGAGTTCGGGATCAACCTTACCGACAAGATGGCCGAGCAGCGCTTCATCGACGCCGCCGAGAAGGCCAAGATCGAGCTCTCGAGCTCCCTGACCGCCACCATCTCCCTCCCCTTCATCGGCATGGGGAAGGCCGGCCCCGTCAACTACGAGGGCACCCTCACCCGCGCCAAGTTCCAGGATCTGACCCGCCACCTCCTCGAGCGCTGCAAGGCCCCGATGGAGAAGGCGATGAAGGACGCCGGGCTCTCCTACAGCGACCTCGGCGACGTCCTCATGATCGGCGGCTCGACCAGGATGCCCGCCGTCCAGGAGATGGTGCAGTCCATCACCGGGCACAAGCTCAACATGTCCGTCAACCCGGACGAGGCCGTCTCCATGGGCGCCGCCATCCAGGGCGCCATCATCGCCGGGGACGTCAAGGACGTCGTCCTCCTCGACGTGACCCCGCTTTCCCTCGGCATCGAGACGCTCGGCCAGGTCATGACCGTCCTCATCCCGAGGAACACGACGATCCCGACCACCAAGAGCCAGATCTTCAGCACCGCCCAGGACAACCAGCCGGCCGTCGACATCATGGTCTACCAGGGCGAGCGCCCGATGGCCCACGACAACAAGCTCCTCGGGCACTTCTCCCTCTCCGGCATCCGTCCCGCCAGGCGCGGCCAGCCTCGGATCGAGGTCACCTTCTCCATCGATGTCAACGGCATCGTCAAGGTGTCCGCCAAGGACCTCGACACCCAGAAGTCCCAGGACATCACCATCAGCGGCTCGAACGGCCTCTCCAAGGAGGACATCGACCGCATGGTGAGGGAGGCCGAGGAGAACCGGGCCGCCGACGAGAAGCGGAAGGGCGACATCGAGGTGAAGAACCGCGCCCAGACCTACGTCGACGACATCAACCAGGCCCTCGTCGAGCAGGGCGACAAGCTGAGCGAGGAGCAGAAGGAGCAGCTGACCAAGCTCCGCGACGAGGCGCAGGGCGCCCTCCAGAGCGAGGACATGGACAAGCTCCGCGAGATCGTCGGGCGGCTGGAGGACGCGGCCCGGATGGCCGCCTCCCAGGCCGGCTCCGGAAACCCCGGGGGCGATGGCTCGGAGGGCGGCTCCGCCTCGGGCGGGGACGGCCCCATCGACGCCGACTTCACCGACGGGCAGAACAACTAGCTGACGTCATCCAAGGGAGGCCCCTCCGGGCCTCCCCTTCTTCCTAAGGAGCGAGGGCATGGCAGAAAAACGCGACTACTACGAGGTCCTCGGGCTTTCCAAGGACGCGACCAAGGACCAGATCCGGAGCGCATACCGGAAGCTGGCCAAGGAATATCATCCCGACATCAACAAGTCCCCGGACGCCCCCAAGAAGTTCCAGGAGGTCCAGGAGGCCTACGACGTCCTTTCCGACGATACGAAGAGGGCGCAGTACGACCGCTTCGGCATGGCGGCCTTCTCCCAGGGCTCCTCGACCGGCGGGGCCGGGAACCCCTTCCAGCAGGGAGGCTTCGGAGGCTTTGGCGCCGAGGGCTTCGGCGACGTCGACCTCGGGGACATCTTCTCGAGCTTCTTCGGCGGCGGGCAAAGGAGGAGAGGGCCACAGGGCCCTGAGAAGGGGAACGACAGGATCCTCCGGGTCCAGATCTCCTTCATGGACTCGATCCGGGGCCGGGAGATCGAGATCCCCGTGGACTATGAGAAGCCCTGCTCCCACTGCCACGGGACCGGGGCGGAGCGTCCCGACGTCTTCCGGACCTGCCCGGAGTGCGGCGGGCGCGGGCGCGTGGTCCGCGAGATGCAGACCATCTTCGGCGTCACCCGCACCGAAAGCCCCTGCCCGCGCTGCGGGGGACGGGGCAAGATCGTCTCGGAGAAGTGCCGCCAGTGCGGCGGGGAAGGCTACTCGCGCGAGAGGACGCGCCTCAAGGTGCAGGTTCCCGCGGGGATCAGCAGCGGGCGCCAGCTCAAGATTCCCGGCTACGGGGAGCGCGGCGCCTCCGGGGGGCCGAACGGCGACCTCTACGTCGAGGTCCTCGTCAAGAGCGATCCCTACTTCGAGCGCGAGGGGAACGACATCCATGTCAAGGTGAGCGTCGGGATGGCCGAGTGCGCCCTCGGGACGAAGATCCGCGTCCGGACCGTCTACGGGGAGGAGGAGGTCGACGTCCCCGCGGGCACCCAGCCCGGGGCGATCCTTCGCCTCCGCGGGAAAGGCGTCCGGGAGGGCGCCCTCCGCACGGGGGACGAGTACGTCCATCTCGCGATCGAGGTCCCCAGGGATTTGAACGCCCGCCAGAAGGAGCTCCTGAGCGAGTTCCTCAAGGAAAGCGGGAGCAAGCGGCCCTTCTTCGACCGGAGGAAGGGCTAGGGAGGCACGGCCTCCCTTTTTCCGAAGGGAGAGGGGACTTATACTAGGAAATCGGGGGTTAAGGCATGGAAAAGAAGGACTTTATGGCCCTTGCCATCGAAGAGGCGAGGAAGGGGATCGGCGAAGGCCACGGCGGCCCGTTCGGCGCGATCATCGTCAAGGACGGGGAGGTCGTCGGGCGCGGGCATAACGAGGTGCTCCATACGCAGGACGCCACCGCGCACGGCGAGGTCATGGCCATCCACGACGCGAGCAGGAGGCTCGGCACGTTCGATTTATCCGGCTGCGAGCTATACACGACCGGCTATCCCTGCCCGATGTGCCTCGGGGCGATCCTCTGGAGCAATATCGGCAAGGTCTACTACGGCTGCACGGCGAGGGACACGGAGGAAGTGATCAACTTCCGCGACAGCGCCTTCTACGAGCTTCTCCGCGATGAGAAGCGGCTCGGGGAGTTCTGCCAGGAGCTCTCGCGCGAGGACTGCCTCGCCCTCTACGAGGAGTACCGGGCGATGGAGGCGAGGCGCTACTAGATGCCCCGCTGCCGGAACTGCGGGCGCGAGATCACCCGCTTCGACCAGGACATCTGCCCCCACTGCGGGGCGAAGCGGCCGATCGACCCTGGCTACGAGACGATGGACATGACCGGCTTCCTCGACCGCATGGGCGGGGGAGTGGAGGAGCTTCGCCCCGCCAGGAAGGAGAGGACCTACCGGATCCTCCTCTTCCTCCTCGGGTTCCTCGGGGCCGACCTCTTCTACCTGGGGAAATGGGAGAAGGGCCTCTTCGCTCTCCTCGGGGGACTCCTCCTCGCGGGCTTGCTCGCCCTCGGGCTTTATTTCGTCCCTGGGATTGGGCTATGGGGGATCCTCATCGCCCTCGCCCTCCTTCTTGCCGCCCACCTCGTCCGTGCCTTCCTCTCGCTCGGGCGCGAGGTGCGCGACCGGGACGGGGAGGCCCTCCTCTAGGGATGAGGCGCCTCTTCCCGATCGGGCTCGAGGGGGAGCGCTTCCTCCTCGGGGAAGAGGAGCGCCATCACCTCTTCCATGTCCTCCGGACGAAGGAAGGGGAGCGCTTCCTTCTTTCCTATGAAGGGAGGGAATACCTCGGGGAGGCGCTTCCGAAGGAAGGGAAGGTGCTCCTTCTCGAGGAGCTTCCCTCGCGGAAGGCGGGACGGAGGCTCGTCCTCCACTTCCCGCTCCTGAAGAACGGGAACGACGAGCTTCTCGTCCAGAAAGGGACGGAGCTAGGGGTTTTCTCCTTCGCGCCCTTCCTTTCGGAGCGGACGATCCGCCGCCCGAAGGGGGACGCCCTCCCGAAGGCCTTGGAGCGCTTCCGGAAGATCGCGCGGGAGGCCGCCTCCCAGTGCGGCGCGCCAAGGATCCCGGAAGTCGCGGAAATCCGTCCCTTTCCCTTCTCTTTTCCCGGATTTCCCTTCCTTTTCGCCGACGAGAGGCTCCAGGGAGAGCCCCTCTCCCTCCCCGCGGCCTTCCACTCCCTTCCCACCGAGGAGGTCCATGCCTATCTCGGCCCGGAAGGAGGATTCACGGACGAGGAAAGGAGGCTCGCCGGGGAAAATGGTGCGGTCCCGCTCTCCCTCGGGCCCAGGATTCTCCGGGCGGAGACGGCGGGGATCCTCCTCGCCTCCCTTGCCCTCCTCTCGGAGGAAGGAGCCCTATGAGCCTCTTTTCCTATCTTGAGGGCGTGAAGAGGAAGACCGCCTTCGACCGCGGGAGCGAGGCCCTCTTCTTCGGCGAGAACTCCTACCTCCTGAGCAGCCACGAGGCCTTCCAGCCCTATCTCCATCCCCATATCCCCTTCCAGGTGGCGAGGAGCAACATCCTGATCCGCGCGATCGTGAACAAGCGCGTCATCGAGCGGCTCTACCTCTCCCGCGCCCTCCTCGCTGAGAAGGAGGGGAGGCTCGGGAAGGAGGAGTTCATGAAGGAGGCCGTCCTCGAGCTTCCCTTCCTCCTCCATGGAGGGGAGAAGGTCTACGTCCCCTTCTTCTCGCGCGCCCTCAACCGCATCTACGCCGGGGACTACGCGAAGATGGAGAGGATGCCCTACAAGAGGATCCTCGGGGAGTTCGACTCGATCGTCGTCGATCCCTTCGACTACTGGGGGAGCGCCCTCTTCGACTCGCACTTCACGCGCCTGGTCAAGGTCGCGGGGAAGGACGGGGCGCTCGCCATGTACGACTACGATGCCGAGCGGCTCCACTTCATCGCCCCCGAGGGGAGGCTCGAGGCGACCCTCCCCCTCTTCGACCGCTTCCTCCATAACCCGGCCAGGACCCACCTCATGAGGCGACTGGAAAGCGTCGGGGCGGCCTACTTCGCGAACGACCGCGACGGCTTCTACAAGGCCCTTTACGAGGGAAGGCTCCTTTCCCGCGAGGCGCTTCTCCGCTACCGGAAGATCGCCCTCCGCGAGGGAAGGGAAGGCCCGCCGCTCCTGTGGGAGGAAGGATGAGGAAGGTCTACGCGCGCGCCCTCGGGTGCAAGGTGAACGCCTACGAGGCGCGGGCCCTCCTCCATGAAGCGCTTTCCCTCGGCTATCTGGAGACCGCGGATCCCAGGGAGGCGGATCTCGTCCTCCTCAACACCTGTGCGGTCACCTCCCTTTCCGCGCGGAAATCGCGCCAGGCGCTCCGCCATCTCCGCCGCCTCGCCCCTGAGGCGAGGATCCTCGCGATGGGATGCGCCGTCGAGGAGGATCCCTCCTCCTTCCGGGACGCGGACCTTTCCCTTGGGACGTCGGGAAGGAAGGACGCCCTGAAGGCCCTTCTCTCGCTGAAGGAAGGGGAGAAGTCCTCCCTTCCCCTCCTTCCCTATCGCGAGAAGGAGTACGAGGAGATCGGGGAGGGAGCACCGGGAGGGGGAGCGAGGGCGAACCTCAAGATCGAGGACGGATGCGGGAATTTCTGCTCCTACTGCCTCATCGCCTCCCTCCGGGGGCGCCCCCGTTCCCGGAAGCCCCAGGACGTGCTCAAGGAGGCAGGACGCCTCCTATCCTCCGGGACGAGGGAACTCGTCCTCACCGGCACCCACATTGGCTTCTACGGCCATGACCTCGGGGAAGGGGAGGACCTCGCCTCCCTTCTCCGGGAGCTTCTCAAGATCCTGCCGGAGGAGGGAAGGATCCGCCTCGGCTCCCTCGAGGAGAGCGAGGTCTCGGAAGAGATCCTCCGCCTCTTCCATGAGGAAGGGAGGCTCTGCCCGCACCTCCACCTCCCCCTCCAGAGCGGCTCCCCCTCCGTGCTCCAGAGGATGGGGAGGAAGTACGGGAGAGAGGAGTACCTCCGCTCCGTCCGCCTCCTCCGGGAGGCCCGCCCGGGGATCGCCCTCACCACCGACCTCATCGTCGGCTTTCCCGAGGAAAGCGAGGAGGAGCACCGCGAGAGCATGGATTTCCTGAAGGAGATCGGCTTCGCCCGCGTCCATGTCTTCCCCTATAGCAGCCGCCCGGGGACGAGGGCCTCCCTCATGGAGGAGGTTCCCCCCGCGGTGAGGAAGAGGAGGACGAGGGAGGCCCTTCTCGTCTCCTCCCTCCTCGAGGAGGCCCACTTCCAGGAGATGGAGGGGAAGGAGGGGACCCTCCTCGTCGAGCGGGTCGAAGAGGGAACCGCCTTCGGCCATACGGAGGGGTATCTCTCGCTGGCTCTTCCTTCCGAGGGGCTCCATCCAGGGGAGTCGAAGCGCATCATCCTTCGTCGGGAATGGATGGTGCGTTCGGATGATGAATAGGAACCATCTGCGTTTTCCCATCCATAATTTGACATTGTCTAAGTTATCGTTGACCCTTTCCCCTCGCTTCCTATAATCGCCCCAGCAAGAAGGAAAGGAGCTTAGGATGGCAGTACCTCAGAGAAGGACGAGCAAGACCGCGAAGCGGCTCCGCCGCGGGCACTTCAAGCTCGCGCCGGTCTCCCTCGTCGCCTGCCCCCGCTGCGGGGCTCTCGTCCGCCCGCATCACGTGTGCGGCGCGTGCGGATACTACAAGGGGAAGGATATCCTCCGTCTCAAGAAGGACGAGGACTAGCGAGGAGAGGGGACGGGCTCCGTCCCCTTTTCCTTAGGGGCGGAGCCGTTCCCATCGTGTATCATTAGGAAACCATCCTTGGAGGAAGCCCATGAGATTCAGCAAGTACTTCGACCACACCGACCTCCGGCCCGACGCGCGGCTGGAGGACATCACGAGGCTCTGCCTCGAGGCGATGCGCTACCGCTTCATGAGCGTCTGCGTGAATCCCTTCTACGTGCCCGTCGCCACCCGCCTCCTCAAGGGGAGCGACGTGAGGACGTGCACCGTGGTCGGCTTCCCCCTCGGGCAGACCACGCCGAAGGAGAAGGCGAGGGAGGCGGTCGAGGCCGCCCTTTCCGGAGCCATGGAGATCGACATGGTGATGAACGCCGGGATGGCCCGCTCCGGGGAGTGGAAGTTCGTCGAGGCGGAGATCCGCGGGGTCCGCGAGGCGCTCGACTCCGTCCCGGGCGAGCGGAGGCTCCTGAAGGTCATCCTCGAGACCTGCCTCCTCGACCGCAAGGAGATCATCCAGGCCTCCCTTGCCGCCAAGCGCGGCGGGGCCGACTACGTGAAGACCTCGACCGGCTTCGGGAAGTGGGGGGCGAAGGCCAAGGACGTCGCCCTCATGCGGAACGCGGTCGGGGAAAGCATGGGCGTCAAGGCGAGCGGGGGAATCCGCACGCTCGAGGACTGCTACAAGATGATCGACGCGGGCGCGAGCCGCATCGGCTCCAGCCGCTCGGTCGAGATCATGGAGGAGCTTCTCGCCTCGAGGCGATGAGGGTCCTCGTCTATTTCGAGGGGCAGGAGAAGATCGCCCGCTCCGGGATCGGGCGCGCGATGGAGCACCAGCTCCGGGCGCTGGAGTCCGCGGGCGTGACCGCCCTCACCGATCCTAGCAACTGGGACTTCGACATCGCCCACATCAACACCTACTGGCCGAAGAGCCTCCATGTCCTTAAGGGGGCGAAGGCGCGGGGGATCCCCGTCATCGTCCACGGCCACTCCACCTACGAGGACTTCCGCGAGAGCTTCCGCCTCTGGAGGCTCGTCTATCCTGCCTACAAGGGCTTCCTTCGCTCGATGTACCGGCGCGCCGACATGGTGATCGCCCCGACGGAATATGCCGCCGACCTCATCCGGGGCCATGGGCTCAGCCGGAACGTCCTTTCCGTCTCCAACGGGATCTCGCTTGCCGAATACGCCCCTTCCCCTGAGGCAAGGGAGGAGTTCCGCAACCTCTTCGGCCTCGGGGAGAAGGAGCCCTACGTGATGGGGGTCGGCTTCCCCTTCGTGCGGAAGGGGATCCTCGAGTTCATCGAGACGGCCCGCCTCCTGCCCGAGGTCCGCTTCTTCTGGTTCGGGTCCCTGGAGAGGATCCTCACGGAGTCGCGGGTCCTCCGCGTGATCAAGAACGCGCCAAAAAACTGCCTTTTCCCGGGATATCTCAAGGGAGAGCTCATCCGCGGGGGCTACCAGGGGGCGACCGCCCTCCTCTTCCCGACGCACGAGGAGACGGAAGGGATCGTCGCCCTCGAGGCATTGGCCTCCCGGACCCCCCTCATCGTGAGGAACATCCCCGTCTTCCGGGGATGGCTCAAGGGAGGGGAGAGCTGCCTCCAGGGGGAGACTCCCGCGGAGTTCGCCTCCCTCATCCGCGAGCTCATCGAGAAAGGGCCCCCGGAGGGGCTTCTCGAGAACGGCTACCGGATCGCCGAGGAGAGGGACCTCCCCCTCATCGGCATGCGGCTCCGGGAGTGCTACCTGAGGCTTCTCGGATCCTCGATATAGCGGCTTTCCAGAAAGAGCCTTTCCCCGAGGTCCCGCCCGAGGAGGGGCTCTTTTTCCATGAGGATCCCGAAGAGGTCCTGCACATGAAGGAGCTCCTCCCGCGAGGCGCCCGCCTTCTTGTCCCTCCTGACGTCGTAGGAGAGGGAGAGGGAATGGCGCCAGCGATAGCGAAGGAAGAGGGAGACGAGATCCTCCCTTTCCATCCTCTCGAGGCTCAGGCGGAGCGCCATGAGGGCGCGCACGTGCCAGAGCGAGCGGTCCTTCCGCGGGCTCTCGGTGAGGGAGCCCGGGCGGAGGCGGTAGCGCACCAGGGGGCGCGGGACGAGCGCGAGCGAGGAAAGGCGCACGAGATAGCTCCCTGTCGCGGGAATGTCCTCGAAGAGGTCCCCGACCTCCCCGAAGTGGTAGATGGGCGTCCTCAGGAGGAGCTCGCGGGGAAGAAGCTTCCCCCAGGCGAAGGAGCGGAGCGAGAGATCGCGGAAGAGCGCCTTCATGATCCTCTCTCCCTCGAGATGCCCGCGGGGGAGAAGAAGGCTCGGGCGGAGCTTCCCCTCCTTGTAGCGCGCGTAGCCGCATGCGCTTCCTTCCGCCTTGCCCTCGAGGACGGGGGATAGGAGTCTTCGCGCGGCGTCCTTCTCCAGCGCGTCGTCCCCGTCGAGGAAGAGGACGTACTTCCCCCTCGCCTCCTGAAGGGCAAGCATCCTGGCGCGCGCGAGCGCGGTCCTCTTCGCGAAGGGGATCAGGCGGAGCTCCGGATGCTCCTCCTGGACCCGGAGGACCTCCTCCTCCGTCCCGTCCCCGGAGGGCGACATCCCGAGGATGACCTCGAAGGGAAGCGCGAGATCCTGGAGGAGGGCGCTCGAAAGCGCCTCCCGGATGTCTTTTCCGTTCCGGTAGGTCGCGACGAGGATCGAGAGTATGGGCTCTTCCATGCCCCAATCCTACCAAGGGCCGGGGAAGTCATAAACCCGGGGCGCTGGGATTGCTATCATCTAGGAAAGAGCGGAGGAAAGTTCCATGAAGCGTTACGAGGAAATCGGCAAGATCCCCTATGTGGGCCCCAATAGCAAGGAGCCCTTCGGGTTCCGCCACTACGACCCGGACGAGGTCATCCACGGGAAGAAGATGAGGGAGCACCTCAAGTTCGCCCTCTCCTGGTGGCATACGATGAACTACTGCGGCACCGACATGTTCGGCGGGGACACCGGGGACAAGTCCTTCGGGGAGAAGGAGGCGATGGCCCTCTATCGCCGGAAGGCGGACGTCGCCTTCGAGCTGATGGAGAAGCTCTCGATTGACTACTACTGCTTCCACGACGTGGACGTCGCGCCCCAGGGGAAGGACCTCGCCGAGTCGCTCCGGAACCTGGACGAGATGGGCAGCTACCTCCTAAAGAAGCAGGAAGAGACGGGGAAGCGTCTCCTTTGGGCGACGGCGAACAACTTCGGGGACAGGCGCTTCATGGCCGGGGCGGCGACCTCGCCCGAGAAGGACGCCTTCTGCCTCGCCGCGGCGAAGGTCAAGTCCGCCATCGACTGGACGATCCGCCTCGGGGGGACGGGCTACGTCTTCTGGGGCGGGCGCGAGGGCTACGACACCCTCCTCAACACCGACGTCGCCCTCGAGCTCAAGAACCTCGGGAACTTCCTCCGCATGGCGAGGGACTACGGGAGGAAGGCCGGGTTCCGCGGGGATTTCTACATCGAGCCCAAGCCCAAGGAGCCGACCAAGCACCAGTACGACTTCGACGCGGCGACCTGCTGCAATTTCCTGAGGAAGGAGGGACTTCTGGAGGATTTCCGGCTGAACATCGAGGCCAACCACGCGACCTTGGCCGGGCATACCTTCCAGCACGAGCTCCGCATCGCGCGGGTCAACGGCGTCTTCGGCTCGATCGACGCGAACCAGGGCGACCCCCTCCTCGGCTGGGACACCGACCAGTTCCCGACCTCGGTCCCCGAGTGCGCGCTGGCGATGCTCGAGGTCCTCCTGGAGGGCGGCTTCACCAACGGTGGGCTGAACTTCGACGCGAAGACCAGGAGGCAGAGCAACACGATGGAGGACCTCCTCCTCTCCTACATCGCCGGGATGGACGCCTTCGCCCTCGGCCTCCGCATCGCCTTCCGGATCCTCGAGGACGGGCGGCTGGGGCAGTTCCTAGAGGAACGCTACCGGAGCTACCAGGAGGGCCTTGGGAAGAAGATCCTCGAGGGGAAGGCGACCCTCGAGGAATGCGCCGATTACGCCCTCTCGCACGACGACTTCCTCATCCCCTCGGGACGCCAGGAGTACCTCGAAAGCGTCCTCAACGACATCATGTACCGGGGCTAGGATGGACCTCTTCGTCGGAATCGACCTCGGGACGAGCGCCCTCAAGGCCGTCCTTGGGGACGGGGAGGGAAGGATCCTCCGCTCCGCGCGCGTGCCCTATCGCACTTCCTCGCCTCATCCCGGCTGGAGCGAGATCGACCCTCGCCTCTGGGAGGAGGCGCTATACGGGGCTCTCCGGGAGCTCCAGGAGGGGACGCCCTCCTGGGACGAGGTGCGTGCCCTCAGCTTCTCCGGCCAGATGCACGGGCTCGTCCTCCTCGATCGGGAGGGGATCCCCCTCCGCCCGGCGATCCTCTGGAACGATTCGAGAAACGCCGAGGAGGTGGAGTACCTCAACGAAGGGGAGAGGCGCCTCCTCCTGCTCCAGGAGACGGGGAACATCGCCCTCTGCGGCTTCACCCTCCCCAAGATCCTCTGGGTCAGGAAGAACGAGCCGGAGATTTTCGAAAGAACCGCGAGGATCCTCCTTCCGAAGGACTACCTCGCCTACCGATTGACGGGACGCTTCGCCTCTGAGGCGAGCGATCTCTCGGGCACCCTTCTCTTCGACGTCGCCAGGGGACGCTATTCCGAGAAGGCCCTTGCCCTTGCCGGGATTCGGGAGGAGATGCTCCCGGAGGTCCTTCCTTCCACGGGGCTCGTCGGTTCAATCGGAAGGGAGGCCTCCGTCCGTTCGGGGCTTCCGGAAGGGTGTCATGTCTATATCGGAGGCGGGGACCAGGCGATCGGCGCCCTGGGCGCCGGGATCCTCGGGGAGGGGCTCCTTGTCTCGCTCGGGACCTCGGGCGTCCTCCTCCTTCCGGAGGATAGCTATTCCTACGACCCGGAGGGAAGGCTCCACTCGTTCCGGCGGGCAGACGGGGGATATCTCCTCATGGGATGCACCCTGAGCGCGGCCGACTCCCTCCGCTGGTGGGCGGAAGGGATCCTCTCTCGCTCCGTCCCCGAGGTCGTCTCCGCTCTCCCGGAACGGACGGAGGAGGAAGTCCTTTTCCTCCCCTACCTCATGGGGGAGCGCTCGCCCATCAACGACCCGCGGGCCCGGGGGACCTTCTGGGGCATGACCTCCTCGACGACTGCGGAGGAGATGGCCCTCGCGGTCATGGAGGGCGTCGCCTTCTCGCTCTACGACGTCTACCGCGCGATGGGGGAGAGGACCTCCTCCCTCAAGGAGATGCGCCTCATCGGGGGCGGGGCCAGGAGCCCTCTCTGGCGGAGGATGCTCACGGACCTCATCGGCCTTCCCGCGCGCTCTCCCCTCGCCGAGGAGGGGCCCTCCTACGGGGCCTACCTCGTCGCTCGCTCCTCCTACGAGGGGAAGCCCCTCGCCGAGCTCGTCCAGGGGATCCCCCTGGGGGAGAGCGTCCTTCCCGACCCGGAGAGGGGAAAGAGGCTCCGGGCGAAGTACGCACGCTACAAGGAGCTCTACCGCCGGCTCAAGGGCTTCTAGGGGCCTTCCTCCTAGGGAAGCGTCCCTTTTCCCAAGGATGCCCTTCCATTTTCCCTCGCCTTCCTCTATCATCCCCGAGGTTTCCGGGAAGGAGGTGAGTCCTCGATGGCTGTGAAAGTCGTGATCCGTCCGGACGAGACGGTCGACGAAGGGATGCGCCGCTTCAAGCGCGCCGTCAACAAGTCGGGCATCGTCATGGAGAAGAGGAAGCGCGAGTACTACCTCAAGACCGCCCTCCGCCGCAAGCAGAAGAGCGAGATGGCGCGCCGCAAGAAGTGGTAGCCCCAGGGGACCGGAAGGTCCTCTTTTTTCTTCCCGGGTCCCGTCATGGGGAGGGGTTCCTCCTTGTCTTTCTTTTCTATGCTACAATGCCCGCCAAGGCAGGGACTGCCGTCTTGAAGATGGGTATGAAGCGCTTCGGACAGAGAATTCGAGAGGGAGCGCTATTCCTAGGACTCCTCTCCCTTAGCACCCTCTCCCTCGGCTTCGCCGCCTGGGTCGCCCCCGTCCAGGGGGTCCCCGGGGAGGTCGGTGCCGAGGCCTCCTTCGGGGCGACGAGCACCCTGAGCTTCCTGAAGTTCGGTACGCCCGAGGTCCCCTACGTATACCAGGACTCCTCTTCCTCCTGCTTCGTCATCAAGGAGGATTCTTTTGAAGGGAACTCCCTGATCCGCGTCCTCTTCACGATCGACCACCGCCTCGCGCATGCCGGGGGATACGTCGGCGAGGGGAACGAGGTGAGCCTGCGGTTCAGTCTAGAAGGACCTACTTCTCTCGTGGGAATCGACAATCCTCCCCTCGCCCGTCCATCCGGCTCCTCCGGGACGACGCACGCTTTCTCCGCGGTTTCCTCCGCTGGGGAAGCGCTTGTCTCGGAAGGCTCGGTCACCCTCCTGAGCGAGCAGACGACAGGCGAGAGCTCCTATTACCTTGAGTACACCGTCCATGACGAGGCAGCATCGGTCCTTCTTGCGGGCGATCTTTCCCTAGAGGCGTACGCTCTATGAGGAAACGTTCAAGGGTCCCTTTTCTCGTCATGAGCGGCGCGGCTCTCCTTGCCCTTAGCTTCACGGCGTACTCGACCTACCTGCTCGTGAACGGGGATGCCTCCTCTTCCTTCCCGGTTTCCAAGAAGAAGGAAAAGGTCTGCTACATCACGAGCGACGGCGGAGCGACGAAGGCCTACTACACGGACATCGGGAAGGCGATCTCCGTCTCCAAGAGCGGAGAGACGATCGTGGTGCTTCCCCATGTCGACAAGAACGGGTCCTACGACATGGTCATCGACGGGGAATATGCCGCGAACGGGAAGGTGACGATTCCAGAGGGAGTCACGATGTCTCTTCCCTATCAGGTTTCCTCTGACGGGCTGGACACGCCTGTCGCGAATTCGAAAGTGGCGGCCAAGCAGACTGGCACCCACGCCTTCCGCGACACCACGGGGAGACTGATGAAGAGCCTGGTGGAGATCGCCGACGGCATCACCTTGGAGAACCGCGGCACGATTGAGATCGGAGGTCTTCTCGGCGCGGGTGGGGGCGGTCAGACCAGCGGAGCGACATACGCGGACTATGCGGCGATTTCCCTCGGGGAAGGGGCAAGCCTCGTGTCATATGGCCTTATAAACGCCTACGGGCTCATCACCGAGAAGACGGAGGGGACCGCGGCGGTCGTGCTCGAGCCTACTGCGGATCTCTGGCTTCCCATGTGCTGGAACGACTTTGGGGGCGGCTCCGCCCTTACCGGAATCTACAAGGGCATCGAGAGCCACGGTACCCAGTGCCTCCCCTTGGACGACTTCTACTTCGAGAACGTCGAGCCGCTCCTAAGGATCAAAGGCGGGGCCGAGGTCAGCTCCTGGGTAAACATCTACATCACTTTGTTGCAGAAGTTCGATGCCTCCCCCTTCGCGGAATATGACATGAAGATCATCGGGGGCCAGGGGGACAGCTCCGCGATCGTCTCGATTCCGGAAGGAAGCTACCTTGAGTCCGACTATTCCTACGAGAAGAGAACTTACCAGCAGGCGACCGTGAACGGGATCACGCCCCTTCCGGTGGAAGGAAGCGTCCCCGATCCTAGGCATGAGCTCGATTTCTACGGGGACGCCACGTTCAACGCCCTTGCGATCAACGTCGAGCAGGCGGCCCATGACGCCGGGGCGGGAACTCTTTATAATTTGGGCGCGCCAATCGTCGGCATTCCCGAAGTCGTGTCCACTGACGAGGGATATTTCCCCATCTCGCATGTCTTTCATATTTCGCTGAACCCTCTTCCGGGGAATGCATCCGCTCGTTTCAACGGGAGCGGGACAAGGTACAAGCTCATGTCGGGATCCTCTTTGGAGATTGCCGAGGGGGCTACGCTTGAGGTGCTGTCTCTCGTCGCCTACGACGGCACCGACTACCTGACCGAGAGGAATGGGTCGGTCCTTGGCACGAACGGAGCGGTCATGGCGAAGAGCGGCGACTGGAAGAACTGGGTGAAGGTTCCGGCGGAGGCTACCCTGAACGGCGCTCTCAGCGCAGGAACTGTTGCAGGATCCTTCGAGACCGCGACCACCGGGGCGAGGCTATCCGCCCCTTCTTCCACGAGCGTGACGATGCAGGAGCCGCTTTCCGTTAATTCCAACGACTACACGATACCAATAGTGAACATTACGATTCCGAGGCCGGAGCTTGGCTCTTCCAAGTCGATGCCTTTGAACTTGGAGCTGAGGGAATCGGACATGTCCTTCACTGATCGCGGGACGGGCGACTATGACTCCTTCTACCTTCCGGGATATGAGCATGGCTTCTGGCCGGATCCCTTGGTCATTTCTTGCTCGGGCGGCAACAGGACCGCGCCTGCTTCTTCGGGAACCTTCTCCTTGACCGCGGCCTCCGGTTTCGACGGCATGGTTCCCGCTGGAGCGAGCCTTCGCTACGAATGGGATGTTCCCGAGGGCTGTTCCGTCGTTCCCTCCGGGACAAGGGGCGAGATGGCCTCCGTCACCATTCCTGCGAACTTCTTCTCCGGCTCTGATCTTTCCCACACGATTACTTGCCGGGCGGTCCTTTCCTCGGGGGAAGGGGCGATCAGCCTGTCGAGTACCTATATTCTCCTCGCGGCGCCCATCCAGGCGAAGGTTACCTATGATCCAGCGAACACGAGCCCGGGAGAGAGAAGGCCGTCGTGGACGTTGGGGACTTCTTGGTCGTATAACGCTTCGGATTGGTCGAAGTTCGCTGATGCCGCCGGACTTTCTGGAGTTCCTCAAGATTACGCCAGCTCCTATTCCTGGAGCCATGACGATGATACGGGCTGGTCCGCTGGCTGGAGCGTTTCCTTTGATAATAGCTCCTCTCCGAATCCCGTGCTTTCAATGAATAGAGGCACACTGGCGATAACTACCGACGTAAAGGCCACGATCGCCTTGTCCATTGATGGTTCCACATTTTCTATCACGACGGACACGGTGACGTTCAAGGCTGGATAGCCGTCGTTCGACCAACCTTACCCGCCATCTCATCCATGCCTTGACCTTGGGAATGAGAGTAATTTTCACTTAGAGCTAATTTCAATGGGCGGGGCAGATTCCCGTCTTTGCCCCTATAACTAGGTCGTGGATGCCACGGTTTACCAGCACGGGGAGGAGGAATGCGGCTATGCCGCCCTCCGTTCCTTCCTCATCCTCCTTACGGGAAGAGGGGAGTGGAGGTATCTCCCTCGTCCTAAGGAAGGACCCCTCGACCTCGAGTGCCTTTCCCGCATGGCCGCGGAAGCCGGGGTTTCCCTCGTCTGGAAGAAGGCCCACTACAAGGAGGCGCTTCTCAAGAGCCCGAGGCTTCCTTTGCTCCTTCTCCTTGAAGAGGGGAGCCGGGGCCATCTCGTCGTCATCCGGAAGAAGAAAGGGGACCGCTTCCTCCTAGAGGATCCCGCGAAGGGCAGGGTCTGGATCAAAGGGAAGGACCTCCTTTCCTTCTGGAGCCTTGTCTTCGGGGAAGGAACGCTCATCGAGCGAAGGGAGCCACCTCATAGAAGAAGGCTCCATGATCCTTTCGAGACGCCGCTTCTTCTGGCGATGCTCACCCTTGAGCTCGCCCTCATGATGCCGGGGCTATATTTCCTCCAGGAGGACCCGCGGCTTTTCTATGCGATCCTCTTCCTCTCCCTCTCCCTCCTCGCCCATCTCCTGAGGGAGGGGCTTTCCCATTACTTCCTCCTCCGTTTCGACAGGAGGAACCTTCCCCTCCTCAGGAAAGGCTCCCCTCCCGAGGACTTCCTCCTCTTCCAGAAGGCGAAGTCCTCCCTCATGAAAGGGCCGATGGCGCTCCTTTCCTCGATCCTCGTCGCCCTTGTCCTTTATCTATACCTCGCCCTGGATTCCCCGGGCTTCGCCCTCGCCGGAGGGATCGCCCTCCTCCTGGAAGGGCTCTATCTTCCGCTCGCCGCCCTCCTCCGGAAGGAAGAGAGAAAACTTGAGAATGAGGAGCTGCCCCTCCTCAGGAAACCCTACGACCCGATCCAAGGGAAGAAGGTGTCCCTGATGGCCCATTCCCTCGCCCTCAAGAGCAGGTTCTTTGAAGCGCTCTCCTATGTCCCCCTCCTTCCGCTTTCCTTTCTTTCCCTGTGGGGCTATGAGGAGGGAGGGTTCCCTCTCCTCGTCTCTTCCTTCCTCTCCCTCTTCCTCCTCGCCCGCTCCTTCCGCCCCGTGCTCCGCTACCCCTTCCATCGGGATGGGAGGAGGCGCCTTCTCGACGCCTTCCACGAGCGCTTCCTCTCTCTTCCTTCCCGGGATTGGTAGAATGTCCTCGGATGGAAATCGAATTCGCGAGCCCCTTCGGGGAAGAGTACGAGGCCTTGCTCCCTCGCTACAGGAAGATCGCCGAGGAGGCTTTTCGCCTCCTCGAGGTCCCTTCCGACTACGAGATCGACGTCTCGCTCGTCGACGAGGAGAGGATCCGGGAGATCAACCGCGACTACCGCGGGAAGGACAGCGTCACGGACGTCATCTCCTTCGCCTTCGACGAGGGGGAGGACCCGGTCTCGGAGTCCTACCTTCCCGGCGCGACGCAGATGCTGGGGGAGATCCTGATCTGTTTGCCCCGGGCGAAGGAGCAGGCGCTTGAGATCGGGAACTCGCTCGGGAGGGAGCTCTGCTTCCTCTTCTGCCATGGCCTCCTCCACCTCCTTGGGTTCGACCACATGGAGGAAGAGGAGGCGAAGAAGATGTTCGCCATGCAGGAGAAGGTCCTCGAGGTCTTGGGAGGTGACTATGGAACCTATTGAGCTGATGAGGAAGGCCCGGGAGGCGCGCTCCCTCTCCCACTCGCCCTATAGCGGCTTCGCTGTCGGGGCCGCCCTCCTTTGCAAGGACGGGAGCGTCTATCTCGGCGCCAACGTCGAGAACGCCAGTTACCCCCTTTCCATGTGCGCGGAACGGAACGCGCTCTATCACGCCCTCATGGAAGGGAGGAAGAAGGAGGAGTTCCTCGCCCTCGCCGTCTGCGCGAAGGGAAGGCCGGTGAGCCCCTGCGGGGCCTGCCGTCAGGTCCTCTCCGAGTTCCTTCCGCCCGAGACCCCGGTCTTCCTCGGGAACCTCGAGCTCGAGATGAAGGAGACGAGCGTCGGGGAGCTATTGCCCTACGCCTTCGAGGAGAAGGACGTCCGATGAAGGTCGGGACCGTCGCCATCCTCGGGCTTCCGAACGCCGGGAAGAGCACCTACCTCAACGCGACGCTCTCGCGGAAGGTCGCGATCGTGACTCCGAAGGCCCAGACGACCAGGGAGGACATCCTCGGGGTCTACCGCGACTCCCGCTCCGAGATCGCCTTCCTTGACACCCCGGGAATCCTTGAGGGAAGGAACGCCCTCGAGAAGGGGATGATGAAGGAAAGCCGGCGCTCCCTTTCCGGCGCGGACGCGGCGCTCTTCCTCGTGGACGTGAACGAATCCCTTCGGAAGGCGGCGGACGCCTTCCGGAAGATCAGGACGGACGCCCCTATCCTCGTCCTCCTCAACAAGATCGACCTCATGCGGGCCCCGGACATGGAGAAGATCCGGGAGGAGGCGCGGGCCCTCTTCGCCCCCTACGAGACGATGGAGTGCTCCTTCAAGGAGGGATTCGGCCTGAAGGAGAGCCGGGAATGGCTCCTTTCGCGCCTCCCGGAGGGGGAGCCCATGTACGGGGAGGACTTCCTGAGCGACCGCTCGCTTTCCTTCGATGTCCGCGAGGTCGTCCGCGAGAAGCTCCTCCACTTCCTCCATGACGAGGTCCCCCACCAGGCGGCGGTCCTTCTCGACTCCCTCGAGGAAGGGGAGCGCTCCTTCCGCGCGAAGGCAAGGATCCTCCTGGAGAAGGAGTCCCAGAAGGGGATCGTGGTCGGAAGAGGCGGGGAGATGATCGGGAAGATCCGAAGGAGCGCCGAGCAGGAGCTCACGCGCATGAGCGGCAAGGCGGCCCATCTTTCCCTCCAGGTCGTGGCAAGCCCCGGCTGGCGGGAGGACCCCCGGATCCTGAGGAAGCTCGGCTATGGCGAGAGGGGCGGAGAAGAGGAGTAGGGGCATCCTCCTCCACAAGACCCTCTATAAGGAAAGCTCCCTCGTCCTCGACTTCCTCGGGGAGGAGGGGCTCCTCGTCGTCTCCTCGCGCCTCGTGCGCCTCGGGAAGGGCGCGGGGGACGCGCTCCTTTATGAGGAAGGCCAGGAGAGCGAGCTCCTCCTCGAGGAGGGGCGGGCCGGAGGGCTCCGTCTCAAGGAAGGGCGCTCCCTCGACCTTCCCCCGAAGGACTTCAAGGGCCTGTCCGCCCTTTCCTTCATGGCGAGCGCCTCCTGGCTGGCCCTCCCGGCGATCGAGGGAAGGAGGCTATACCCTGTCCTTTCGCACCTTCGGAAGACGCTTCTTGAGGGAGGGGATCCCCTCATGTGCGCCCTCCTCCTCCTCGCCTTCCTTCTTAAGGAGGCCGGCTACGGATGGATGGTGGACGGCTGCCTCCGCTGCGGGAGGAAGTCCGGGATCCTCGCTCTTTCCCCGGAGGAAGGAGGGTTCCTCTGCGAGAACGAGGACCTTCCGGAGGACTCTCTCCGGGGAGTGCCTCTCCTCTGGACGGCGCGGCTCCTCTTCAAGGGGGACCCGCTCCGCTACGAGGGAGACGCGGTTGCGCGCGAAGACGGAAAGAGGCTCCTCCTCGCGCTTAGCGCACATTTCGAGCGATCTCTCGGGAAAAGGATCCCCGGGACGAAGGTGCTCCTCGCCGCCATTGACGGCTGATTCGTCCAACTATATAGTGTTGACAAGATTGGTATCAAAGGGATATTCTCCGCATCCGTGCGGGCTTTTGCCCGAGTATCGAGGTATTCCATGGCCAACAGGTTCGACTTCTCCCTTATCCAGTCCCATCTCGTGTAGACGGGATTCGTTTTCCCTGGCTCCCAGATCTACGGGGGGCTCGCCAATTCCTGGGACTACGGCCCCCTTGGCGCGGAGCTGAAGAGGAACGTCCGCTCCGCCTGGTGGAAGAGGTTCGTCCAGACGAGCGAGCTGAACGTCGGGCTCGACGCCGCGATCCTCATGAACCCGAAGGTGTGGGAGGCCACGGGCCACGTCTCCACCTTCAACGACCCGATGGTCGACTGCCGCCACTGCAAGGCGCGTCACCGGGCGGACGAGATCATCCGCGAGGAGTTCCCGGACGCCGACGTCGAGGGGATGGACTTCGCCGCGATGGACCGCTTCATCAAGGAGCATGGGGTGAAGTGCCCCGTCTGCGGGAGCGAGGACCTCACCCCGATCCGCAAGTTCAACATGATGTTCAAGACCCATGTCGGGGTCACCGAGGACGAGGCGAGCGTCTGCTACCTCCGTCCGGAGACCGCCCAGGGCGTCTTCGTGAACTTCCGGAACGTCCAGCGCGCCCTCCGGAAGAAGCTTCCCTTCGGGATCTGCAACGCGGGGAAGAGCTTCCGGAACGAGATCACCCCGGGGAACTTCACCTTCCGCACCAGGGAGTTCGAGCAGCTGGAGATGGAGTTCTTCTGCAAGCCCGGGACGGACCTCGAGTGGTTCTCCTACTGGAAGGAACACTGCCTCCGCTTCCTCGAGTCCCTCGGCGTCCGGAAGGAAAACCTCCGCTACCGCGACCATGAGCCGGCCGAGCTTGCCTTCTACTCGAAGGCCACGACCGACGTCGAGTACGACTTCCCGACCATGGGCTGGGGCGAGATCCTCGGGATCGCCGACAGGACGGACTACGACCTGGCGCGCCACCAGGAGCATTCCGGGGAAGACCTCACCTACTTCGATCCGGATACGAACGAGCGCTACCTCCCCTACGTCATCGAGCCCTCGATGGGCCTCGACCGCCTGATGCTCATGGTGCTCATGGACGCCTACGACGAGGAGGAGCTGGAAGGAGGGGACAAGAGGACCGTCCTCCGCATCGCCCCCTTCCTCGCGCCCTACAAGGTCGCCGTCCTCCCCCTTTCCAAGAAGCTGAACGACAAGGCCCTGGAGGTCTTCCGCATCCTAGCCCCGCGCCTTTCCGCGACGATCGACGTCACCGGCTCGATCGGGAAGCGCTATCGGAGAGAGGACGAGATCGGCACCCCCTACTCGGTCACCATCGACTTTGAGACGCCCGAGGACCAGACCGTCACCGTGCGCGAGAGGGACTCCATGAAGCAGGTCCGCCTGCCGATCCAGGAGCTCGCCACCTATCTCTCCGTCAAGTGCTTCTACTGATAGCGGTAGGAGATAGGTAGTATAAAACTAGTTAACAACTGGTAGATATTGACTAGGAACCATCGAAGGAAACACGAATCTGGCATTCATGGACGAGTCTCTCAAGAACGACATCCTTCGCCACGCGGACATCCTCGCGGTCGTTTCCTCCTACGGCATCCAGTGCCAGAAGAAGGGCAAGTCCTACGTCGCGCTTTGCCCCTTCCATGACGACCATACCCCCTCGATGAGCGTCAACCCCGAGCGAGGGACCTTCATGTGCTGGAGCTGCCACACGGGCGGCGACGCGATCACCTTCGTCCGGAAGATGGAGAACCTCGGCTACCTCGAGGCCATCCGGAAGCTCGCCGAGATCGCCGGCATCCAGGATCCGCGCCTCTCCTCCCTCATCCCCGAGAAGAGGGAGGATCCCGAGATCCTCTCCCTCAGGAAGGCGATCGAGGACCTTTTGGCCTACTACCGCTACGCCATCACGACGCCCGAGGGTGAGCGGGCCGGCGCCTACCTCCTCTCGCGCGGGATCGACGAGGAGGCGCAGGCCCGCTTCCAGATCGGCTATGCCCCCATGGACGGGGCGAAGACCGTCGAGTTCCTGCGAAAGAAGGGGCATTCCCTCCATAGCATCGAGGGGATCGGCATCATCAGCGATTCCGCCCGCCCCTTCGACATGAACGCCGGCCGCGTCGTCTTCCCGATCCTTGATCCCGAGGGGCGCCCGGCTGGCTTCTCCTGCCGCGTCTTGGGCGAGGGGAAGCCCAAGTACGTCAATAGTCCCGAGACCCGCCTCTTCCATAAGAACGAGATCCTCTACGGCTTCCACCTGGCGAAGGAGAAGGCGCGCCACGCCGGGCGCGTCTACGTCCTCGAGGGCTTCCTCGACGTCATCGCCCTCCACCAGGCCGGGATCGACGAGGCCGTCGCCCTCATGGGCACCGCGCTCACGGAGCGCCATCTCCGCCTCCTCTCCTCCCTCCAGTGCGAGGTCTGGATGTGCCTGGACGGGGACGAGGCCGGGCGGAACGGGATGCTCCGCGCCGTCACGCCCCTTCGGAAGGCAGGGATTCCCGCGCGCTACGTCCACGTCCCCGGGGAGAAGAGGGACCCGGACGAGATCTTCCGCCAGGAAGGGAAGGAAAGGCTCCTCGAGCTGCTCTCCCATGCCCTCGGCCCCTTCGAGTTCCAGCTCGAGCTCCTGCGCGAGATGGGGACCCTCCGGGGGAAGGAGGGGCGGGAGAAGGCCGTCTCCTACTTCACGCCCTACCTCCTCTCCCTTCCCGCTGGGATCGAGAGGGAGGATGCCCTCGTGAAGCTCGGCCAGGCGACGGGCTACGAGGTCGCCGCGCTCCGCGAGACGCTCCGGGGAGGGCGCTCCCTCCCCAAGGAGGAGGCCCCTCCTTCTCAGGAAGGGTCGCCTCTTCGCCGGGACAGGGAATGGGAGCTCCAGGACGTCCCGGAGGAGAAGAAGCGCTTCGCAAGGCTCGAGAGGGAGCTCTTGACCTACATGCTCCGGAGCGAGCGGGCCATCGCCCTCTACGAGAGCCGCCTCGGGAGCTTCGAGAGGGAGGACTACCGCGAGATCGCCTCCTTCCTCCTCGACCTGAGGGACGAGAGGAAGGCGCTCCCCGGGGAGCAGGAGCTCCACTCCCGCATCGAGGAGGAGACCCTCGGTAAGGAGAACGGAGGGGAAGGGAAGGCGGATCGGCTCGGGGCCATCCTCCTCTCCCTCTACGAGGAGGACTGCTACCCGCCCGAGAGCGAGCAGGAGCTCCTCTCGCTCGTCGAGAACCTCCGCGCCGAGAGGAGGAACGAGTTGGAGAGGAAGAGGCTGGAAGGGCTCTCCTCTAAGCCCCAGGAGGAGCAGACGAGGCTCCTCCAGGACTACATCGAGTCCAAGAAAAGGATGTTCAAGAGAAGAAAGGGCCAAAAAGGCTAAGGAGAAGGAAGCATGGCTGGGAGAAGGAAAAGCGAGGAGACCCGCGAGGAGAAGGAGCTCCGAAAGGCCGTCGAGGCCTCCGGGGTCGAGGAAGGGGAAGGCCAGAAGGACCGCTACACCCGCATCAAGGAGTCGCTCCTCCGGAAGGGGAAGGAGGAGGGCTTCCTCCTGAGCGAGGAGGTCATGGACGCCGTCCGGGACTTCGATTTGGAGGATAGCGACCTCGAGGCCCTCATCACCTACTTCGCCGAGAACGGCGTCGAGGTGAGGGGCGAGGACGACGACTTCCGGGAGGAGGAGCAGGAAGGGGAGCCCAAGGAGCTTTCCGAGGCCGAGATCAAGGCCGGGGAGACCGAGGCGCTCGAGGACGAGATCGACGCCGAGGCGGAGTCGGACGGCCCCAAGGACCCCGACGCCCAGGAGGCGGAGGACTTCTCGCGCTACCAGGCCGGCGAGGTCAAGGTCAACGACTCCGTCAAGATGTACCTGAAGGAGATCGGCAAGTACAACCTCCTCAAGCCTGCCGAGGAGACCGCCCTCGCCCAAAGGGTCGCCCAGGGGGACGAGCAGGCCAAGTGCCAGCTCATCGAGGCGAACCTCCGCCTCGTCATCTCCATCGCCAAACACTACACCGGGCGCGGGATGCACTTCCTCGACCTCATCCAGGAGGGGAACCTCGGGCTCATGAAGGCGGTCGACAAGTTCGACTGGCAGAAGGGCTTCAAGTTCAGCACCTACGCGACCTGGTGGATCCGCCAGGCGATCACGCGCGCCATCGCCGACCAGGCGAGGACCATCCGCATCCCCGTTCACATGGTGGAGACCATCAACAAGATGACGAGGGTCCAGCGCCAGCTCGTCCAGGAGCTCGGGCGCGAGCCGAGCGCCGAGGAGATCAGCGCCAAGATGGAGGGGGCCCTCTCGCCGGAGAGGATCCGCGAGATCCAGCGCATCGCCCTCGAGCCCGTCTCCCTCGAGACCCCGATCGGCGAGGAGGACGACAGCCACCTCGGCGACTTCATCGAGGACAAGGAGGACCAGAGCCCCGAGGAGTACGCGACCAAGGCCCTCCTCCGCGAGCGGCTCTACGAGATCATGCAGGACCTCAACGACCGCGAGCAGCGGGTGCTCATCCTCCGCTACGGGCTCAACGACAACCGCCCCCGCACCCTCGAGGAGGTCGGGCGCGAGTTCAACGTCACCCGCGAGAGGATCCGCCAGATCGAGAGCAAGGCGCTCAAGAAGCTCCGTCACCCGAGCAGGGCGAAGATGCTGGGGGACTACAAGGACACGAACTTCGGGACGGGCCCCGACGCCCAGACCCCCGGGTCCGGCAGGCACGGCAGCGACGAGGACTAGGGCTCCCTCCGGGGAGCCCCTTTCCTTTCTGTGCTAGGATTTTCTCGTATGTACTCCCTTTCCCCGCGCCTCCTGGCCCTCCTCCTCCTCGTCCCGGAGGGCATCGGGAGCTTCGCCGACATCGGGAGCGACCACGCGCTTCTTACGCGAAGGATCCTCGAGGAAGGGAAGGCGAGGGAGGGCTTCGCCGTCGAGAACAAGGAAGGACCCTACCGCCGGAGCAGGGATGCCCTATGCGGGATCAAGGGAGCGACCCCCCTCCTCGGGGACGGGCTCGCGCCCCTTCCCGGGAAGGTCGACCTCCTGATCCTCGCGGGGATGGGAGGAGGGCTCATCGAGAGGATCCTCCTCCAGGAGCCCGGGAAGGCGCGGGAAGCCTCCTACCTCCTCCTCGACCCCCACGGGGAGGAGGATAAGGCCTTCCAGGCGTGCGCCTCCCTCGGCTTCGCCCCCCTCAGGGAGAGGATCGTCCAGGAGAAGGGTCACTTCTACCGCCTCCTCCTCCTCGGGAAGGGGGAGTGGGAGCCTAGAAGGGAGGACGCCCTCCTCGGTCCCCTCCTCAGGAAGGAGAGGCCGCCCCTATGGCGGGACTACGTCCGCGCGAGGAGGGGGCAGGTCCTCACGCTCCTTGGGAAGGGGGAGATTCCCGAAGATAGGAAGAAAGAGCTCCGCGCGGAGCTCATGGTCTACGAGGAGGCGCTCAAACGATGATCAGGACGCGTTCGCTTATCCGGAGGCTGGCTTCGCTCTACCCCCAGTCCCTTAGGGAGAGCTGGGACCGGGGCGGGCTCATGTGCGGGACGCTCAAGGAGGAGACGAGGAGGGTCCTCCTTCTCCTCGACCTCGACGAGATCGCCTGGGAGAAGGGGAAGGAGCTCCGCCCGGACCTTGTCATCACCCACCACCCCTTCCTCTTCGGCCCGAGGGGGAAGGTCCTTCGGGAGGACCCGCTCAAGAAGGATCTCTACGAGGAGGTCTCGCGCTCGGGGACAGCGGTCCTCAGCTACCACACGAACTTCGATAGCGCCCCCTACGGCATGAACGAGGCCCTTTCCGAGAGGCTCGGCCTCCTGGACGCCCGCCCCGTCCCGGAATGCTCGATGATGTGGGGCGGGAGGCTCCCCGAGGAGATGGGGACGGAGGAGTTCGCGAGGCGGGCGTGCGCCCTCCTTGGCTCGCGTCACGGCCTCCTCCTCAAGGGGCGGGAGACGGTGAGGACTATCGCCATCATCGGGG
>CALVOS010000064.1 GCA_944350325.1 uncultured Bacilli bacterium | reverse complement strand
CGAGCAGCGCCCGACAAATACCCCTTCCCCCTGGGATTGAGCCCGACGGCGCCCGGAAGGGAGTCGATGGCCTTCCCGCGGAGGCGCTCGATCGCCCCGAAGACTGCCGCCATGGCCTCGCTTCCGTCCATGTTCATTCCTCCCTCACGTAGGGAAGGAGGACGTCGCCGATCCTTCCCACGATACCGGTGACCAAGGCGTTCCCCATCGTGAAGTAGCGCCTTCCCCTGCTCATCCCCACGTCCGTCCAGCCGGCGGGGAAGCCGTTCAAGAGCTCGCACTCCTCAGGCGAAAGGAAGCGGAGCCTCCCGTTCCCCGGGTCCTTGACCACATGGGAGGAGCGGTTCACGGAGCCCTCGCTCGTCAGCATCGTCCTGGCAGGGAGGAAGGCGGAGTCGTACTCCGACATCCTTCCTTCCTGGTAGAGGTATTCCTCCCCGAGAGCGCTCCTCCGGACGATCTTCTTCGCCCCTCTCAGGAAGGCGAACTTCCTCTCTTGCGAAGGGGTGAGGTAAAGCCTCTCGTCCCGCTCATGGGAAAGCACGTCCTTGAGGAGGAGCCCCTTCTCCTTCCTGGGGGCGAGCTCATAGGCATGCGCCTTCCCTTCCCTTAGGTAGCCTCCGTTCCCGAAGGGCCCTGAAAAAAGGTCGCTGACCGCGGCAAGGTCCTGGAACGAGAGGAGGTCGTGGACGGCGACCTCCCTCGCCCCTTCGATGGGAAGCGCCTTCGCGAGGACGCCCTCGAAGGGAACGGCGGCCTCCTTCATCCTCGAGGCAAGCCTCGTCCCCTGGCGATAGCAAAGGAGGAAGGTCCTCCTCCTTCTCTGGGGGAAGGCGTAGTCGGCGGCGTTCACGACCCTCCACTCCGCCTCGTAGCCAAGGTCCAGGAGGGTGCGGAGGATGATCGCGAAGTCCCTTCCCCTCTGCTTCTTGGGCGAAAGGAGGAGCCGGTTCACGTTCTCAAAGAGGAGGAAGGGCATCCTCCGTTCCTTCACGATGCGGGCGATCTCCCACCAGAGGACGCCTTTCTTCCCGACGATTCCGATCTCCTCGTGGGTCTTCCGGGCCACGCTATAGTCCTGGCACGGGAAGCCGGCGGTAAGAAGCGCGGCCTCCGGCACCATCAGTGCCGGGACCTTCGCGATATCTTCGTTGGAGAAAAGGGTGGATCCCCCTGGATCCTCAGTTCTTAGAAGACTCTCTCTCTCTCTCTCTGGAATTAAACCTTAACAAATAACACGAAAACGCATCCTGCTTCCTAGCGCCCGGCTCCCATTGGTTCATGAAGAGGGTCTCCCAGAGAGGCTCCTCTACGGTCATTCCCTCGATGAGGCGCGCGTGGTTCAGCCCGACACGAAAGCCGCCCACTCCGGCGAAGAGTTCCACGGTCGTAGGCTTCATACGGCGAAATCTATCAAGATCCTTAGGATTTGAGAAGGATCCAGGGAGACGGGAACGAAGATGAGGTTCCCTTCATCCAGACCTTTCCCTTCCTTTCAGGAAAAAGGGGCGGGGCCTACAATGCGCCTATAGGAAGGAAGAGAACCGTAAGAAGCCCCCATGGCCTGCAAGATTTCCCGCGGCGCATTCGTCGGAGACATCAACGGCTCCCTCCAGGAACGGGGAAGGAGCCTCGTCTACGAGAGCCCTCTCTTCCAGGACGACATGTTCCCGACGGACGACTCCATCCTCACAATCGCCGTGATGGACGCGCTCCTCCAGGCAGGACCGATCGGGGACGGGGCGGAATACGAGAAGCGCCTCAGCGGGCTGACGAAGGTATCGCTGATCCGCTATGCGGAGAGCTATCCCTCGGCAGGCTACGGGACGATGTTCCTGGAGTGGGTGAGGAAGAAGGGGACGGTCCCCTACCGCTCCGAAGGGAACGGAGGGGCGATGCGGGTCTCCCCCTGCGGCTGGCTCGGAAGAAGCCTTGGGGAGACGCTTCGCCTGGCAAGGATCGTCACCACGGTCACCCATGGCGGAAAGGAGGGGATGAAGGCCGCCCTGGCGACCGCCTCCTCCGTCTACCTCGCAAGGACGGGCCGGGATAAGTCCGTCATCGGACGAAACATGTCCTCCTACTACCCCGGGATCGAGGGGAAGGCGCCCCTCCTCTCCCTTCCTGGCTCCTTCTCCGACCTCGCGGAGAAGTCGGTCCCCCACGCCTTCGCGTGCTTCCTCACCAGCTCGAGCTACGAGGAGACCTTACGCAGGACGATCGCCAGGCACGGGGACGCTGACACGGAAGGGGCGATCGCCTGCTCCATCGCCGAGGCCTTCTATGGCCCCGAGAGCTTCCCCCTGGCCCAGGAGAAGGTGGACTCCTATTTCAGCGAAGCCCTCCTGGACGTCATCCATCGTTTCGAGGAATTCGCGCGAAGAACTACGAAATCCTAGACTTGACCAAGGTTTTGCGAGGTTTCATCCCTGAGACTCTTCTACTCTAAAGGGTTCCGGATTTCGCATCCCCAAGGACCGTTGTTAGTCCTTCCAATAAAGAAAGAGGCCGGCATCGCCGGCGAGGTTCCCTGAGTGGTCGGGATGGCGGGATTCGAACCCGCGGTCTTCTGCTCCCAAAGCAGACGCGATAACCAAGCTTCGCTACATCCCGGCCTGACGAAGTATAGGGAGACGGGAGTGGCGAGGCAAGAAGAGGGAGCCCCGGTCCCCGTCCTGAGGGAGAGGAGGGGAGGATCCCCGGCGAGATAACGAAAAAACCTGCGGGCAGTCCCCGCAGGTCTTCGTTCTCGTGGCGCGCCAGGCAGGATTCGAACCCGCGACCCTCAGATTCGTAGTCTGATACTCTATCCAGCTGAGCTACTGGCGCAGTGCGCCCTTCCTTTCGCCCATAGGAAGGGTGCGAGGCGGAATATACACCAAGCGCCAACCCCCATCAATGGGCAAAGCGGGCGGATTCTCCTATATCGGGTCCGGGAACCCCTTCTCCCCCGGCTCATGCTCCGAGCGGGCCTCTCCCTTCTCTCTCTTCCCCTTCTCATGCTCGAGGTATAGCTCGGCGGAGAAGAGGAACAGGAAGGCGAAAGAGACCCCGAGGAGCCCATAGGGGGAATTGAGATAGAGGGTGACGACCCCGATCCCGGGAATCGAGGAAATGACCTTCCCCTTCACGTCCTCGAAGTCGACGACCCCGTCCAGGCGATTGTTCGCGTCCCCTCTCGTCCAGATCTTCCCCGTGTCCTCGTCAATCTGGACGATGCGGTGGCAGATGAGCCCGAGGTCATCGTCGAGGAAGAGGATCACGTCATAGACCTGAAGGTCCTCAAGGGAGGAAGGCATGGCCGCGATTACGAGGTCGTTTTTCCGATAGCGGTCCTCGTGCCCCTCGAGGAAGTCCTCGTACTCGAGGTTGACCGACGCCATGGACTCGGAGGAGATGACCGAGGCCCGCAGCCCGAAGAACGGGGCGCTATAGCCCGAGGCCCGGTCGATCCAGCTCCAGAAGGAGGAGAGAAGGACGAGGGCGATTGGGAAAAAGACGAGCCCCTTGAGGAAGCGCAGGAAGGGATTCCCCTTCCTCTCCTTCTTCTCGTTCCCTTTCCCCATGGCCCTCCTATATCAAGGATATCCCATATCGAAGGAAGGGCGGGGGAAGCCCCCCGCCCCTTGAGACGTTGTTTGGAGGCCGATCGGCCCTAGTTGGTGGGGGTCGAGGTAGTGATGGTGTCCGTCCCGTTCCCGGTCCAGTAGACGCCCGTCAGGTTCTCAGGCACGCCGAGGTTCGGATCAGCGGACCAAGTGCCATTCTCATGCTGGGCCTTGATCTCGTTCCCGGCCGGGATACTGCCGATCCACATCCATTCGAGGTCGCTTTCCGCAGGAGTGTCTTCCTTCTCGATGTTCATGACCATCTCGTACTGGTCGGATTTTTCCCAGCCAGTCATAGTGCCGACGACGTGGGCGACCTTGTAGTTTTCATCGTCGGCAAGAGTGATCGAGACGCTGTAGTCACCGGCAAGAGCGAGGAATTCGGTGTCGCTAGGCTTGCTCGCGAGCCCGATGCTGAGCTCAACGGGGTTGTGGGTGGCGACGCCTTCTCCCGGAGCGACCGTGAAGCCGTCACCGACATAGATGTAGGTGCTGAGGGAGCCTGTGAGCGTCGTCCCGTCGCCATCCTCGGGTTCAGTGAGCGTAAAGCTGTTCATCTTCGCGGTGTTCGCAAAGTAGGTCCCCTCCTTGTAGCCGATCGTAGCGCTGGTCTGAAGCGCATCGATGAGCGCGGTGTTCTCCGAGGTGACCGTTATGGTC
>CALVOS010000063.1 GCA_944350325.1 uncultured Bacilli bacterium | reverse complement strand
ATGGTGTAGTAGGAGGAAGAGGTCGCGCTCTCGTTATCGGCGGGGTTCCCGGCCGCGTCGGTGGAACCGCCGAGCTCGAGGTCGATGTCGTCGGTGTTGCTCGGGAGCGCCTCGGGAGTGTAGTAGGCGGCGTTCGGGTCGACGTAGGTGAAGTCGATGCCCTCGGCCTCGCACTGCTGCGCGAAGGTGATCGGGGCGATGTTCGCGCCCTCGCTGCCGTCCGGGCAGGAGCTGCAGGTGGTTCCGTCGCCTCCGCAGGAAGCGAGGAGGGTGGCCGCCGCGATCGCGGCGGTCAGGAGGATGGGTTTCTTCATTGTTTTCTATCCCTTCTTTCGGCACGTATTATCGAAAGAAGTCAAGGGAAATCAAGTATCGGGAAGGGGAATTACCGGTTTACCGATATCTATTCGAGGATGCGGAACCCGAAGCCGATGACGCCGGGCCCTCCGTGGCAGGCGTCCGTCGCGTTCGTGGGGACGGCGAGGACCTCCCGGAAGCCGCGGGACTTCAGGTGGTTGACGGCCTCCTCCACCCCGTCCCGGGAGGCGCTCGTGTAGCCGAGCGCGGCGAGGGAGAAGTCGATCTTCCCCTCGTGGAGCCTGAGGCGGGAGTCGATGTACTTCCTCACCGCCTTCCCCATGCTCCCGAGGAGCAGGGTCGGGGCGAGGGAGAGCCTCCCCTCCTTCGTGTAGACGCTGACCTTGAGGGGCAGGGGCGAGAGGAGCTTCGCGACGAGGGAGGGGCAGCGCCCGCCCTTCGCCATGAACTTGAGGTCGCTGATCATGAGGGAGACGTCCTCCTTGTCCTTAATAGGAAGGGAGAGGCGCTTCAGCTCGTGGATGTCGTCGAGGCCTCCCTTGAGAAGGCGCTCCGCCTCGAAGGCGAGCATCGCGATCCCCAGGGAGAACTGGCCCGAGTCGACGACCTCGATCCCCTCGTCCTCCCCCTTCGCGGCGAGGGCGTTCCGATATCCCCCGGAAAGGAAGCTCGAGATCGAGAAGTGGATGATCCCCTCGTAGCCCTTCTCCTTGATCCTCCGGAAGTGCTCCTGGTACTCGTTCACGTTCGGGGCGCTCGTCCTGGCAAGGTCGGCATGCTTCTCCCCGTACTCGAAGATCTCCTCGTTCGTCTTCTCCCCGTCGAGGTAAGTCTCCTCCCCCATCGTGAGGTGGAAGGGGATGGAGAAGAAGCCGTGCTGGGAAAGGACCTCCTCGGGGAGGTCGGCGGTGCTTTCCACCGAAATCGCAATTTTCTTCATGATCAATCGTCCTCGGAATGTCGCGGGTTGGCTCGTAGTCCCACTATGGCAGGCTATCTAGTTTTGTCAACGAAATCATGCGGTATCGCTATCGAAAATAGGAAGGGAACAGGAAGGCCGGGCCTATCGCCCGCTGATCCGCAGGAACTCGAACACCCTCGTCCTGATGATCCTATCGGCCAGGAATCCCGTCGCAAGGCCCGTCAGGAGGCTCGTGAGCCCCATGAGGGGGAAGTACCAGAGCACCGCGGAGGTCCCAAGGAGGGGGATCGCGACGAGGATCTGGCCGAGGGAATGGAAGAAGGCGCCGAGGAGGGAGGCCCCGTAGATGGTGAACACCTTGGAGAGCGCCCCCTTCACGAGGAGCATCGCGAGGTAGGAGAGGACGCCTCCGGCCAGGGACATGTAGAAGGGGAAGCTCAGGATCCTCCCGGTCATGAGGGAGGCGAGGAAGATGCGCCCGAGATCGACGAGGAGCGCTTCCTTCCAGGAGAACTGGTATATGAGGAGGAGGATGACGATGTTCGCGAGCCCCGGCTTGAAGCCCGGGACCGAGGAGACGGGGATGAAGCTCTCGGCGATCGAAAGGGCGAGGGCGAGGGCGAGCATCGCCGCGTCGGCGGCGATCCTCCTCACCGTCCCCTTCATAGGATGATGTCCGGCCCGGAGGAGGAATCCTCCGCGGCCGCTCCCGCGAATTCGACGTGGACGTGGTTGTAGGCGCAGACGATCGGGCGCCTCGCGTCCATCGTGTAGCCGAGCCCGACGCAGTACTGCGAGGGGCAGCCCGACTCCAGCACGGCGACCCCCTCTTCCGATAGGGCGACCGTCATCGGCGTCATCTCGCCTTGGATGAGATAGGCGGCGAGCACCTCTTCCCCAAGGGAGGCGGGATCCTCGATCCTCTCGGTGTCCTCGTAGGGAACGGATTCGTCGGGATGGACAAGGTCGAACCGGAGGAGAAGGGTGTCGTCCCGGTAGAAGAGGGCCTCCGAGGCCTTCTCCCCCGGGAGAAGGAAGGCGAGGATCGTCCCGGAGAGGAGGGCGAGAAGAAGGACGAGGAAAAGGAGGATGTCCCCGAGGTGGACGCGGACCGTCTCCTTCCAGGCCATCTACTCCCCTTCTTCCAGCGGAGGGAAGCTCTCGCTCAGGTGGACGAAGGGGTCGCTCCTCCGGTAGTCGTAAAGAAGAACGGAATAGCCCATCCCCTCGATGAGCGAGATGTCCGCCTCCTCCCCCTTCATGAGGAGCCAGGTCGAGAAGACGTCGCACATGCCGGCGTCCTCCCCGATGACGATCGCGGTGGTCAGGGACGGGACGGCGCTCCCGGTCGTGGGATCGATCGCGTGGCTATACAGGATTCCCGTCTCCTCGTCGACCCGGTGCTGGTTGGTCACGCTCGAGGTGCCGATCGCGACGTCCTTCGCCCGGAAGGTAAGCCCCTCGATGTCGGAGAAGCCGATATGGAAGGTCCCGTCCTCGCTATTGGGGTTCTGCCCGATGAGGATCGAGCTCGTCCCGGCGTTGAGGAGGAAGTGGTCGATCCCTTCCTTGCGAAGGGCTTCCCCGAGGAGCTGGACCGCGTAGCCCTTCCCCATCGAGCCGAAGTCGAGGATGGCGTCCCCTTCCTTCGTTGCCTCATAGTCGCCGTCCCAGTCCTTCGTGAGGGAGAGGGAGGAAGAGGCAATTCTTCTGGTCTCGCGGGAGATCTCGGACTCCGTGGGAAGGGAAGGATCCTCCTTGTTCAGGAGATAGGAGTCCTTCCAGAGGGCGTTCAGCCCTCCGGAGAGGATGTTGATCGCCCCGCCAGTGATCGCGCGGGCGTCGATCGCGAAGGAAAGAAGGTCCGCCATCGTCTCGTCGAGGGGGAAGGAGCC
>CALVOS010000062.1 GCA_944350325.1 uncultured Bacilli bacterium | reverse complement strand
TCTCCTTGTAGTGGTCCCAGTGGCCGGAGGTCTCCCAGAGCTCCCGCGAGAGGATGGTCGGGGTCTCGATCTCCTGGTAGCCGTACTTATGGTGGATCTCCCTCCAGTAGGAGAGGAGGTGGTTCTTGAGCTCCATCCCCCGCGGGAGGAAGAAGGGGAAGCCGGGGCCGTACTCGCTGATGAAGAAGAGCCCGAGCTCCTTCCCGAGCCGGCGGTGGTCGTTCCGCTTCCTCTTCTCGAGGAGAGCGAGATAGCCCTCCAGCTCCTCCTTGCTCCAGAAGGAGGTGCCGTAGATCCTCGTCAGCTGCTTGTTCCTGCTATCGCCCCGCCAGTAGGCGCCGGCGAGGGAAAGGAGGCGGAAGTGGCGGATATACCCCGTCGAGGGGACGTGAGGCCCGCGGCAGAGGTCGAGGAAGTCGCCCTGGCGGTAGAGGCTGATCCCTTCCGCCCCGTGCTCGCGGATGAGCTCGTCCTTGTAGGGGTCATCGGGGAAGAGGCGGAGGGCCTCCTCCTGGGAGCACTCGACCCGTTCGAAGGGGATGTTCTCCTTGGAAAGCCTCCGCATCTCCTCCTCGATCCGCGGGAGGTCGCTCTCGAGGATGGCCTTCCCCTCCCCGGGGTCGACGTCGTAGTAGAAGCCCTCCTCGATCGCCGGGCCCACCCCGAAGCGGGCCTCGGGGTAGAGGTGGCGGATTGCCTGCGCCATGAGGTGCGAGGTCGAGTGGTTGAGGAGCTGGAAGGCCTCCTTGCTTCCGATGAGGACGGGGGATAGCTCGTCCCCGGGGACAAGGGGCTCCCGGAGGGAACGCTCCCTCCCCTTCCCCTGGAGGGCGACGATCTCCTTCTTCCTCCCGGAGTCGAACTCCTTCACCAGGTCGAAGCCGTTCGCTCCGTCCTTGATTGCGATTTCCTTTCCTTGGTAGCGGATCTGCATAGGTATTTCCTCCTTCCCACGAAAAGAAAGCGCCCCGACAAGGGCGCTTTCGCGCGGTTCCACCTTGCTTGCGGGAATCTCCTTCCCGCCTCTCTTCCCCTTAACGCGGACGGAATCGCCGCCCTCCTCGGGCGGATGCTCCGGAGCGGTGCTCCATGGGGACTTCCCCTTGAGCGTGTCTCCTTCTTCGCAGGGAGACTATAGCCCGGGGGACGGGGACTTCAAGAGGCATCTTACGCCTCTTTTCCTGGACACGTTCGCAGGCGGATGACGTCGGTCATTTGATACAGCGCCGGAACTCGACTTCGGCTTCGCGTATGCCTTGAATTTGCTGGCCATCGGATCTTCGGTGGAACGCCTTTCGCGTGTACAGCTCGATTGCCACATCGCTTAATTCAGAAGGTTTCCTAAGAAGCCAGATCAAACACGATTTCTTCAGTTTCCATCGATGATTTGCCGCTTTTTTAAGTTTTAGGGAATACGTAGTGCCTGAAGACGTAGTGCCTAATCTTTGCCGCATGCTTTCTTGATCCCGCGGTTTAGATATAATGCCTAGGGAATACGTAGTGCCTGAAGACGTAGTGCCTAATTCGAGCAATAGGAGAAGGAGGGCAGCCATGGAGCCGATCGGAAGAAAGGAAGAGCTGGAGGAACTGAACGCGATCTACGAGAGCCCGCGATTCGAGTTCGGCTACGTCTATGGCCAGAGGAGAATCGGGAAGACCACGCTGATGGAGATGTTCTCTCGCGGGAAGAAGGCACTCTTCCTTTTCGCCCCGGATAGCGACGACCTCGACATCCGGATCTATTTCTCGGAGGAACTTAACCGCGCGATGGGGAGGTCCGGGGGCCTTTATCCCGACTGGGACAGCTTCTTCCATGCGGTCGGCCAGTTCTTCGGGGACGAGAAGGGGCTCCTCGTCATCGACGAATACCCCAACATCGTCCTTTCCCGGGACGGGAAGAGGAAGAAGACTGGCTTTCCCTCCTTCCTCCAGAAGGCCATCGACGGGATTTTCCGCCACCAGCGCTTCACTCTCGTCCTGACCGGCAGCAACGTTTCCTTCATCGAGAGGGAGATCAAGGACAGCCATGGCCCGCTTTATCAGCGGAACACTTTCTCCATCCAGCTGAGGAAGCTGAATTTCGAGGACGCCGTCCTTGCGGTGAAGGACGTGGAGGACGACTGGGAGAAGGCGCGCTTCCTCGCGCTCACCAACACTTTCCCCTACTACCTTTCCCTCATCGACACGAAAAGAAGCTTCCAGGAGAATCTTAGGAGGCTTTTCTACGATCGCTCGGCGACCTTCATCGACGATCCCAGCAAGATCATCACCTGCGACGCCGCGACGAGCGGCTTCTACGCCTCCCTTATCCAGGCCATCTCCATGGGAAGGGACAGCATATCCGCCATCAGCGACTTCTATCAGGAAAGCACGAGCAAGGTCGCGAAGTACCTCTCCCAGCTCGTCGAGGACAACGTCATCATCCGCCGGACCTCGTTCCAGTCCAAGAGGAACGTCACATATGAGATCTTCGACCCGATGCTGGCCTTCTTCTACCGCTTCATCCGCAACAACGTGGAACTAATCCGAAGCGGGCTCGGCCATGAGCTGGAAAGGCGCCAGAGGACCGCTGTCAAGGGCTTCCTCGAGCGGCTCTTTGAGAAGGAATGCCTCACCTATCTCCAGGACCTGGGGAGGAAGGGGATGCTCAAGGGCCTCTACTCCGTCTATGAGAACATGCATGTCGATAACAGCGCCCTCCTCAGAAGCATCGAGCTCGACGTCGTCGCCTCCGACCAGGACAACCTTCTGGTCGCCGAATGCAAGTTCTCGAGCCAACCCCGCGGGATCGGCGACTACAAGAGGATTCTCGAGGACATCTCCGTGCCTCCTCTTTCGAACTACCGGAACGTGGAGATCTTCCTCTTCGGCGCCAACGGCTTCACGGACGGGCTGAGGGAAGTCCAGGACGAGCGCCTCCGCCTCATCGACCTGAAGACCATGTTCTCGCTCGACTGAGTCTTCCCCTCGTTCCGGAAGATCGCTTAGGAAAGGGAACTCGCCGGAGGCCAGTCTCCTTCCCATCCGTCGGGAGGCCGAGCCAGCCAGCAGTTCCACCCCACGAAGTAGTAGCACTCCCTGTTTATAACGAACTGTTTCCCGTATTGTCCCACCATTTACAAAAGGGGTTTCGCAGCGATGCTTCTCCTGGACGTTCTGCTTTCCATTCGCACTTTTTGCGAATGGGGTCTGTTTGTTCCAACCTTTCTCGCTAAGGAAAAGGCCGTCCCGCGGGACGGCCTTCAGGGCGGAATCTTCCTCTAAAGGTTCTGGAACCCGTAGACGGCGGCGCCCAATAGGCCCGCCTCCTGCCCGAGTGCGCAGGGCTCGATCCGGATTCCCGGGACAGCGGCCCTCATGTCCTCGAGGAAGAGGTCCTGGGACTTCATGACCCCGCCCGTCAGGGCGAAGAGCCCGGGGGAGAAGGTCTCCTCGATCATGCGGAACCAGTCGGCGAAGAGCCGGAGCCAGTCGCGGTAGACGCGCTCGGCGAGCTCGTGCCCGTTCTTCTTGAGCTCGAAGAACTCGCGCGAGCTCTGGACGTTGAGCCCGTTCATCGCCGCCAGGCGCACGATCCCCGTCCCCGAGCACATGTGCTCGAACTCGTGGCATTCGCCGCGGTAGCTCATCATCGTGTGGCCGACCTCGTAGGAGGTGCTCTTGAGCCTTCCCCCGACGGTGAGGGCGCCCCCGACGCCGGTGGAGATGGTGACGAAGTAGAGCGAGGGCTCCTTCCGGTGCTCCCCGATGTTCGCCTCGGCTAGCGCCGCGGCCTCGGCGTCGTTGATGACGAAGCAGGGCTTTCCGAAGCGTTTCTGGAGGTACTCCGCGAGGGGGACGTTCTCGATGTGGACGTTGGGGAGGGCGTAGATGTAGCCGTCGTAGCGAACCCTTCCCGGCACCCCCATCGCAAGGCACCCCGCCTCCTCGAGGGAGGGCAGGGCCTCCTCCACCGTGTCGCCGACGTTCTTGAGGAAGAGCTCCGTGTTCCCGACGACCGTCGGGCGGATGAGGACCTTCTCGATCTCGAACTTCTCGTTCACGAGGGCGACCCTCGTGTTGGTGCCCCCGATGTCGAGGGCGGCTACCTTCCTTATCATCAGTCCAGCTCCTTGAGGGGGCTCACGTTCAGGATGCGCATGAAGTTCGTGCGCCCGACCCCCACCGGCGTGCCCCCGGCGATGATGATGGGGGAGTTGTCCTTGATCCCGAGGTCCCGCGCGATCTTGAGGGCGAGGACCTCCATCTCCTCGATGAAGTCCGGCATCGGGGTCTTGAGGAGCACCGAGTAGGCGCCCCAGGCCCAGCCGCACTGGAGGGCGGTCCTCCTGCTGTTGGTCACGGAGATGACGGGGCAGCAGGGACGCGCCTTGCTGATCCTCCTCGTGCTGTTCCCGCGGATCGTGAAGTTGACGATGAGCTTCGCCCCGATGAGGAGGGCGGTCGTCGCGATCGAGTTGGCGATCGCGTCGTTCACCGTGTGCTCGGAGGTGTCGAAGGCCTCCCGGGCAAGCTCCGCGTAGGGGAGCTCCCGCTCCATCGCCTTCGCGATCGAGGCCTGCATCCGCACCGACTCGACCGGGTACTTCCCGGAGGCGCTCTCGCCGGAAAGCATGACGCAGTCGCTGCTCTCGTCGATCGCGGTCGCGACGTCGCTCACCTCCGCCCGCGTGGGCCGGGGGTGCGTGGTCATCGAGTCCAGCATCTGGGTCGCGGTGATGACGGGCTTCCCGAGCTTCCGGCAAAGGGCGATGATGCGGCGCTGGACGAGGGGGACTTCCTCCGGCGGGATCTCGTCCCCGAGGTCGCCGCGGGCCACCATGATGCCGTCGGCCACCTCGCAGATCGCCTCGATCTTCTCGACTCCCTCGGGGTTCTCGATCTTGGCGAAGATGGGCATGTCGGGACGACCGTACTTCGCGAGGATCGCCCGCATGTCCTGGATGTCCTCCGGCCTCCTCACGAAGGAGGCGAAGACGCAGTCGAAGTTCTCCTCGCAGGCGAACTTCAGGTCCTCTTCGTCCTGCTTGGAGATGAAGGGCATCGAAAGGCGGGAGAGGGGGGCGTTCATCCCCTTCTGGTCTTTGAGGTAGTGGGCGTTCCTCGCCTTCACGAGGAGCTCCCTTCTCTCCTCGTCCTTCCCAATCACGTCGAGCTGCAGGTTTCCGTCGTCGACGAGGACGTAGTCCCCGACCTTGACGTCGTCGTAGAGCCCCTTGTAGCTGCAGGAGAAGCGCTCGGAGTTCCCGAGGCAGGGCTCCATCGAGATCCGCATCTCGTGGCCCTCGGGGACGTCCACCTTCCCCCCTTCCATCATCCCGGTCCGGATCTCCGGCCCCTTCGTGTCGAGCGCGACGGGCAGGAGGATCCCGTACTTCTCCTCGAAGGAGCGGGCGATGAGCAGCTTCTTCTTCTGCTGCTCGTGCGTCCCGTGGCTGAAGTTCAGCCGCATGACGTTCATGCCCTCCTCGTAGAGGCGGAGCACCATCTCTGGGGTTTCGCTCGCGGGGCCGATGGTGCAGATGACCTTCGTCTTCTTGCTGATGTCCAGGCGCATCCTCTTCTTTCTCCTCCCTTCCTTACTTCAGGATATCCACGATGCGGAGCATCGAGACGTGCTTGTCGCGCGGGAGGGCGAGGGCCTCGTAGATGTCGTAGTCGACGAGCTTGTTGTCGACGAGGCCGACGCAGCGGCCGGACTTCCCCTCGACGAGGCACTCCACGGCGTACTCGCCCATCCTCGCGGCGAGCACCCGGTCGAAGGCGCTCGGGGAACCGCCCCGCTGGACGTGGCCGAGGACGGTCGCCCTCGTGTCGAAGCCGGTGGTCTCCTGGATATGGCGGGCGAAGGAATGGGTGTCTCCGTATAGCTTCTCCGAGACGATGAGGAGCGCGCGCTTGTCGC
>CALVOS010000061.1 GCA_944350325.1 uncultured Bacilli bacterium | reverse complement strand
GTGAACGACGGGACCACCGGGCAGGAGATCCTCCGCCAGGGGAACCCGGTCTTCAAGGATCCCGCCCTCGCGGAAGGCCTCGTCCGCTTCTACGTCGACCTCAGCGACCACATCGGCGAGGTCCTCTACTTCACGATCGTCGATAACGCGCCCGCTGGCCCCTTCGGCGCCATCGAGGCCGATGACTTCAAGATCAACCTGAGCGAGCAGGAGGTCGTCGACGGCATCGCCGCGGACCGCGCCTGGGCCGAGACTTGCCCGGACAGCGTCGCCCAGCCCGCCTACGTCAGCGCCTATAACGGCGGCATCAGCTACCCGCTCGCCGGGGAGGCCCCGACGTTCGTCCACGAGGGCGAGCACGCCTACCAGGCGACGAGGAACCCCGGGCCCTTCGACGCGACGACCCTCCTCCGCTCCGTGGTCGCGAAGGACGACTACACCGCGACGAGCGCGATCAAGCTTGCGATCGAGTCCGCGACCAAGGACGGGGAGCCCGCCTCCTTCGAGGACTACGCTTCCGTCACCCTTGAGGAAGGGGAGTACGTCTTCACGGTGAGCGCCGAGGACGCCTACGGCCAGAAGGCGACGGGGACGGTCCTAGTCACCTGCGATCCCGACTACAAGCCCAGCAACACCATCGTCAACGGCGGCTTCGAGACCGGCGACCTCACCGGCTGGACCGTCACGAGCGGCGAGGTCAACGTCGACACCGCCGTCCTCGCCGACCAGGTCTGGTGGGCCGAGAAGGTCCCCTACAACAAGGAAGGCGAGTACCACTTCGACGGCTGGAAGGCCTGCGGGGTCGAGGGGGACGGCTACACCCTTCGCTCGACCGACTTCCTCCTCGGCGGCAGCGGCCAGATCAGCTTCCGCATGGGAGGGAACGCCGCTCGCGTGAACGTCAGGGACGCCGGGACCAACCAGGTCGTCGCCTCCTACTGGAACGGCGCCTTCTTCGATGGCGGCGTGGCCTACCCCTCCGTCTATAACGGCTCCCGCCTCGCGACGATGACCAAGTACGTCGCCGATCTCTCCGAGCATATCGGGAAGACCCTCTACATCGAGATCCAGGACGCCGTCATCGCAGGCGGCTGGGCGGTTGCCTTCTTCGACGAGATCGTCACCTACTACGAGACCCCGGTCACGATCGAGGGCCAGTACGACACGGTCCACGAGGAGTCCGTCGATGGCTCCGAGAGCCGCGACACCCAGATTCCCTGGAAGGCCGCTGCTCTCCTCTAAAGGAGGACAAGAATGATGAAGAAAGCTATTCTGCTTCTCGCTCTCCTCGCCCTTCCCGGAGGGATGTCCCTCCGGGGGGCGGGGGAGCCCCTCCCCGTAAAGGCCGCGGAAGGGGAGCCCGTCAAGTCCATCCCCTGGACGAACGAGAACTTTTCCTCCGAGGAGTGGGCGGACCAGGTCTCCTACGACGAGGAAGGGGACATCACCCTCGATCGCAGGACCGCCGAGGGCTGGAGGGACGTCTCCTGGGGCACCTTCTGGGAGGGCCGCCACTTCAACGCGCTCGATAGCTTCTACCGCGGGGAATGGAACGAGGGCTGGACCGGGACGATCCGCTCGATCGACTGGGTCCAGGACGAGAGCTGCCCCTACGTGACCTTCACCCTTGGGGGCAACGTGAACGAAGGCTCCTACCTCGCGATTGTGGACGCGGAGGGGAACAACGCGACCACCGACCCCGACGGGAAGATCGTGAACGACTACTTCGCCGACCCTGCCCTCTCCAACAACATGATCGTCCGCGTCGTCGAGATCGCGGAGAGCTTCTACGGGAAGCCCCTCCATCTCGAGATTCACGATGTGAAGACTGGTGGCTTCGGGATGATCAACTTCGGCGCCCTCAGCCCGAACCAGACCGCGGAGGAGGTCTCCGACACCCTCTGGGAGCATGGCTTCGGGGGACAGGGGGCGACCGTGACGACCGAGACGAACTCCGACCTAGCCGCCCAGGAGTACATCTGGGGCAAGTACACGGATCCGGCTAACGCCGAGTACGCGCCCTTCATGGAGGACGCCCGCGAGGTCACCGCGACCTCCGTCGAGGAAGACTTCGAGTCCGGGGAGCTTTCTTCCCTCTGGACCGTCGACCTCAACTACGCGGAGAACCCCGACGGGACCCTCTACTACGACTTCGACCGGACCAAGGCCGTGAGCGACATCTCCACCATCAGCTGGGCGGAGAAGACGCCCTTCAACAAGGACGGGAACTACTTCCTGAACTCCTGGAACGACCAAGGCGGGGCCGCCCACGAAGGCCCGCGCTGGCGCCTCCTCTCGAAGCCCTTCGTCCTCACCGGGACGGGGATCGTGACCGCCAAGATGGGCGGGCATAACGCGCGGCTCAGCCTCTACGCCTATGACGGGGATAAGCCTCTTCCTGACGAGACGCCCCTCGCCTCCATGACCCACGAGGAAAAGGGGTGGACCGACAACCTCGACTGCACCCTGGGCGGGAACAACGTCACCATGCGCCGCTCTTACCTCGACGCTTCAGAGCACGTCGGGAAGACGGTCGTCCTCGCACTCGAGGACTTCCGGGCCACAGGAATCTGGGGCCATGCCTTCTTCGACAGCATCTCCACCTCGGTCGAGCTCTCCGAGCTTTCCTCCTTCCCGCTCGAGATCATCGAGCAGAAGCAGGACGGCTGGGCGGCGCCCCGCCAGTTCGCGGTCCGGTCCGCCTTCTTCGGGAAGTCCGTCGAGGAGTCCTCGGAGGACATCGCCCCCATCGCGGAGGCCTCGCTCTTCCTGGACAAGTACTTCGCCACGGCGCGCCCCGCGGGGAACCCGACCTACTGCGCGCTTCCCAAGGAGGACGCCCTTCCTCTCCAGAAGGCCTACGAGGCCCTCTCTCCCGAGGCCAAGTCCATCGTTGATTTGAGCGGCGACTATTCCTACGAAGGCTACGAAGAGACGGGCACGATCGACCTGACCCGCCCCGTCGAGGAGACGACCGTCGGGAAGTCGATGGAGAACCTCATCGAGAGGATCGCCGGGGAGACCCCCTCCCCGAGCGCCTTCCGCCCCTTCGGCGGGGAGCCTGCGGAGTCGGCCCCCTGGCTCGTCCTCCTTCTCCTCCTTCTTGCCATTTCCTCCGTTTCCGCTTTCATTCTCTATAAGAGGAGGAAGGCTTCCAAGTAAGCCTTCGGGTATATGGCATCGATCATCGACGTCGCCAAGGCCGCCGGCGTGGGCAAGAGCACCGTCTCGCGCTACGTGAGCGGGAAGGGCTATGTCTCAGAAGAGAACCGGGCCCGCATCGAGGAGGCGATCCGGAAGCTCCGCTACGTGCCCAGCACGAGCGGGCGCTCGCTCCGCCTCCAGCGCTCCTACGCGATGGCCATCTG
>CALVOS010000060.1 GCA_944350325.1 uncultured Bacilli bacterium | reverse complement strand
GGAAGAAGGATCCAGTCCTCCCTTTCCTGGTGCAGGCGCCTCCTCAAGGAGGCGACGGGGGCCTAGTTCTCCTCCTCGCCGCTCCGGCCCTTTGCTAAACTCTCCGCATGGAAAAAATTCTCCTGAGATCCGAGGCGATCACGAAACGTTTCCCTCTCCCCCGAAAGGAGAGAAAGCCGGGCCGGACATCCCTCCTCGCCGTAGACCACGTCTCCTTGTCGATCCGGAAGGGGGAGATCTACGCGCTCCTAGGTCCGAACGGGGCGGGCAAGACGACGAGCCTAAGGATGATCGGTTCGCTCATCGCCCCGGACGAAGGATCGATTTTCTATGAAAACAGAAACATCAACGAGGATTTGAAGGGTTATCGCTCGAAAATCGGTTTCTTGACTGCCGAGCTGAAGCAAGACGGCTTCTTCACCCCCGACTATCTCTTTGACTTCATGAGCGAGCTCCACGGGATCCCGCGTGAGGTCGCCAAGGAGAGAAAGGAGATGCTTTTCCAAGAGTTCGGGATCCTTCCTTTCCGCGACAAGAAGATCGATGCCTTGTCCAGCGGGATGAAGCAGAAGGCCTCCCTTGCCCTCGCCCTCGTGAACGACCCGGAGCTCATCATCTTCGACGAGCCGACGAACGGGCTCGACATCCTGGGCGCGAAGGCCGTGGAGGACTTCCTCCGCTCCCTGAGGGATAAGGGCCGAACGATTCTTCTTTCCACCCACATCTTCTCCCTCGTCGAGAAGCTCTGCGATCGCGTGGGCATCCTTCTCGAGGGAAGGCTCGCGGTCGAGGGAAGCCTCGAGGAAGTCCGAGGGGGAGGCACCCTTGAGGAGAGCTTCTTCTCCCTTCTCGGGGAAAGGAGAGACGCATGAGGGCCTTCCTCGCGATCTTCCGGAAGGAGCTCCGGCGCTACCTTACCGACCCGCGCATGCTCATCGCGCTCTTTTTGCCCGGCATCCTCATCCTCATCATCTACCCCCTCATGGGCACCGCGCTCCAGAGCCTCGACATTTCCGGAAGCCCGGAGGGAGAAACCTTTTCCATCGCCTACATGGAGGACTTCTCCGAGGATAGCGAGGAGCCTGTCCTCCTGACCCTCTTCGAAAGCGCCCTCAAGGAGCAAGGGAAGGGGAACTCCGCCTCCTATTTCCCGATTCCCCGGGAAGACCGGGAGGAGGCGATGGGAAAGGTCGCCGAGGGCGAGTACGACCTCTTCCTTGACTACTCCCCTTCGTTCGAGGACGTCCTCTTCGACCGCTCCGCGGTGCCCTCCCTCGCCCTTTACTACGACGGGGCCTCCGAGAAGGCGACCTACGCGCACGCCCTCATGCTCGAGCTCGTCCCCCTCGCCTACGACGGGTATTTGCTGAACCAGGACGCGGACGGGCCGATCGACGGGAACCTTGGGAAAGGCGACTACCAGGGGAACCAGATCCTCTCCTTCCTCTTCCCCCTCGTCACCATCTCCCTCCTCATGTCGAGCGTCTGCTCCCTAACCCCGGAGGCGATCGCCGGGGAGAAGGAGCGAGGGACGCTCGCGGCGCTCCTCATCACGCCCGTCCCTCGCGGAACGATCGTCTGGGGCAAGATGGCCGCGGCCGGGACGGTTTCCCTCGTCTCGGGCGCGACGAGCTTCCTCGGGACCTTCCTTTCCCTCCCCTTCCTTATGGGAGGGATGAGCCTTTCCGCCGAACTCGCCCTTCCCGTCCTCCTCATCATCTTCCCCGCCCTCTTCCTCTTCCTTGGCCTCGGCTTCCTCCTCTCGACCCTCGCGCGCTCCGTGAAGGAGGCGAACTCCTGGATCGGCCCCTTCCTCAGCCTCGGGATCCTCGCCTCCGTCTTCGGAGCCTTCCTCGACCTCTCCTCCCTTCCCTTCGCCTTCGTCCCCATCCTCAACGTCGCCACGTGCATGGCGCTCGTCATCCGGAGCGAGGTGTTCCCCTGGGCCTACCTCGCCATCACGGTCGTCGTCGACCTCTTCGCCACGGCGCTTCTCGTCTTCCTCACCGACCGCCTCTTCCGCTCGGAGAAGGCGCTCTTCCGCCGCTAGAGATTTCTCTTGACCTTTTGATGGAGCAAGGGAAGATAGCGGGGCTTTCGCGCGACGCGCGCAAGGCATGAGCACCAAGGAGTCATGCGATGAACAAGATGAAACTGCCGCTACTGATCCTCTCCGCCGCGCTCCTCCTCGCTTCCTGCGGGCCCCAGGAGGGAAGCTCCTCCTCTTCCTCCGCGAGCGAAGGGGCCTCCTCCTCGCTCGGGGGATCCTCCTCCGCAAGCGAGCCTCCCGCGAAGGAAGGTTGGACCGAGTCCCAGATCTCCTTCCAGGAGAGCTATCTCGGGGAAGGCTACTCCATCCCCTGGATGGACTTCGGGAAGGAGGGCGAGTTCCAGCCCTATGAGCTCCTGGGCGCCCTCGGCTATGTCGTCGAGGACCTCCCCTACGCGCTCCTCCTCGACTACGCGAGCCTTCTTGAGGAGAAGGGCTTCGTCCAAGACGAGGACTATCCCGAGCTGCAGCTCGGGGAGCTTTGCTACTTCGACTACCAGGATGGGAGGGAGTGGCGCTACGACCTTTACATGGTGACCTCCTCCGGGAGCTTCACCACCATCCAGGGCGAGCTCCACATCGACGTCTACCCGACCGTCTACGATCCCGAGTGGCCCTCTGCCGAGATCGGGATGGCAATGAACGCCAACGGGCTTGGCGACGTCGAGGTGCCGGATTGCTCCTCGCTCCCGAGCCAGAACTACGTCTTCCGGAACGTCGGCGGGATCATCCAGGTCAGCTGGGAAGGGCCGGACGACGTGGCCGACAAGGAGGCGCTCGAGAGCATCTTCGAGGAGGCGGGCTGGACCTACGACCCCCTCCAGAACGGATACCTCGACCCGACCGGGACCGCCCTCTGCTACATCGGGATCGAGGAGAGCTTCGGCCATCTCTTCCTCCAGATCGGGGAGCCCCTCCCGACCGAGATCCCCCAGGACCAGCTCGACCTCTACTTCAAGGTCATGCTCCAGATTGACCCGGTCGACATCCCGGAATACCCCGGGAGAGCCACCTACGACTACCAGCTCCTGGACGCCAACTCCGGCATCTACGGCCTCGTGGTCCGCGCCGAAGGGCCCCTTTCTTCCTGGATCGAGGAGCTTTCCGACCTCGGCTGGACGACCAGCGAATCCGGAGAGGGCGTCCATAGCGCCATCTCCGGCAACCTCGAGATGATCCTCGCCGAGCAGGACGGCATCATCCTCGTCCTCTTCCAGTATCACTTCGTCTGGCCGACGGAGGAAATCGCAAGCGCCATGACGGATGCCGGCTTCAGCGACGTCTCCTTCCCCGACCTCACCTCCGTCGGAATCGCCGAGATGCAGCTATATTGCGACCAGGAGGCGAACCCCGGGCTCGTCCAGCTCCAGATCCTTGCCTCCGACTACGGCTACGCCGGGAACGAGATCGGCGCCGTCCTCGAGGAGGCGGGCTGGACGCTCGACGAGGCCCAGGGAGGCTATCTCGACCCGAGCGAGAAGGCCCTCGCCGTGATCGGCGCCGTCCAAGACGAGTCGACCGGGATCATCGTCAACATCGTGAACATCCTCCCCGCCGGGGCCTCCTATCCTTCCTTCCCCGCGGACGAGCTCTCCTCCGTGATCGAGGAACGCTACGGAGGCGCCCTCTCCCCCGATGCCGCCCCCTTCGCGCTCCCCGCGCCTGAGTTCGCCGCGGTCGAGAGCTACTACCTTGGCTACGACGAGACCGGCCCCTACCTCCGGATGGAGGGAGCGACGGAGGAAGAAGTCGCCTCCTACCTCCTCAAGCTCGAGGAAGCAGGATGGGTCGACATGGGCTTCGCCTCCTTCATGGGCTACCATGCCGCCTACGCGAACGAGAGCATGGACATCGCGCTCTTCCTTTCCTACGAGGCGGAGAGCGGCACGCTCGTCCTCTCCTTCGAGCCCCTCTCGGCCAACTATCTCTGGGACGCGGAGTACGTCGCGCTCTGCCTCAAGTCCCTCGGTATCACCGAGGTGACCTCCCTCCCGGAGGTCCCGGGCTACCAGATCGTTCTCCCCATCCCCTCCTACGGGATCCTCACGATCATCGCGCAGGGCGATCTTGTGGAGGAGTACGGGGCGCTCCTTGTCGCGGACGGCTGGTCCTACGACGAGGCGAGCGGCTTCTATCTCAAGGACGACGCCAGGGCCGGGATCGTCTACGACGAGGAGGCGGGCTGCTCCACCATCATCGTCACCCCGGCGATCGGCTAGCGCTCGCGCATGAGTCCCCTGGGGCCGCTCCGGCGGCCCTTTTTCTTTCCGTTCCCGTCCCCTTCTCTCCCGCCTATGAAAATTCCCAGCAGGTTTCTTCACTTTTCTTTTGACAACTTCGCGGCTTGCGGTTTCCTATCGGCAACGCGGTACGTAAGGGGCGTCCGCCAGCAAGGAAAGGAGAAAGCATGAAGAAGAAAGCCTTGCCGCTAGGGCTCCTGGCCCTGTCGCTCGCTCTTGCCGCCTGCGGACCCACTGCGGCCGAGGACTCGGGATCCGATTCGAAGGGAACGGACTCGAGCTCGGTCACGGAGGGCGGAGGGAGCGGGAGCACGTCGGATTCCGAAAGCACGGGATCCGAGAGCAGCACCCTCCCCCCGGAGCCGGAGAAGGGGTGGACCGAGGAGGAGAAGGTCCTCCAGGAGAAGTACCTCGGGGAAGGGGAGGAGATCCCCTACATCGACCTCTCCGCGTTCACCTACGAGTTCGTCGACTACAGCGGCTACTTCAGCATCGAGGTCCAGGACGCCCCCTACGCGCTCGTCCTGGACTACTACGACATCCTCATCGCGGAGGGCTACGTCGAGGATACGCCGGAAGACGCCGGGATCGGGCTGAGGGCCGTCTTCGACTACCAGGACGGCTACCACGTCGAGTACGAGCTCTACTGCACGGACGAGAACTGGGCCTATAACGAGATCTCCGGCATCGTCTCGATCGACGTCTTCCGTCTCGACTATAACCCCACCTATCCCGCGGACGAGCTCGAGGCCTGGCTCCAGGAGCAGGGAATCGAAGGGGTCTCTATCCCTGACTTCAGCCTCCTCCCGAGCGAGAACTGGGATAGCGGCTCCGCGGAGGACTACTTCGCGATCCTCTGGAACGGCCCCAAGGACGAGGTCACCGTCGAGGACATCGAGGCGCTCCTCGTCGAAGCCGGCTGGACGCTGGATGCGACCCAGGGCGGCTACGTCGACGGGGAGAAGAAAGTCGTGATCGCCGTCGGGACCACTTCGGACGGGACCGTCGCGATCAACATCCTGCTCCCCCTTCCGACCGAGATTCCGCTCGCGGAGAGCAATGCCGCTCTGACACGCATGTACGACGTCGATCCGATCGACATCCCGGGCTATCCTGGGAATGCCGCCTACGAGGTCGACGACTCGCTCATCTGGATCGGCTACTTCTCCGTGAACGTCTGGACGGACGGGGACTCCGCCACCTGGGCGGAAGCGCTTCAGGCGGAAGGATGGACCGTCGAGACGGACGAGTACGGGGACCTCGCGTGCACCGACCCGACCGGCACGATCGTCATGACCCTCACCGACAGCGAGAACGGCATCATGGTGAGCTTCTCGCAGGCGCCCGTCGCCTGGCCGACCGAGGACGTCCAGACCGCGATGGCGAGCCTCGGGGCTGAGGCGGTCGTTCTTCCCGACCTCACCGAGCTCGAGCTCAGCGGCGTCAGCATCTACGACAACCAGGAGGAGAACCCTGGCATGATCCAGATCGTCGTCTCCTCCCCGACGGCTTGGGACGACGACGTGATCGCCCTCTATATCGAGGAGGGCTGGACGCTCGACGAGGCCCTTGGGGGATACGAGGATCCGACCGGGACGGTCTACGCGGTCATCGGGCTCAGCGAGAACTACGACATCATCATCAACATCTACCTCATGCCGGAGATCGTCACGGAATGGCCCGGCGAGGAGTTCGGCCAGGAGGTCAGCGCCAACTTCGCCGATGTTCTCGTGGAAGGGGCGACGACCCTCTCCCTCCCCGAGCCTGAGGCCGCAAGCCCCGAGGCCGGCTACTTCATCGCCAACGACGGCTACGGCCCGACGCTCAACGTCATCGGCATCACCGCCGAGGAAGTCGATGCCTACGTCGAGGACCTCCTCGCCGCGGGATTCGAGGACACCGGGTTCGCCACCCTCTTCACCGGCGTGTACGCGTTCCTTGCCGACGAGGCGAGCGACATCGCGCTCCTTCTCGTCTACGACGAGGAGGGCCAGACCCTGACCATCAGCGCCGACGCCCTCACCTACTACTACAAGTGGGACGCCGCCTACGTCGAGGACCTCCTCAGCTACATCGGAGCCACCGAGGCGGACATCCTTCCGGCAATCGAGGGCTACTGCTACATCGATGCGAGCGCGGTTGACTACTACGGCATGTTCGGCATCTACGTCCCCGGGGATGTCTCCGCCAGCTATGGCGAGGCCCTTGCCGAGGCGGGCTGGACCTATGACGCCGAGAACGAAGTCTGGGTGAGCGGCCAGATCTGGGCCGCGCTGACCTACAATGCGGAAACCGGCGTGACGACCATCATGATCATCGGGCCGGGGTCGATCTAGCGCCGGTCCTCTCCTGATGAGGAAAAGGGCTCCCTTCTCGGAGGGGAGCCCTTTCTTTCCGGAAATCCTTAGGCCAGGGAGCGCGAGTAGGGGACCCCTTCGTAGAGGATGGTGAGGACGTCCCCCTCCCTTGTCATCGGGCATTCGCGGAGCTCCTGCTCCCTCCCGTCGACGCTCGTCCAGGAATAGAGGATCGTCCCTTCGCCCGTCTCCTCGTCATATCCCCTGAGCCAGGCGATGGAGGAGGAGACCGTCTCGCCCCCGTCCTCCCGATGGGAGACCTCGCCTAGCTGGGCGTACTTGTCGACCTCGATCTCCTCGCCGCTATCCGAGACGTACCTTCCAAGGATAAGGAGCCCTTCCCAGGGGTATCTTTCCTCCGCGCGCTCCTCTCCCCCGTAGCGAAGGACGCCTCCCTCGAAGAAGAGGACGCCCTCCTTCCCGGAGGCGAAGCGGAGGTCGGCCTGGACCACGCCCTCATCGACGCGGTCGAACTGAACAGGGGCATAGTCGACGAGCTCGTAGTCCTCGAATAGGCAGAAGACGTAGCTGCTCCACCCTTCCCCCTCAAGAGGAAGCCCAAGGGAGCGGGGCGAGACGATCTGCCAGAAGTCCCGGTAGTCGCCATAGCGGCCCCAGTAGTCGCTCAGGTAGCGCCTCCCGACGGTCCCGGAATAGGAGACGTCCTCCCAGACCGCCTCCCCTTGGTAGCCTTCGATCTGAAGGATGGAGATCGAGGTGCCTCCGCTCTCGATGATGTAGGAAGGAAGGGACCCCCCTTTCTCCAGGACGTAGTCGTCCCTGCCGTTCATCCCGTAGGTCAGAGTGAATATAGCCTCGTTCTCGCGGTCGATCCTCCGGTAGGTCCCGCCGAGAAGGTCCTCGTCCTGATAGGTCAGGATCCGGTCGGTCGCGATGTCGTAGCGAATGACCTCGAAGGAGCCGTAGCGGACGAGAAGCGAGTTCCCCTCGCGGACGACGCTCATGGGATGCATCGCGGTGCCAAGGCCCCAGGAGATGCCCCCGTCCTCGAACACCCATCCCACCGTAGGGATCGATCCGCTCTCGTCGACCCAGATGCCTTCCAGGACGGCGTCGTACTCGTCCTGGTCCTCCGCATGGCAGTAGATCCTCGTCCGCTCCGTGAACAAGGTGTCCTCATTGACGAGGAGGGTGTGTTCCTCGTCGAGGTAGCAGTCCCCCTCAAGGTACTTGATGTAGTCCAGGGTTCCCGCGGTGAGGTACCCTCCGAGAGCGAGGAAGGTCTCCTCCCTCCCCTCGTCGAGGACGAAGGAGAGGTCCACCTCGACGGTCCCTTCCGGGCGAAGGAAGCAGGCGAAAGGGGGATCGCCGGCGATCCCGTCGATCCAGAACGTCCTGGTCTGAGGATCGTAGGTGCCTCCCTGGTTATAGCCAGGAAGCTTCATCCGCACCTTCCCCTCCTCGATCGAGAGGGACATCTCCCCCTCGCAGACGAACTCCGTGTAGAGGGGCTCGAAATATCCTTCCTCGATGGAGAAGGCCTCCACGGCAGGCTGCCCGAACGTGCAGTAGTCGTCGATATAGGCGTACTCCCCCGCAAGATCGATCTCTTCCAGAGGGAGGAGGTCGACGGAAACGCTCGTCCGGATGGAGGGATTGGTCTTCAGGAAGATTTCGATATCGGAAGAGCCCTGGCTGAAATCCAGGGAGTCCCAGGAAAGCCCGATCTCGGAGTCCGTGGCGGCAGCGCGGGAGCCATCCTCCCTCACCTTCTCGACCAGGAAGTCGGAGGACTCGGGGCGCTCCCCTTCGTAATAGGCCCCCTTGAGGAACCTCGTCTCAAGGGAAACGACCTCGGGGACAATGACCTCCACCTCATAGGTAAGGCTCCCTTCATCAGAGGACACCTCGATCGGGTAGGCGCCCTCCTCCCCTTCGCGGAAGGCGCTGGAATCCACATGGATCGCCTCGCCTGAGAGGAGCCTCGTCTTCCCCGTAGGCCCCTGTGTGGACAGGGCGAGGCCGTCCCCTATGAAGGAAAGGTTGGACTCATAGATCCTCTGGACCGACTTAGGGTTGGCCAGACGCACCGTCTCCACGTCGTCCCATAGCTCGAGGCGGGGGACGCCTTCCTCCCCAGGCGAGGAGCTGCCGTTCGTGAGCTGCCCGTCGATGAGGCCCGGGAGAGAAAGCGGGATGGCAATCGCCAGGACAAGGGCGAGGGAGAGGGAGACTCCGAGGATGAGGCGCCAGGGAACCCCCTTCCTCCGAGGGGACTCCGGAATCTCGAGCCGCTCCCTTAGTTCGGAAAAGGAATGCGAAATCCCTGCGCTTTTCTCGAATTTCCCTAGGAATTCCCTTTCTTCCTTCTTCATTCCCGTTCCCCTTTCCTCAGTTTCCTAAGCGCCCGGTAGTACCGGCTTTTGATCTCCGCTTCCTTCCTTCCCGTCCTCCTGGCAAGCTCCGGGAAGTCGAATCCTTCCCCGAGGTGAAGCGAGATGATGGAGTAGTCCTCCTCCCCGACGACGGTCCTGGCCCATTCCTCGAAGGCGATCGCCCTCGCGAAGTCCGGGGAGGAAGGCTCCGCATCCTCGGGATAGGGAGACTCATGGCTCCTCTTCCTGAGAAGGCTGATCGCCTTGTTCCTCGCGCTTGCGGCAAGGTATGGCCCCGGCTTCCCGTCGATCGTGGGGAGGGAGCGGTAGAAGTCGAGGAAGGTCTCGTTGATAAGGTCCTCCACGTCCTCCCTCGCCCTGAGGTAGCGGGTCAGGACGTAGATCACCAGTCCCCGGTTTTCCTCATAAAGGCGAGCGAAAAGCGATTCAGCCTTCTCTTTGTCCTTCCTTTCGAGGGCGGACTTAAGCGCGCGGACGAGATCCATGCCTACTTCTTCCGCCTTCCCTAGGTAGTACGAATGATAGCCGCCGTTCGTTTCATTGGGGACAGGTCGCGATAAGGAACGTGGCTTTCTCTCCCCGATTATGGTGAATTCCCCATCGGGAATCCTTCGATACGGACCTGAGAGGGCGCTTGTCAGGACTTCTTAAAGGAGTCATCTCATGGGCATTCCCGTTCCCACGGCCGGCCCAGGCCGATTTGGTATCCCAGGGGCGGGAGCTCCACCCCCGAGCTTGGGAAAAGGGGCGGCGCGGGGGCCGGCGAATCCATCTAGGGGAGAAGCAACAAAAAAATCCCGATTGCTCGGGACTTTTCTTCCTTCCGACGCTTTCTACCGCCTCGGAACGATGGTACTAGATGGCAGGGGCTGAAGGAATCGAACCCTCGTCAAAGGTTTTGGAGACCTCTGTTCTACCATTGAACCAAGCCCCTAGCCCGGACCTTCGTCCGGATGCGTATTTTACACGAAGGAACGAGGTTGGGTAGGGATTACTTCGTCTCGAAGAACCCCATGCATTCCGAAAGAAGGGAGATGATCGGAAGCCCCTGGGGGCATTTCCTCTCGCACTGGCCGCACCGGATGCAGCTAGAGGCAAGACCCCTCCCCTCGGTGGCCTTCCGGTAGGAGAGGAGCGCTTCATGGATCGCCCCCTCCCCGAGGGCAAGGTTCCTCGCGCGGAAGATCGCGGGGATGTCGATCTTCCTCGGGCATCCGCCCGTGCAGTAGTGGCACGCGGTGCAGGGAATCTCCTTGCTTCTCGAGTAGAGGGCCTGCACCTTCCGAAGGACATCCCTCTCCTCGGGCGTAAGAGGGCGGAAGTCCTTCATGACGCGGCAGTTATCCTCCATCTGGGCCATGTTCGACATGCCGGAGAGAATTGCGAGGATCCCCTCGAGGGAGCCGCAGAACCGGAGCGCCCAGGAAGGGAAGGAAGACTCTTTGTCATACGAAAGGAAGAGCTCCCGCGCCTCCTCGGGAGGGTTGGCGAGAGTCCCGCCCTTGACGGGCTCCATGATGACGACGGGCTTCCCGTGACGCCTGGCGACCTCGTAGCATCCCCTGCTCTCCACCCTGGGGTTCTCCCAGTCCGCATAGTTGATCTGCAGCTGCACGAAGTCGACGTCCGGGTGGAGATTCAGCATCTCGTCGAGATAGGCGGGATCGTCGTGGTAGGAGAAGCCGTAGTGGCGGATAAGCCCCTTCTCCTTCGCCTCCTTGACGAGACCCCAGATCCCCGCCTTGTCGAAGGGGACGATGTTGTTCCTCCGGATGGCATGGAGGAGGTAGTAGTCGATGTAGCCCGCCTCCGTCCTCTCCAGCGACACCCTCAGCTCGTCCCTCATCTTCTCCGGGGAATCCAAGGAGCAAAGTTTCGTCGCAAGCGTGTAGGAACTGCGGGGATATCGCCTGACAAGCGCATCCCTTGCGGCAAGCTCGCTCGCGCCATCCCCGTAGGCATAGGCGGTGTCGAAGTAGGTGAAGCCGGAAGCGAGGAAGAGGTCGACCATCCTCGAGGTCTCCTCGATGTCGATCCTTCCCTCCCTCTCCGGCAGGCGCATGAGGCCGAAGCCAAGCAGTCCGTTCCTCTCCATATCTCTCATTCCTCCTTAAGAAGCCGGGGCATGTCCCCTCTCGTGAGGGGGGTCTCGTAGATGTAGGTGTCGTCCAGATGTTTGAGCGACTCGTACTTCATCCTCGTGTCCTTCTTCCGAAGGCCCTTGAGGCCGAGGTCGCGGTAGCGGGCGAGGCACCAGGAGATGAACTCCTTCGTCTCGGGATGGATGAAGTAGTGGGGCGCCCTGGCCTCAAAGTATAGGAGCGTCGTCTCCGGGAGGAAATGCTCAGGATCATAGGTCCTCGAGGCGGAGAGCATGTCCGCGACGTACTCCATCGCGTACTTCCAGGGCATCCTCCTGGCAAGAACCCTCCCGCGGAAGAAGTCCGTCCAGTACTCCCAGTGATGGGGGTTCCTCTTCGTATGGTGCTGGCAGGCGTAGGAGAAGTAGTCGTTCCGAAGCCTTTCCTCATAGACCGGGGAATGGTTCCCCACGTAGTAGCGCGCGGAAGGAAGAAACTCCTTCGGGGAGAACTTCGATAGATCGTGGCGGAGCGAATGGAAGAAGATGCCCATTCCCATGGCGTTCCGTATGACCCCGTGCCTGTGGCGGAGGATGACCCTCAGGTGCGAGAAGGCGTGGCCCTTCATCCAAGAATCCCCGGGATGTTCCTAAGGACGCCCCAAACGAAGAGAAGGGCGACGACGAGCGAAAGAAGGATGGTGCAAAGGATCTGCACCGTCCGGGACTCCCTTCCCTTCCACTCCAGGAGCAGGACGAGAAGGAGGGACGGGCCAAGAAGGAAGAGGAGGACGGGGTTCTCCTGATAGGCCCCGAGGAAGTCCAGGCGGATGAGGTCGCGGAGCATCGTCGTGACCCCGCACCCCGGGCACTTGAGGCCGGTCAGGAGGCGGAAGGGGCAGACGAAGCCGACGCCTCCGAGCTCGATGTAGAGGAAGTAGATCCCCCCAAGGAGGAGGAAGGTCCTGAGGGCACGGGAAAGGGCGTAGCCGCGGTCCCTGGGGCTCCGCTCCTCATAGAGCTCCCTGAGGATCGAGCGCCTGGGCGAGATGACGAGTTCGGAACCGGACCTCAACTAGTTCCCCTTGATCCTTTTGTTGAGGTAGTACTGGATGTAGGCGAGGGCGGCGATCGGCGAAAGGAAGAGGCCGAGGATGACGGAAAGCCAGGTCATGATCCCCTCCTTCTCCAGCTTCTCCGACATCTTGTAGTACGCGTAGAGGGAATAGATGCCGCACGTGATGAAGCTGAGGAGGATGACGGAGACCCCCGAGGTCTTCCATTGGCTCTTCGGGAACTCCTCGTTCAGGTCATTGACAAGGAAGCCGAGCCAGATGTAGGAGCCGATCCCGCAGGTGAAGAGGGAGATGAGGATCCAGACGACGAAGTTCCTTTCCAGGACGAAGGAGGCGCCCCTCCTGCCAGAGCCATGGATGGCGGAGTCAGTCTCCCCCTCGACCGCCCCGATGCCCTTAAGGACGGCCTCCTCCCCCCGGGACCCTGGCCCGGCGCGGAGGTTCGTCCCGCAGTTGGGGCAGAAGGAGGGGTTCCCCTCGATCTTCGTCCCGCAGTTGGGGCAGTAGCGCTCAGGGTTCCCTTCGGGAACGGGCTTCCCGCAGTAGGGGCAGAACTTCGCCTCCTCGGACATCTCGTTGTTGCAGTACGGGCACTTTCTCATAGTTCTCTCCAAATCCTGCTAGATGATTATAGGTTTTCTCCCGCGTCCGAGGACGAAAAAAGGGGAGCGTATCGCTCCCCTTTCCCGCTTCTTTAGAAGAAGGTTCCCCTGGCCTTCTCGCGGATCTCGGCGGTTGTGCTGAAGGGGATGCGGGTCGTATAGCCGGCCTTGGCGGCGACGATCATCTTCGTGGGCCACTGCTGGATGGCGGTGTTCCACTCGAAGACGGAATCGTTATAAAGCTCCCTGGCGGCGGTGATCTCCTTCTGGAGGTAGCTATTCTGCTGGAGGCAGCTCTCGATCTCGGCGTGCGCCTTCAGATCGGGGTAGCGCTCGAAGGCGACGTTGATCTCCCCGAAGAGGCGATCCACCTGTCCGGACACGGCGTTCCGCTCCGCGTCGTGGTTCGGGTTCACTCCGCCGCGGTAGGCCGCGACCTGGGTCATGACCTCCTTGTCGAGGTCGATGGCCTTGTCGAGGAGCCTCGCCGCGTTCTGGAGGATGACGACGCGCTGCTCGAGGTAGTTGTCGATGGTGGAGGCGTTCGCCTGGATCTTCTGCTCGAGCGAGCGGAGGTAGGTCCCGGCATTGATCTTCATGAAGAGGAAGACGATGCCGGGGATGATCCCGAGGATCCAGAGGATCACTTCGAAGATCGTGGACCCGACGCCCACCTTCACGGGAATCTGCTTTTCGATGACGCGGGCGTCCCTGCCTTCGGAGACCGGCCCGGCGACTTCGTCGAGAGGATTTGCCATAGTTCGTTCCTTTCCGGGAATGTTCCCTTGCTTACATTATAGCAAAGAGGGGGATGCGGGCTAGTCGCCCTCGTCCTGGTCCTTCTTCTCCAGGGCGGACTCGATGTCCTTGTCGATGTTCTCGATCTTCTCCTCGATCCTCTCGTCCAGGTTCTCGAAGTAGTCCTCGAGGTCCAGCTCCCCACAATCCCCTTGGTCGAGGGGGGCGCGGAGGGGGATGAAGGAGTCGATGGGGGTGACCCCCTTCCCGGAGAGATAGTGGAGGAGGGCGTCCTTCGAATACCTCTCGTTCCCCAGCCCCATCCGACGGATGGATATCCCGTGGACGTCGGTGACAGGAGTGTAGACGAAGTACTCGACAGGAACGTTATGGAACTTTCCGTCCCCGCCCATCACCGGGACGAAGGTGACCTTCCTCTCCCTGCTGAAGGAGAGGGAGCTGACCTCGAAGCGATCGGACTTCCCGATCGTGCCCTTGTAGCGGACCCTGAGGATCTGGTCGGTGACGCCCCGCGGGTTCTTGAAGTAGGCCGGGTCCATTCCGTTGGCCACGCGCATCGCCTCGTAGTCAGAGATCGTGCGCCGCATGCTCCTGGGGTCGTAGCGCCCCGCCTCGGTCATCTGGAACAGGGGGATGGCGAGGAAGGGGGCGAGGTCGAAGTAGAGGGACTTGTAGAGCCAGCGGATCTTCTCGACGAAGGCCTTCCGCATCTCCTCGACGGATAGGTAGTCCCCGACGAAGAGGAAGTCGTAGCTGAAGTACTTCGAGCTATGCTTGCTCTGGACGAGGCTTACGGTGCCGGCCTTGCGCATGAGGAAGTCGTCCCCGAAGCCCTCCTTCCCCTTGATGAGCTCGAGCATGTTCTGCTGCGCGAGGGGAGTGAAGAGAAGCCGGAACTGGACCTCGTGGTCGCGGTCATATGCCCCGAAGAGCGCCTCGAACTCCGTGTTGGCAAGAGGGGTGAAGCTCTTCCCCTTCTTCGTCATCTCCTCGGTCTTGTCGCGGAGCCGCCCTTCCTCCCTCTTGATGAAGGAACGGAGCTCCCGCTCGTCGGACACGTCCACCCCGCAGGGATTCCTCGAGAAGCTGAGGTCCGGGGCCGCCATGTTCCCGTAGACGGTCACCGGGGTCGTGGTGAAGCGCGGGCCCGGGTGATAGTACTCCGCGAACAGGACCTGCGTCCGGATCGTCGTATGGACATGGCCTTCCGAGTCCGTGTACCTCTCCGTCCACGTGATGGGCAAGGAGCCCGTGTAGCGGATGTCGACGATCCGCTCCCCCTTGATGGCGATGCGGAAGAAGGGATTTCCGGCGATGTCGCCGGACATGAGGGCGACCACCGAATCCTGCTCCTCGAGGACGTCCCCGTAGGAGTAGACCTCCTGCATCAGGTTCATCTTCTCCTCGGGGAAGCGTTCGTCGACCTGGAAGATGTCGCTCACGGAGTTGGCGATGTTCTTGAAGTCGTCCCATTCAAAGGAGTTATAGAGGGGGGCAAGCTTCGCGCGGATGGCGGCCTTCATCCGCTCCAGCTCCTGTTCCCGGTTCTTGTTCTCCTCGCGGAGCTTATGGATCTTGTCGTTCAGCACCAGAATGATGACGAGGAACATCGCGATGGCGAGGATGACCCCGAACACGATCATGAGGATTCCTGCCAGCAGCCCCCCTTCCTCGCCGACCAGGAAGATGCCGATGACGGCGACCAGGACCGCGACGACAAGGAGGAAGATGCAGAAGCCCCGCCACGCCTTCATCCCGGAGAGCTTCTTCCCCTCGTTGGCATGGATCTGCTCCTTCCGGCGGAGCTTCCGGCAGTCGCTCTCGTTCTCTTTCTCGTCCACCCCGGAACGAGCGAGCTTTTCGTCGAAGGCCTTCTTCGCCGCCTCATGGACGGCCCCGTCAAGCTGCTGGCGATAGTAGTCGACGGGATCGAAAGCGTCGCCGACGCTTCTTTTGGTTGCAGCCATCTACTTGCCCCTTTCCGTAAGCCAAAGGGGAGCGGAGAAACGGGCTCCACGATGGATAGCTACGCATTTCCTGGATATTTCATCGAAATATTCGCCTTCGGGAATGGCATCGGAAATCTCTTCCTCCTGCCCCGAGAGCGGGAAGAACCCGTACTCCTTCCCTCCATCCGGGAGGGCGTTGACCGCGACGATCCCCCTTCCCTCGTACTCGGGGTACGAGGTGGAGAGGACCCTTCCTCCAAGGCGGTGCTTCAGCTCGCAAAGGCGGACCGCCATCTCATGCGCCTCTTTCCCGTGAGAGTTCTCCCAGTTCACGTCGTCCTTTTCGAACAGCGAGGGCTGGTGCTCGGCGCCCGCCTCCTCCCCGGCGTAGAGGAAGCCAGGCCCGCGGCAGAAGAAGGTGAAGGCCATGAGGGAAAGAGGAAGCTCGGGGGCAGGCTTCCTGGAAAAAAGGCGCGCCTGGTCGTGGTTCTCAAGGGCATGAACGGTGAGCGCCCCGTCGTTGGGGAGCGCCGCCTCCTCGGCCTCGAGAAGGAGGCGATAGGCGTAGCGGTCCCGCTCCTTCCCTCCGTCGAGGTAACGGGCCAGGGAGCGGAAGCTAGTATAGGAGTAGAAGAGATCGATACCCGCCTCGGCGAGCTCGCCGTTTGAAGGCACGGGATGCCCGAGGGAGCGGGCGTAGAGGGTGAAGGAAGGTTCCACGTTCTCGGCAAGAAGGACGATGTCCTTGCCGGGGAACCTTTCCCCCGCCTGCTTGCGGAACAGCCGGTAGAAGGAGGCGGGGATGAAGGAGGCGACGTCGAAGCGGAATCCGTCCGCCCCGTACTCGATGAATTGGAGAAGGACGTCGACGAGATAATCGTCCAGCCCAGGGGCACGGTGGTCGAGGTCGTAGACATCCGCCCAGTCCCCCGCCTTGTTCCCGAAGTTCCCGTCCTTGTCCTTCCAGTACCACTCGGGATGCTCCTTGAGAAGGACGGAGTCCCGGGACGTATGGTTGAACACCTGGTCGACCATGACGAGCATCCCCAGGGAATGGGCCTTTCTCGCCAGGGAACGGAAGTCTTCCCAATCCCCGAGCTCGGGGTTGATCGCCCTGTAGTCCCTTATCGCATAAGGGGATCCCAGGGTCCCCTTCCTCGCCTTTTCTCCGATCGGCTGGAGGGGGAGGAGATAAAGGATGTCGACGCCGAGGCGGGCAATCCTCTCCAGATCCCCTTCAAGGGCCCGGAGCGTCCCTTCCTTCGTGTGGTTTCGCGGAAACGCCTGATAGATGACCTTGTCCCTGAGTTCCATGAAGATGGTCCTTTTTTCTTTTTAACTAATGATAAGTGCTATTTGAAAGATTGAGGATTGGCAAAGACGAAAAAAGAGCCGCTGGGGCTCTTTGGATCTTGGTGACCCGTACGGGGTTCGAACCCGTGAATGTATCCTTGAAAGGGATATGAGTTAAGCCGCTTCTCCAACGGGCCGGGAAGGGAAATGGCGCTTGCTATAGGATTCGAACCTACAACCGATCGGTTAACAGCCGATTGCTCTACCGTTGAGCTAAGCAAGCACCAGCGCGCCAAAGCGCTCGGCTATATTACGTTCCTCCCAAGGGCGATGCAAGGGGATGTTCCCCGAAGCGAGGCTCAGTTCTTCCCGGCGAGCTTCGCGTCGATCTTCGCGAGGAGGTCGCTGACCGTCTTCAGCTCGCCGAGCTCCGCGGTCTCGAAGGTGATGCCGTACTTGTCCTCGAAGTCGAGGCACATCTCAACGACATCCAGGGAATCGAGTCCGAGGTCCTTGAGGGCGGTGTCGTCGGCAATGGTCTCCTTCTTGCAGCGCTTCGCAAGCGTTTCACGGATTTCTTCAACGGTGCTGGGCATTTTTCGCTCCTTTTCAATGTGCGGAGATTATAGCCTCTCCCCCGTCCGACCGATAGGCGAAAGGGGCCCCGAGGGCCCCGCCAGGCTAGATGCTGGCTTCGACATATTCCGACTCGACCTGGGAGACGTTCACGCCCATCTCGCTCTCGAGCTGGTCCGCCGTCTTCTGGAAGGCGGGTACCAGGGCGGCCGCGACCACGCCGAAGACGGCGAGGACGAGGACCATGCCCAGGAGCTGGCCTTTGAGTTCCGACATCCTTTACCTCCTTTCTTCATCTATGCTCAATCGAGGTAGCCGATGACGGCCGAGCGCTCGATCCGCACCAATACCGGTTCCGGCGATAGGACGAAGGGCTGGTATTCCTTTTCGATCGCGAAGCGGAATATGTCGCCGATCCTGACCGGATCATCCTCCAGAGGGATGATGGTCCCTCCGCACTCCTCGTTCACAAGGGAGCGGGTCTCGCTGTCGATGCCCCCGACGAGGGCGATCCTCCTCGCCGCGGTGATCCCGGCCGCGTCCAGGCTCGTCTGGATGGCCTGGATGGAGGCGAGATCGCCGGATAGCCCCATCAGTCCGATCACGAAGAAGAGAGAAAGGAGGAAGCCCAGCTTAGAGCCCATTGATCGCAACCCCCAGGACGGAGACGATGCCGATCGCGATGAGCGCCATCACGAGAGCGGAGGCGACGAGGGGAAGGAACGAGGCCATGCCCATCCTCGAGTCAAGGTCGAGGGCGGCCTTCTTCCGGCTTTCGTCCCCATAGGACTGGAAGAGGGAGCGGAACTGCCTGAGGTAGGCTTCGCCCCCTCCCTCCGTCGCCATGCGATGGATGGCGATCATCACCTGGCGGACGGCAAGGGAGCGGAAGCCCTCGCTGAAGCGGACGTAAGGGGACACGGACTTGTCCTCGTCAATCTCGTGGAGAAGGGCTTCGATCCTCTCGCGAAGGGCAGGGCTTGAGAAGGGAAGCGTTTCCCGCAGGGCCTGGTAGGGAGTCATTCCCGTTTCCACGAAGACGCTGAAGCAGCGGAAGCTTTCCGAGAAGTCGCTCTCGAGACGGACGATGGCCCTCTCCTTCTTCCTTCTCCCCTCGCTTAGGAGGAAGTAGTCGACGATGAGAAGGAGGAGGGAGAGGGTCAAGGTCAGGAACAGGTTCCCGAGGAGGAGCTGGGAGGCGAGGATCGCCCCGATAAAGAGGAGGTTCCCGAGTGCAGGAAGAAGAAATCTTTCAATTCGCCTTGGCTTTGCGTGGCTTTCTCTTTTTCGTAGCATTTCTGTCACCTCGATTGGGTTCATCGCCCACGATGCGGGCGAACAAGACGAAGGCGAAGGCGAGGGCAAGGAAGTAGAGGAGGGTGACGAGAAGGAAGGGGAGCGATCCGCTCAATGTCTCGTAGAAGGAGGATAGCCCGAGGCGGACCGCGAGAAGCACAAGGAGGCTCATGCCCCAGAGGATCAGGAACTGCGTCCCTTGGCGGATTCTCAGGGCATCGAGGGATCTTCCGGCCTCCTCGGCGGAGGTTGCCTCGCGGAGGAGCGGGTCCATCAGGTCCAGGACATCTCCCCCGCGCTCCTGCCAGATCGCCATCATCGAGCAGAACATGTCGTAGAAGGAGGCGCGGAATGTGCCGCGGAGGTAGCGAAGCCTCTCGAGGATCTCCATCTCCTTGCAGGAGAGGGACGCTTCCTTCGCGCTTCCCTCGAGGAACGCGGACGCCGAGTCGTAGCTTTCCTCAAGGCTCTTGCTGACCGAGAGGGAGATGAGGAAGCCGCTCACGAAGCGATAGGCCATCCCCCGCGCCTCGCTCCGCAGTATCCTCGCCTCGATCGGCGGGATCACCAGGAAGAAGAAGGAGAGGAAGAGCAGCGGCCCGACGAGAAGGGGCAGGGCGAAGGAATCGCTTACGAGATAGGAGAGTGCGGCCGCGCCAAGCGCGACGGCCAGGGATACGAGGGTTCTTCTCAGCATAGCGGCCCCCTTTCCAGCAAGGTCTCCATCCTTCCCTCCCCGTCCATGCGTCCGAGCGCCTTGAGATAGCGACGGACCGACCCGTCCGGACCGATGTCTCGCCCAAGAAGAACGTAGTTCCGGAAGTTCTGCGCGATGGAGGACCTGACTTCCTCCTCGAGCACCCTTTCCGCACCTTGCATCGCCAGGCGCAGCATTCGCTCGGGTATCTCCGGAAGGGATGAGCCATGGACGCTCAGAATGATCGGGTGGCCGCTCATTGCGGATACCAGAGCGTCCAGCATCTCCCCTCCCCTAGCCTCGGCAAGGATGATGTAGTCGGGATCATGCCGGAGGGCGTTCCGGACAAGCTCCCGGTAGCCGGCCCTCGGGCTGGTGATCCAGGAGCTGATCTCCGCCTCCGACCCTTCGAGAAGTCCAAGCTCGTCCACGTTATCGATGACGACGCACTTCCGATTGGCGCCAAGGCGCGAAAGAAGGTATTTCTGGAGCTCCGTCTTCCCGGACGAGCTGATGCCGGCGATGACGATGGACTCCCCGGAGAGAAGCCAGGAGGAGAGGATTTCCTCCGCGCCTTCCGGGAAGAAGCGAGGATCCCCCTCGATCTTGCTTTTGCCGGAGGCAATGCGGAGCGAGAAGGTCGGGACGTGCACGCCGCGCTTCCTTCCGAGGGAGGGATGGACGGCGTTCATCCGATAGCGGCCGAAGCTCACGTCGAGGATTGGGTCGCTGTAGCTGAAGGGCTTCTCCGCGAGGTTCGCGACCTGGATCAGGAAGTCCCTCGCCTCGCGGGACGACATCGAGATCTCGCTCCTCGCCCTCCCCTTGAAGGCGTGAAGGTAGTGGAGCGCCTCCCCGTCATAGGAGATGTCGCTTACGTTGGGGTCCTCCAGGAGCGGGAGGAGAGAGGACCTCTCCACATACTGGATGGCTGCCTTTTCGCTCATGCCTTTTCTCCTTCCTGGATCCGGAAAGTCCGTTCGTCGTAGAGAAGGGGGATGCCGCTCATCCGCGCCTCCAGCGAGATGGTCAGCTCGCTCGGGCGAGCCTCTTCAAGGCCGTCCCCCGAGACGAGGCTCTCCCACGTAACGCCGTAGCCCTCGAAGGAGGTCGAGAAGTAATCCTCAACGATGGCCCTTGCCTTGACCGTGTCCCAGTAGGGGGCGATCTCTGCATTCGGCAGACTGACGACCGCCCCGTAGAGCATCTCCTTGGAAAACCCGTGCCAGGTCCTGGCGAGCACACCGTGGGCCCTTGTGGCCGAGAAGAGCTGGAAGGAGAAGGCGATGAGGATCGCCGCGGACAGGAACTGGAGCATCAGACTTCCTCCACGCACCAGGCGGAGGTGCGGCAGGAGCCGAACCAGTTGCGGTCGACGGTCACCTCGAAGGGGTAGGTGAAGCTCCAGCGGTCAAGCTCGCCGAACCCGTCGGCGAATATCTCGAAGGAATATCTCTTCCCCTCGCCGGAGCCTACCCGAGGAATGCGGAACTCATTCCCCATCAAGTCCCCCGGCTCACGGCGGGAGAGAGGCTTCATCTCCTTCCCGTCTCTGGAATAGCAATAGAGGTCCTTGGTCCTGAGCGAGCGGAAGGCCCCGAAGTCGCCATCCTTCGTGAGGAGGGGGATCTCGATGCATTCCCGCCCGTCCTCAAGCCACTTGGTGTCGAAATGAGGGAACTCGTCGAAGTGATCGAAGAGACGGAGGACGAGCGTCTTCGGCTCCCAGTCGACGCTCACGTACTTGTAGTCCTCCTCCCGGAAGAGCATCTTGCCGAGGGGAAGGATGCCGGCCTCGGGGTTATGGTAGCTTTCCTCAAGGTCGCGGTAGTAGAAGCGCCAGGGCTGGGTGTAGATGATGCCGCCCTTGGCGGCCACGCCGTTGGCCGTCTGCGCGCTGAAGCCGTTCCCGTTGGACGAGAACTCGAAGCGATAGGGAACCGCGTAGCCGACGTCGAAGACGGTGGACCAGCGGCAGGTGGTCCCGTCCGCAGCCCTCGTCTCGGTGATGAAGGTCATGTGGTTATAGACGACGGACATCGAGGAAGAGGTCAGCGTCCCCATCCCGATCACCGTGTCCCCGGCCTCGCACTCGTCGGGGTAGCCCGAGTAGTCGAGGACGAGCCTTCCCCTCCTCCCGTAGGTGGAGGCGGGGTTCTTGGGATTCTCTATGTATAGCTGGAAGCCGAAGTCCAGGTCCACCGGGGAGGAGAACTCATAATGGAAGACGTACTTGTCGCCCCCGTCGTAGGCCGGGAAGTCGAAGACGAGCCAGGGAGCGCTCGGTCGGCAGACGCTCCCCTCCGCCATCCCGGAAGAGGAGGCGGGCAATATCCCCAGGGGCATGAGGAAAAGAAGGAGGCCCCTCGACAAGGTTCCCATCCCTACGCCGCCTCGGGGGCGAAGCGCCGCCTGACCTTGTCCTGGACGAGCCGGCTCATCCGGCTATACGTCTTGCGGTCGAACCACTCGTACCACCACCAGACGTAGTGGCGCCCGCGCTCGAGACAGTCGCATAGGAAGAGCTTCCGCTCGATGTTGGGAAGGGAGTCGTATAGCGCGATCACGCTCGCGAGGAATTGTCCCGCGGCAGTCCCCCTGCAGCGATCGATGTACTCCCTGTCGAGATCGTACACGTGCCGGTCAGGGCTATATCCGATCTCGACAAGGGCCTGGCGATACACGCTTCCGACCAGGATCGAGCATCCACGGGGATCCGCCTTCAGGGAGAAGGGGAGAGTTTGATTCATGGGTGAGCCTCCTTCGCCCATTATATAGGCACTAAGGCGACCGGCTTGCCCTGCCGTCTTGAAAAAAAGAAGGGGCTCTCGATAGTCATTTCGGAATGTTCCGGATATCATCCGGGAATGGTGATATTGGTAGGCGCCTCTGCGAGCGGCAAGACGGAGGTCGCGCGCATCCTCAGGAACGAATACGGGATCCAAAAGGCGGTCACCCACACGACGAGGTCCCCGAGGAATGGCGAAAAGGACGGGGTCGACTACTTCTTCGTCACGAAGGAGCGCTTCCTCGAGCTCCTATCCTCCTGCTACTTCGTGGAGCACACCTTCTACGGCGGAAACTACTATGGGTGCGGGAAGGACCAGGTGAGCGAGGGAAAGGCTGTGGTCGTCGACCCGAACGGCCTCAAGAGTTTCCTAGCCCTCAATAACCCGAGAGTCGTGACCTTCCTCCTCGAGGCCTCGCGCGAGGAGAGGCGGAGAAGGATGGAGGGAAGGGGAGACCTTCCGGAGCAGATAGAGAGGAGGCTCCTGCTTGACGACACCGGGTTTGCTCCCGGGAGGCTGATGAAGACCGACTTCCTCATCAAGACCGACGGGAGGCCGCTCCCGGAAATCGCCGCGGAAGTCCGTTCCCTCTATCTAAAGGAACTAGATCGGCGAGGGCTCTCCCTTTAGGAAAGAGCGCCCTAGGGGCGCTTTTTGATTTGGGGGAAAGGAAAGGGCACCCCGCGGGGTGCCCTAGGGAAGCAAGAGCTCCTACTCTTCCTCGTCCTCGCCCTCGTCCTCCGAAGGCCCGGAGTTCTGGGGACGGTAGTGGATGAGCTCGGCGGCGTAGTCCTTGACCGGGATCTTGCCCTGCTCAAGGTCGTCATGCTCGCAGGCGTCAGCGATGAGCTGCTTCGCCCTCTTCATCGAGAGCGCGCTCTTCACCTTGAACACGACCGGGATCTCGCGATAGATGTTCTTCCCGCCCGCGTCCTTGACCGGGATCGTCGAATGCTCGTAGTCCTTCGGGTCAAGCGCGAAGTAGAGCTTCAGCGACTTGCCCGCGACCGTGATCTTGACGTAGGTCTTGGTGTGGAGGCGGAAGGTGTCGCCCGAGTTGCTGAGGCGGCTCTTGAGCCCGTAGCTCAGGCACTCGGCCTTCAGCTCGTTGTAGTTCGCCTTCATCTCCTCGTCGGCGTTCAGGAGCCTCGTGGGGAAGGGAATCCTCACGATCTTCGGCTTCGGAGCCTCAGGCACGGGCGCGGGAGCGGGCTCGACGACGGGAGCGGGAGCGGGCTCCGGGGCAGGGGCGGGCTCGGGCTCGGGCTCCGGCTCCGGCTGGGGCGCTGGGGCGGGGGCCTCGACCGTCTTCTCGATGACGACAGGCTCCGGACGCGGGAGCTTCGCAAGCTCCTCCTTGAGGATCTCGCGGATGTCCTCCGCCTTCAGGAGCGAATCCTGGAGGGCGCGGATCGCCTCGTTCTGGGCGTTATCGACCTCGGCCTGGAGGGCGGCGGCCTCCTCGCGGGCGACGCGCTCCTCCTCTTCCTTCTTGGCGCGGGCGGCCTCCTCTTCCTCGGCCTTCTTCGCGGCCTCGGCCTTGGCCGCCTCCTCCTCGGACTCCTTCGCCTTCCTGGCTTCCTCGGCCTTGCTCTCCTCCTCGCTCTTCCGGGCGGCTTCCTTCTCGTCGAGCGAATGCACGAGGGCAGCGATCTCCTCCTGGACGATGGCCTTGATGTCGTCCTTGCTGATCGCAGGGGCGGCCTCCTCCTTGGCGGGTTCCTCGGCCGGCTCCTCCGCAGGCGCCGCGGGAGTCTCCTCGGCAGGCTTGAGGCCGGCAAGCGCATCGGCAATCTCGTCGTGGATCACGTCGCGGAGCTCGTCGATCGTAAGGAGCTCCTCGTCCTCGTCCTCGATGTACTCGTCCTCGATGCCAGGGACGGCCTTGTCGTAGTACTCGTTCAGCTCCTCGCGGACAAGGCGCCTGGCGTCCTCGTCGGTGAGCGGACGGTCGTTATCCGGATGGTCGTGGTCGTCCAGGGCCTCCTTGATGATGGCGCGGAGCTCGCGAGCGGTGAGCGGACGCTCCTCCTCGACGGGGGCGGGAGCAGGCTTGGGCTCGGGCTTGGGCTCGGGCTTGGGCTCGGGCTTGGGCTCGGGCTTGGGCTGGTCCTTCTTCTGGTCGGGCGCGGGGTTGTAGATGTGGATGTGGATTTCCTTCGCCTGCTCCTTAGCCTCGGGAGCGGGAGCGGGCTCGGGCTTAGGCTCGGGCTTAGGCTCGGTCCTCGTCTCGGAAACCGGCTGGCCGTTGTAGTAGATATGCTGGACGATGACGGGGATGTCGGGCTTCTTCTCCGCGGCCGGGGCCGGGGCAGCCTTCGGGCTCGGGTCGAGCTCGTCGTACATCGCGGCCTTCAGCGCATCCTCGTCGTCGACGGGGAGGCGGGCGTCGGTCAGGGCGCGGGCCTTGGCGCGCTCAGCGGCCTTGCTCCGGTCGCGCTTCGCGCCAGGATTCGCGATGCAGTCGCCGATCCCGCAGAAGACGGAGATGATGCCGAAGAGCCAGCTGAGGGAGAGAAGGACGCCCGGAAGGGCCATCACGATCGCAAGGGTCCAGGCGAGGACGGCGTTATCGCCGGAATTCACGAACGCGGCGGTGTCGCCCTGTCCGAGGAAGAGGAAACGGAAGACGTTGACGCCGTTCAGGTTGGTGCTGAGAGCGGCGGCCGCATCGTTCAGGGGGAGCATGCCCGGGACGAGAACCATGCAGCAAAGACCGGTGGTGACCCCGCCGAAGATGAGCCACATGAGGTTCGGGAAGAGGGAGCGGTAGCGCCTCCTGGCGAGAAGCACGATGAAGTGCACGAGCCAGAGCAGGAGGAACAGGCAGGCGGCCGCGAAGGCGAGCACGCAGTAGATGTTCCCTTCGAGCATGAGGTTCCAGGCGTTCACGTAGGGCGTCGTGCTCGTGAACAGGGCATCCGCGAACGCCTTGGCGGTGTCGACGAAGCCGGTCGTCGGAAGCCAGTTCGTGGCGGATATCATCGGGGTAACGCCGACGAGGACGATGCCCAGCACCGTGAACACGAATGCCAGGATGGAGAGAACGACAGCACTCTTCTTCATGTTCGGGTCTCCTTTTCCCAAATATGTATGGGTGGATTATAGCCCATGACCCGGATGCTGAAAGGGGTTTCTTAAAGAAAATCCACGCAAAGGCGGGTCGCTTTACTCGGAAGGCGTCAGGATCTCGAGGGCGCCCGGAAGGACGTCGACGCCCAGGCTTCTCGAACGATAGGGCTCCCCATCGATGCAAATCTCGGTCATTTGCGCGAATTTCACGAAAATAGAAGAGGTTTGAAGGATATCGCGCCTGAGGGAAAGGAGGGTCCGGAAGGCGGAGGATAGCCCGCCCCCCTTCCCAAGCCTTACCTCCGCCTTCCCGTCGTCCAGAGGTCCGGCGCCCCGAAGAGGAAGCCCTCCGATCCTCCTTCCGTTCAGGACGAGGAGGAAGGAAAGTTTCTCTTTTCTTTCCTCTATCCCGTCTGCTTGAAGCCTCGCGACAAGATTGGGAAAAGGGCAAAGCCCCTCAAAGAAGGCGAGAATGAGGTAGGAAAGGCGTCCGAGGGCGGACTTCGCCCTTCGGGACGCGCGCGAGGCGACCCAGGAATAGCGGCCCGCGGAGGCCATGTAGAGGAAATGGACGGGCGCCCCCTCCCCGAGAGTCGCCCGAAGGACGTCGATCCTCCTTCGCCTGCCCTTCTTCAGGGAGGAAAGGAGTCGCCTAAGGGGGATTCTCCCCCATATGTTCCTCGCCCCGTCCCCCAAGGTCCCTCCCGGGACGAGAAGGAAGAGAGGGCGCCTCTTTTCAGGAACGGCCATGAGGGCGTCGGCGGCCAGGGAGAGCGTCCCGTCTCCTCCCAGCGCAAGGAGAACGTCCTTCTCTCCGAGGGCGCTCACCTCAGCGAGGTAATCCCCGCGATTGAGCGCGGAAAGCTCGCGGAAGGGAAGCCCTTCCTCCAAGAGGAAGGAGCGGATCCTTCGCGGAAGGCGCCCCTTGTCCTTCCGGGCAAGGGCCCCATGGAGGAAGAGGATCATCCCCTTCTCTTCATAGCCGCCTCGATGAACCCAAGGAAGAGGGGGTTCGGGCGAAGCGGGCGGGAGGTGAACTCCGGATGGAACTGCGAGGCGACGAAATAGGGATGACCCGGGAGCTCGATGATCTCGACGAGGCCCGAGTCGGGATTGATGCCGGAGAAGGAAAGCCCGGCCTTCTCGAAGTCCTCGCGGTAGCGGGAGTTGAACTCATAGCGATGGCGGTGCCTCTCCTCGATCCGTTCCTTCCCGTATAGCTTCCGGGCAAGAGACCCTTCCTTCGTAAGACAGGGGTAGTTTCCCAGGCGCATCGTCCCGCCGAGCTCGATGCCGTCGTACTGGCCGCGCAGAAGATCGATCACTGGGCGGGAGCAGTGGGGATCGAATTCCGCCGAGTCGGCGTCCTCCCACCCTAGGACATGCTGGGCGAACTCGATGATGGCGAGCTGCATCCCGAAGCAGATTCCCAGGAAGGGAATCCCGTTCTCCCGGGCGTAGCGGATCGCGACCTTCTTCCCCTCGCTTCCTCTTTCCCCGAAGCCTCCCGGGACGAGGATCCCGTCCGCCTCGCCAAGGAGGGATCGGCAGTTCTCATCCGTGAGGGCGGATGACTTGATCCAGTCGATCTCGACGTTCCGCCCAAGCCGCGCCCCGGCATGGACGAGCGCGCTCTTGACGGAAAGGTAGGCGTCCTTGAGTTCGACGTACTTCCCGACCAAGGCGATCCGGACCTTTCCCTTCCGCTCCTTGAAGGAGCCGATCCACTCCTTCCAGGAGGAGAGGTCGCTTTCCCGCTCGGGAAGGCCGAGCCTCCGGAGGACATAGGACTCCAGGCCCTGCTCATGGAGATGGACGGGGAGATCATAGACGACCTTCTCGTCGAGCGCGGTGAAGACTCCTTCGGGGGGAACGTTGCAGAAAAGCGAGATCTTCCTCAGCTGCGACTCGGTTAAGGGAACCTCGGTCCGGAGGACGATCGCGTCAGGCTGGATCCCGAGGGAGAGCAGCTCCTTCACCGAATGCTGGGTCGGCTTCGTCTTCGTCTCCTCCGCCGAGCGAAGGTAGGGCACGAGGGTGTTATGGACGAAAAGCGTGGATCCCAGGCCTTCCTCCAGCCTCATCTCGCGGATCGCCTCGAGGAAGGGGAGGGACTCGATGTCCCCCACCGTCCCCCCGATCTCGCAGATGATCACGTCCGCCTTCTGGACGCGCGCCGCCTCGCGGATCCTCATCTTGATCTCGTCGGTCACGTGCGGGATGACCTGGATGCACGCCCCCAGGTAGTCCCCGCGCCGTTCCTTGTCCATGACGGACATGTACACCTTCCCCGAGGTGAGGGAGCTTTCCTTGGTGAGGTTCTCGTCGATCCACCTCTCGTAGTGGCCGAGGTCGAGGTCGGTCTCGGCCCCGTCCTCCGTCACGTAGACCTCCCCGTGCTGGTAGGGAGACATCGTCCCCGGATCGATGTTCAAGTAGGGATCGAGCTTCATCATCGAGACGCGAAGCCCTCCCGACTTAAGAAGGAGGCCGAGGGAGGAGGCGAAGATCCCTTTTCCAAGAGAAGAGACCACCCCTCCCGTAACGAACACGTACTTAGTTCCCATGACGGGGGAAGGATACCCCCATTCCTGCGAAGCGGGAAGGCAAGCAAAAGGCCCCGGAGCATCCGGGGCCTGGCGCTTCGTTGGTGACCCAGCCGGGAATCGAACCCGGGATTCAACCTTGAGAGGGTTGCGTCTTAGCCGCTTGACCACAGGGCCGCGGAGCGTTTTATACCACGCCCTCAAGGAAGATGCAACTTATTCTTGGGAGGAATCCGCGGAACGCCGGACCTCGTGGAGAAGGCGGCGCCTCGTCTCCTCCTTGCCGAGGATCGAGATGACCTCGTGGAGGTTCGGGGAGCGCTTGGCCCCGGTGATCGCCAGGCGGAGGAGCTCCGCGGCGTCCACCAGGGACCCGACGTAGTCCCCCGGGCGCTCCTTGTAGTCCTTGTTCCTTGTCGCGAAGCCGCGCTTCGCCGCGAGCTCCTTGACCCCCGACCACCAAAGGGACTCCTCCACGCCGTAGAGCATCCCGTCCGCGCATTCCTGGAGCCAGGAAGAGATGAAGGAGAGCTCGTACTTCGGATCGTAGGGGAACCCCCTTTCCTCCAGCGGCTCGAAGAGGTCGCGGTAGAAGAAGGCGGAGGCCGGCCCGACGTCGGACCATTTCGCATAGTCCTTCCGGGGGTTCGCCCGATCCTTCTCGATGTCGAGGATCCGTTCCATATAGGAGGGATCCTTCCGGATGCGCTCGGCCAGGGAGGGATCGTTCTCGCTTGCCCAGGAAAGGAGGGGCGGGAGCATGTCCCCTCCCCGCCACTTGGCGAGGAGCTCCCGGGAGAAAAAGGTCAGCTTGTCGAGGTCGAAGAGCGCACCGTCCAGCGACATCTTCCCAAGGGAGAAGGGGAAGGCGCGGAAGTCGAAGGAGTCCTCCTTCTCCGTCCATTCCTCGAAGTTCGAGTTGGCGATGGACATGAGATAGACGAGGAGCGCCTCCGGCGGGTAGCCCTCCTTGAGGAAGTAGGAGACCGCGGCCTCCGGGTCCTTCCTCTTGGAAAGCTTCCGCTTGTTCCCGTGGTCGAGCTTCATGATGACCGGGAGATGCGCGTAGCGAGGATGCTCCCAGCCAAGCGCGCGGAACAACTCCAGATGGACGGGCGTGGAGGGAATCCACTCCTCGCCCCGCGAGACGAGGTTCGTCCGCATCAGGTGGTCGTCGACGACATGGGCGAAATGATAGGTCGGGAGGCCGTCGCTCTTGAGGATGACGACGTCGATGTCGTTCTCGGCGATGTCGAGGTCGCCGCGGATCTCGTCGTGGAAGCGGACCTTGCGGTCGTGGTTTCCCTCGCTCCGGAAGCGGATCACCCAGGGGTCCCCGCGGAGGATCCTTTCCTTCCGTTCCTCGTTGGTGAGCTTCCTGTCCCTGGCGTAGGGCCCCCAGTAGCCCGGGATGACCTTGCTCGCCTCCTGGACGGCGCGGATCCTGGCGAGGTCCTCGGCGGTGCAGAAGTCGGGGTAGGCCTTCCCTTCCTTCAGGAGCTTTTTCACGAAAACCTTGTAGATGTCCCCTCTCTCGCTCTGGCGGTAGGGCCCGTAGGCTCCCTTTTCCCCATCGGGGAGGAAGCCTTCGTCGGCGATGATCCCGAACCGGGCGAGTTGCTCGATCAGCTCCTCGGCGGACCCGGCGATCGTCCGCTTGGTGTCCGTGTCCTCGATGCGGAGGAAGAAGACCCCTCCCGACTGCTGGGCGAGCCGGTGGGCGAGGAAGGCGGTGAAGAGGCTCCCCGTATGGAGGAAGCCCGTGGGCGAGGGGGCGAAGCGGGTCACGTAGGCCCCTTCCGGAAGGCTCCTTTCCGGATAGCGCGCCTCCAGCTCCTCGGGAGCTACCTTCGCCTCAGGAAGCAGGAGCTCAGCGATCTCGTCGTTTCCAACCATAGGGACACCTTCCTTTCGATGGGAGATTATAGGAGCGGTCTCTTCCTCTTGCCATCGATTGGGACCCTCTATATAATCCCCTCGCTTCGAGAGGAGCGGCGCAGGTGTAGTTCAATGGTAGAACGTAACCTTGCCAAGGTTAACACGCGGGTTCGATTCCCGTCACTTGCTCCAGGAGAAGACGCCCGGCGTTCGCGCCGGGCTTTTTCTTCCCCTTCGCGGGGAGTATCATCCACCGCCGATGGAACGAAGGCCCGGCACGCTCGGATTCCGCTTCTTCAAGCGTTCGATGGACGTCCTCGTCTCAGGGGTTGGCCTCCTTTTCGTATCGCCTTTCCTTCTGGTTGGGGCAATCCTCGTCAGGGCGGGGTCCCCGGGGCCCATCCTGTTCCGGCAGGTAAGGCTCGGGAAAGACGAGAAGCCTTTCGTCATCTACAAGTTCAGGACGATGAGGGTGGAGGCGCCTTCCCACAAGTCCCCTTTGGAACTGAACGACGATACGACGGTTCCTCTCCCGAGGTTCGCAAAATTCCTCAGGAGGAGCCGCATGGACGAGCTCCCGCAGCTATGGAACGTCTTCCGGGGCGACATGTCCCTAATTGGTCCGCGCCCGATGCAGGAAAAGCAGTTCGAAACGCCTCTTTACGAGGCGAGGAAGAACCAGGAGTACGACCCCTTCCTCGTCCGTCCTGGGCTGACGGGCCTCGCCCAGATGCGGATGGAATGCCGGCACGACATCCAGGAAAAGGCGAAGTTCGACGGGGAATATGTGAGGAAATTCTCCTTCCGGCAGGATTTCGCGATCTTCTTCCGGACGATCCCGATGGTGATCGGGCTCATCCTGAGGAAGGGCTAGTCCCGTCCGTCGCGCCTCCCGTAGTCCTCGAGGTTCGGCCGGGAGTCATCCTCAGGCGCTTTCTCGTCGTTTGGAAGGGTCGGGGCGTCCTCCCCCGCAGGTTCGTTCCCCTCCTGCTCACGCAGGCTCTCGCGAAGCCTCTCGGCGTACTCGCGGCCCATCTCCCCCATCGCCTCGAAGCGCTCTGCGCTCTCACGGAAGAGCGTGATCGTCTGGTCGCGGAAGAGCGGCTCGTACTTGGCGAAGAGCCGTTCCACGTAGGAAAGGTGCCATAGGAGGGAAAGGACGTGGAAGAGGAGCCCGGCCATGAGCCCGAAGGCTGGCATCCAGAGGGGGCCGACGGGCGTGTAGGCCGCGATGAGCACCCCGGCCACGTAGCCCACGGCAGGGGCAAGGTAGCCGGGGATCGCGCCCACGTAGTAGTCCTTCCTCAGGCCGAAGGGCCCGCGGAACGCCCGCTCGAGGATCGCCCGCGCAAGGTAGGGGTTCGGAAGATGGATCGCGATATGTGGGATGATGGCGGCCTTGTTCTGGCGATGGACGTAGAGCAGGAAGACGAGGCCCATCTCCGAGGCAAGGACGGCGTTCTCAAAGAGCATGAGCTGCGGGTACTCCGTCAGGAGCTGGTCGATGCTCACCCCGAGGCTCCCGGTCGATCCGAGGCTTGAAAGGAGGGCGTCGATCTCCTCCATGAGCGCCGGGTTCCAGTTCTCGGCCGTCAGGGCGGCGATGAGGGTGATCACCGGACCGAGGAGCAGGAGAAGGAGCGCCCCGTAGATGAACGTCCTTGTTATCCCGTAGTTCCCGAAGAAAGGTGGGCGGAAGTAGGCCAAGAGGCCCTTGCCGAGCGTCCTTCCGTCGGCTTCCTTCCCCTGCGCGATGAGCGAGACGCCGATCGTGAGGGAGGCGTAGAAGGGAAGAAGGATGAAGGGGACCGTGATCAGGAGGAGAAGGGGCACGGAGCCGCTGAAGCCCACCGCCGCGGCGAAGACGCAGGCGATAAGGAAGACGGGCCATAGGCCTTTCAGCGCCTTGGGAAGGAATGCCGCCGTTTCCCGATAAAGCGCGCGGGGATCCGCGCGAAATTTGCTCTCATCTTCCATTCTACTTGTTTCCTTCCTTCAGCTCATGAAGGTCCTGGACGGTCTGCCAGAGCTCTTCCTTGCGGAACGGCTCGACCTGCCTTCCTTCGAAATCGCGCACCAGGCGCGGAAACTTCCGCTCGCTCACGAGGAAGTTCCCGCCATCCTCCGAGTCGTAGCGGTTCACGAAGCAATCGTCGTTCACGAGCACGACCCCCACCATGTAGGAGGTCGGGATCCCGCTCAGGATCGAAAGCCGCTCCATCGCCGTCTTGTTCTCCACGAGCGGGTTCCTTACGTAGCGCTTCCCGCCGCCGCGCTCATAGAGAAGCCAGCGGTAGTCGTCGGGCTTCGCGTTCACCGCCCCTTCGTAGTAGCGGTCCGTCACGACGTAGAGGAACTTGTCCCCCGCGAGGAGATGGTCGACGTGGATGAACTCCTCCTTGCCGGTGCGAAGGGTGAAGTCGTTGATCAGGTAGTAGTCCCCATCCCGCGCCGTATGCATCACCCGGCGATAGAACATGCGCATCGGGTGGCTCCGGTATAGCGCCCTTCTCAGGGGCGGCAGGAGGAACAGGGCAAGGAAAAGGAGGCCGACGATCACGGCCACGACGATGAAGAGCGTCAGTCTGACAGAATAGGGCATCCAACCTCGCTCTCGGCCACCATGAGGGCAGTCTCCACCATCTCGCCGAGGCCAAGCTGCCTCTCCTCGCTCGTGAGCTTCTTCCCCCCGAGGAAGCTATCGGTGACGGTCAGGAGGGCGAGGGCCTTCTTCCCCATGGAGGCGGCGTTCGCGTATAGGCCATAGGCTTCCATCTCGACCCCGAGCACCCCGAGCCCGGCCCATTTCTTCCAAGTCGAGGGATCGTGATCGTAGAAGATGTCCGCGGAAAGGATGTTCCCCACGTGCACCTCGAGGCCTTTCTTCCTCGCGGCGAGATATGCCTTGTGGAGAAGCCCGAAGTCGGCGATTGCGGAGAAGGTCCCTCCGCGAAGGTCATGCTGGCCCATCCAGTTGCTATCGGTGCAGGCCCCCTCTGCAAGGAC
>CALVOS010000059.1 GCA_944350325.1 uncultured Bacilli bacterium | reverse complement strand
TAATCTGGACCCCGTAATTCGGAGTCCGAAACAAAAAGCCCCCAAAGGTTTCTGCCTCCGGTTACCCTACTGTGATCGGAGGCTTTTCTGATGGCGCACGGAGAGATCGGGCCCGAGCTGGCCGGGGCCCTGAGGGCCAACCCGAACGTGGAGAGGGTGACCGCGAGGACGGTGGTCTTCAGGCGGGCCTTCATCGAGCACGCCCTCGACCAGTACCTGAACTTCGGCAAGCCGCGCCTGCGGATATTCGAGGAGGCGGGGATCGACGTGGGCGCGCTGGGGAGGGACAGGGCCGCCGCCGCCTTCGGGAACTGGCTCACGAAGGTCAAGAGGGGCCTGCCGGTCGGCTCCCCGCCTGGCAGGCCCTCGCCGCCCCCGGAGACGACGGAGGCCGAGCGCCTCAGGGCCGAGAACGAGAGGCTCCGCATGGCGGTCGATCTCTACCGCCAACTGCGAAGGCTGGATCGGCGTCACCAGCCTCAAAAACAACCGCCGAGAGGTACGAGGCGATAAGGGCGGCGAGCCTCGCGGCCGGGCCCCGCGCGCCCCTCTCGGTGAGGGAGATGTGCGAGGAGCTCGGCGTCTCCGAGTCCGGCTACCACTCGTACAGGCGCAGGAAGGAGGAGGGGCCGAGCCCCCGGGAGGCCCGGGACATCCGGGACTTCGCGCTCGTCAAGCAGGTCTACGACTACCGGGGCTACCCCAAGGGAAGCCGGACGATCATGATGATGATGCCGAGGCTCTCCGGGGTGGCGATGAGCAGGAAGAAGATCCGGAGGCTCATGAGGAAGTTCGGGCTCCGGTGCCCCGTCCGGAGGGCCGACCCCTCCCGCCGGATGGGGAAGGCCTTCGCCGAGAGCGCCTTCTTCGCCAACAAGCTGAACCGCCAGTTCGCCGTGTCCCGCCCGGGGCTGCACCTCCTCACGGACGTCTCCTACGTCCGCCACGGCCCTGGCGGGAGCCGCCTCTGCTACCTCTCGGCGGTCAAGGACGCCTCGACGAACGAGATCCTCGCCTGGGAGCTCTCGGAGTCCTACGGATCCGACTTCGTCCTCAGGACGGTCGCCGCCCTCGCGTCCCTGGACTGGCTGCCGGACCAGGTGCTCCTCCACAGCGACCAGGGGTGCCACTACGCGTCGAGGGCCTACAGGTCCTCGCTCCGCGCCATGGGGATGGCCCAGTCCATGTCGCGGAGGGGCAACTGCTGGGACAACGCCCCGATGGAGTCGTGGTTCGGGCACGCCAAGGACGAGATCCCGCTCGAGGGGTGCGGGAGCTTCGCCGAGGTAAGGGCGCTGATCGCCGACTACGTCGACTACTACAACAACGAGCGCCCGCAGGCCGGCCTCGGCGGCATGACGCCGAGGGAGAGGAGGGACTACCTCCTCTCCCGCCCGCCCATGCTACCGGCGCCGATCCCGTCCGGGCGCGAAAATAGGTCAGGCGCCGGCGCCTGACCTATCTCCTTGGTGTCTAAGCCCTTTTATTTTCCGGCAAACGGACTCCTTGACATGGGGTCCACTTCAGAACCCGCCTCCTTTCTCTCTTTTTCCTATTCCGCGCGCTCGAAGTAGGTGTTCTCCGCGATCCAGCAGAGGACCGGCGCCTTGATGAAGGCGTAGAGGCCGCAGGTGATGAGGGAGAGGAGCACCGTCTTGAGCCAGGTGAGGAAGTAGCCCCCGCCAGTCCCCTTAAAGCCAAGGCGCATCCCCGCGTACTGCGTGTGCTCCATCTGGTAGCGAGTGATGCTCGCGAAAGCCCAGGGGCTATAGATCCCGCAGGTGATGATGGTAAGCAACAGAGAGACCAGTCGGACAAGGAGGATTAGAAAGATGCCGCCGTCGTAGTTACCTTTGTCCTGGAGCTCGGCCGGGCAGCCTTCGTAGGAAGTGTTCCTCGCCTTCCACTGGAGGAGCCTCTTCTCGACCCAGATCCCATAGATGCCGCAAGTGACGATCGTGAGCAGGAGCCACTTGATCCAGTTCCAGAAAAGCCCCCCGGCGGTCCCGTGCCAGCAAAGCCTCCTGCCGGAGACGACCGTGTGCTCCGCCTTGTAGCGGTAGATCCAGTTCACCGCGACAGGAAGGCAGATGCCACACGTGACGATGGAGACCAAGGTCCCAAGAAGCGACCAGCCCCAGAGCTCGAGGCCGTTCCCGATGAACTCGCTCTCCCCCTCGGGCACCGTCCCCTTCGCAAGGACTTCGTCCATTCCGACCCTTTCCGTTCTCTCCTCCGTCTGGCAGGCATTCCCTTCCCCCTGCTCGACATACTCCCCCCGAGCGACCTTCCCTCCGTAGCGGATCCCCATGATCGAGCCGATGAAAAGAGGAATCCCGAAGAGAAGCCCGGCGCCCATATGGGACAGGATGAGCACGGTCTGTCCTTGCTCGCCCAGCGCCCCGTCGTAGGAGGCGTTTCCAAGCGAAAGGCCAAGGGATAGGGCTAGGACAAGCACAAGGACCGAGCAGGCGAGGGAAATCCAGTTCGCCGCCCTCCCCTTCTTCGCCAAGGCCCCAAAGAGGATGCCGACGAGCGCGGCCACGCCCGTGATGATCGCGATGTTGCCGACGAGCGCCACGATGAAGGGCGGGATCTCCCCGTAGGAAGGATTGTCCTGGGGAAGAGACGCCGCCGAGGAAAGCACGAAGTAGCCGACAAGAAAGACAAGGAAAAACAAGGCGGCGACAATCCCGAAGGCCAGCCGCAGGCTCATCCCGGAAAATGGCTTCTTTTTCATAAGGAACCTCTGCTGAAGGACTTCTAAGCGTTTCTATCAAATCTGTCAATGGTTCAGAGATAAAAATAACCGGGCGAAAGAAAAGGCGCCCTCCCGGAGGGGAAGGCGCCTAGGGGCGAGGCCCTAGTCCTGGACGAAGCGGACGAGCACGATCTCGGCGTTGTCGCCGCGACGGGGCCCGAGCTTGAAGGTCTGCGTGTAGCCGCCCTGGCGCTCCTTGTAGCGCGGGGCGATGTCGTCGAAGAGCACCTTGAGGGCGCTCCTCCCGTCCTGGGCGAGGATGCTCTCGCGGACGATGCGGGCCGCCTGGCGGCGGGAGGCGAGGTCGCCCTTCTTCGCGAAGGTGACGCAGCGCTCCGTCTCCGAGACGAGCTCCTTGACGACGCCGGAGGGAACCTTGATCTCCCCGTGGACGATGAGCTCGCTCACGTGGTTGCGGATCATGCTCCATTCCTTGCTCGCGGTCCAGCCGGCCTTGAAGCGGACGCCAGTCTTGCCGTGGACGTTCTTCCTACCTTGTCTTGCCATGGTCAATCTCCTACGTAGTCGCGGAAGTGGAGCCCGAGCCCGGCAAGCCGGTCCTTCACTTCCTTCAGCGATTTCTTGCCGAGGTTGCGCACCTTCATCATGTCCTCCTCGCTCTTCTGGGTGAGCTCGAGGACGGTGCAGATGCCGGCGCGCTTGAGGCAGTTCTGCGAACGGACGCTGAGGTCGAGCTCCTCGATCATCATGTCCTGGTAGCGGTTCTCCTCGACGTG
>CALVOS010000058.1 GCA_944350325.1 uncultured Bacilli bacterium | reverse complement strand
AGACGTGCTTGTCGCGCGGGAGGGCGAGGGCCTCGTAGATGTCGTAGTCGACGAGCTTGTTGTCGACGAGGCCGACGCAGCGGCCGGACTTTCCCTCGACGAGGCACTCCACGGCGTACTCGCCCATCCTCGCCGCGAGGACCCGGTCGAAGGCGCTCGGGGAGCCGCCCCTCTGGACGTGCCCCAGGACCGTCGCCCTCGTGTCGAAGCCGGTCGTCTCCTGGATGTGGCGGGCGAAGGAGTGGATGTCGCCGTATAGCTTCTCCGAGACGATGAGGATCGCGCGCTTGTCGCTGTCCTTCTCCCGCATCTCGCGGAGGGTCTCGATGATCTCCTCCTCGGGGATCGGGTGGTCGGGGGTGAGGATCATCTCCGCCCCCTCGGCGAGGCCGGAGAAGAGAGCGAGGTCGCCGCAGCGGTTGCCCATGACCTCGATGATCGAGCAGCGGGAATGGCTCTCGGTCGTGTCCCGGATCTTGTCGACGCACTCGACGATCGTGTTGAGCGCGGTGTCGAAGCCGATCGTGTAGTCGGTGGAGGCGATGTCGTTGTCGATCGTGCCGGGGAGACCGATGCAGTTGATGCCCATCTCGGAGAGCTTCTTCGCGCCCATGTAGGAGCCGTCCCCTCCGATGACGACGAGGCATTCGATCCCGCGCTCGGTCAGGATCTCCACCGCCTTCCTGCGGACGCCCTCCTCCTTGAACTCGGGGAGGCGCGCGGTCCTAAGGATCGTCCCGCCGCGGTTCACAATGTCGGAGACCGACTTCCTCTCGAGCCGCTCGATCCGGCCCTCGATCAGGCCGCGGTAGCCGTCATAGACGCCATACACCTCGAGCCCGTAGGAAAGGCCCGCCCTCACCACGGCGCGAATGGCGCAGTTCATGCCGGGCGCGTCGCCGCCCGAGGTCAGGATGCCGATTCTCTTGATCATGAAGAAACCTCTTCTTCCCTTTGGGCAGGATTATAAGGCGCGCGAGGGAAGATTGGGGAGAGAGACCTGGCGCCGAGGGAGTATCATTGGGCCATGCACGAGCTGCCGCATGACGCCTCTTTCCTGATCACCCGGGAGCGTGCCCTCCACGCGCTCGACCTGGAGAGCCTTTCCTCGCTCTATTTGCCGCTTCTTGGCTACCAGGGGCTGGGGCTCTATCTTTCTCTCTACGGGATCAGCGCCCTCGGGGAAGAGATGCCCCTATCCGCCCTCCTCGAGGAGCTTTTGGCCTCGAAAGGGGAGTTCCTTTCCCTTCTCTCGCCCCTGGAGGGGCTGAGCCTTGCGAAGACCTACCGGAAGGGATCGCGCTACTTCCTCCGCCTCCTTCCCCCTTCCTCCCCGCGGGACTTCCTGCGGAACCCTATCCTCGGCGGGAACCTCGTCCTCCGCTACAGGGAGAAGCACCCGGAGCGGCCCGGGAAGATCAATGACCTCTTCCTCCCGCCCCCGATGCCCGAGGGGATGGAGGAGGTGAGCGAGGACTACAGCAGCGCCTTCCCCAAGGACCCAGAACTTTCCTACGACCCCGCCCTCGGGATGATCCCGACCGACCGCCCCCACGTGAGGAGCCCCTTCGACGAGCCCCGCTTCTTCCGCGCCCTCAAGGAATGCTTCCCCGAGAGCGACCCTTCCCTCTTCAGCGAGGAGGAGAGGAAGCTGCTCGCCCGCACCATGGCGCTCTACGGCCTTGACGAGGAGACGCTCGCCCGCATCCTTCCGGGAGCGACCCGCCTCCAGAATCCGATCGGGAGGAAGATCGACTTCCAGGCCCTGGGGGAGAGGGCCTTCAAGGAGCGCTCCTTCCTCGTCGAGGGAAGAAGGCGCCACAGGAGGCGCGCCATCCCGGGAGAGGGGGAGGTCGCCGAGGAGCTCCGCAGGATGGAGAACCTTTCGCCCGTGGAATACCTCTCGCACCTCCAGGGCGGGACGAGGCCCGCGGAGCCCGACGTCCGCCTCGTCGACCGTCTCTCCCGGGGGATGGGCCTTCCCTCCCCCGTCATCAACGCCCTCATGAACCACCTCGTCGTCCATTACGACGGGATGATTCCCGCCTCGCTCGCGGAGAAGATCGCGGGCTCGCTCCTCAGGAACGGCATCGAGAGCGCGATGGACGCGGTCGACTTCCTGAACTCCAAGAGGGGAAGAGGAAAGAAGGACAGGGCGGAGGGGAGTCCCCTTCCTAAGGCGGCCCCTCCGAAGGAGGAGCCCCCTGAGGAGGAAGAGGAGATGTCCGACGAGGAGCTGATACGCCTATTGAGGTCGAGGAAATGAGCGAGGAAGGGAAGAAGACGGAGGATCTCCTCCGCAAGATGCCCGCCTCCCTTCGCGGGAGGGACGGGGAGAAGGAGTCGCTCCTTTCCTCGATCCTGGGGGACAGGCGCGTCATGGAGGAGTACCGGCGCCTTGGCTTCCGGGACGAGGATGCCGGGGATTTCCTCGTCGCCCTTTCCTGCTACCAGGAGTCGCTCGACGTCTGCGAGAAGTGCCCGGGGCTTAAGGACTGCCCGGCGAGCGCGACGCACTGCCGCTACTCCCTTCGCGTGGAGGAGGACGGGTCCCTTGGAGTGTCCCTCGGCCTTTGCGAGCTGAGAAGGACGCGGGAAATCATGCAAAACTCATTCCTTTATCGGGATTTCCCCCAGGAATGGATGGATTACCCCGCTGAAGAGCGCCTTCCGAAAGCCAAGCGCTTCGGGAAGATCTATGACGACGAGGTGTTCGAAAACAAAGCCAAGAAGCCGACCTTCTACATCCAGGGTCCCCAGGGGACGGGGAAGACCTTCCTCTCTGCCTCCCTTGCGATGTTCCAGGCCGAGAAAGGACTGCGCGTCGCCTTCCTCGACTGCGCGAGGCGCCTCGAGGAGATCGCCCGGCTAGCGACCGACTACCGGAACCCCGGGGCCTTCGCCGAGGCGATCGAGGAGCTCGTCTCCTCCGACCTCCTCGTCCTCGACGATTTCGGCGCGGGCTACATGACCGCGCGGATCCGCGACCAGCTGCTCCTTCCCCTTCTCGAGGGGAGGCTTCGCGCGCATAGGCCGACGATCCTCACCTCGAGGGACGACTACCACGAGATCGCCAAGGAATTCGGACGCATCCAGTATGGGGCAAGGCAGGGAGAGAGGCTTTCCCAGTGCCTTGAGGAAGGGATCGGGGAACGTTCCTACATCCGCCTTTCGGTACCGCCCGTCCTCTCGCGCATCGAGAGGCACTAGAGATAGGGGATCCCCTTGATTTCCTCGAGGAAGGAGGGGAGGGAGGAGGACCCGTCGAGAAGGAGAGCGCACTTCCTCCTGACCTCGCCCCGATCGAAGGAGGGGCTCACCCTCAGGGCTTCCCTAGGGTCTTTTCCGCGGGCGAGGAGGCGCTCCCGGATCACCTCTTCCTTCGCGTGGACGAAGAGGATCAGGTCCATCCTTTCCTCGATGGGGGAGCCGAGGAGGAGGGGCACCTCGAGGACGGCCTTCCCATCCGGGGGAAGAGCATCGATCCGGCGGAGGATCTCCTTGTAGACCTTCGGGTGGACGAGTCGCTCCAGCCTCTTCCTGAGGCGAGGGTCCTCCGCAATCCTCTTGAGGAGGACGTCCTTCCGGACCCTTCCTCCTTCCACCGCATTATCCCCGGCGATATGCGCGATTTGCCTAGCTATTGCAGGCTTTTCGTATAGCTCCCGGACGATCTCGTCCGCGGAAATGCGCGCATATCCCTTCTTTTCCTCGAGATATCTCGCCACCGTGCTCTTGCCCGAGGCGATCGTCCCGGTCACCCCGATGAGGAGGGGTTTTCCCGGGTCCTTCTGGCAGCGCGGGCAGAAGGTCGTGCCTCTCCCTCCTACCTCGAGTTTCCGGAGGGGGAAGCCGCAGCGAGGGCAGGGCTCGTTCCCGTGGCCGTATGCCTTGAGGAAGAGCTGCATCCTCCCGTCCACACCCTTCTCGGGGTGATAGCTTCGGATCGTGCTTCCGCCTCGCTCGATCGCCTCCTTCATGATGGAAGAGGAGGCCTGGAGGAGCGCTTCCACCTCCGCGCGGGTCAGGGAGGATCCCGGACGGAGGGGATGGACACCTGCCTCGAAGAGAGACTCGTCCGCGTAGATGTTCCCGATCCCGGAGAGGACGCGCTGGTCCATGAGGAGCTCCTTGATCGGGCGGGAGGAGCGATGGATCTTCCCGAAGGTCTCCTCGGGATCGGCGTCCCATGGCTCCGGGCCGAGGAGGGAAAGGGGCGGGCGGTCCCAGAGCTCCTCCTCCTTCCTCGCCTCGAGGGTTCCGAACTTCCGCACGTCCTGGTAGACGAGCCTCTGCCCGCCGGAGAGCTCGAATAGGAGGATGTCGTGCTTCCCCTTTTCCTCTCCTTCCTCCCGGAGGAAGTACTTTCCCTCCATCCGGAGGTGGGCGAGGATCGCGCTTCCTCCCGAAAGGTGGAAGAGGAGGTGCTTGCCGTAGCTATCGACGGAGAGGAAGGCATGCCTGAGGAGGAGGGAACGGAAATGCTCCGCCCCGTCGAGGACGTTCTTCTCGCGAAAGATCCGGATCCCTTCGACGACCTTCCCTCTGAGGAGGCGGTCGAGGGTCCGGGCGACGGTCCTTACTTCCGGAAGCTCAGGCATGGCTCACTCCTTCGCGTCGTACCAGCTTCTTCCGAAGCCCATCTCCGCCTTGAGGGGGACTTCCATCGGGAGGGCGCTCTCCATGATCTTCCGGAGGGCCTCCCCCATCTCCTCCGTCTTCTCCTTCCGACAGGCGAAGATGAGCTCGTCGTGGACCTGGAGGATGAGCCGGCAGCTATCCTCCTTTCCCTCGAGGAAGGCGCCGACCTTGACCATCGCCGCCTTGATGAGGTCGGCGGCGCTTCCTTGGATCGGCGCGTTCATCGCCGCCCTTCGCGCGGCCTCCCTCCTGGGGAAGCTTGGGTCATGGATCTCGCGGAGGTAGCGCCTCCTCCCGAGCATCGTCTCGACGTAGCCCTTCTCCTCGGCGCCCCTCACGATCCGGTCGAGGAAGGACTTGATCTCGGGATAGGCCCCGTAGAAGGAGTCGATGATGGCGCGCGCCTCCTCGTAGGGGACACCGATCTGGTCGGCGAGGCCGTGGATCGTCGTCCCGTAGATGATCGCGAAGTTGACGGCCTTCGCCTTCCTTCTCTCCTCGTGGGTGACCTCTTCCTTCCCGAAGATCCTCCTCGCCGTCTCCGCGTGGACGTCATGCCCTTCGAGGAAGAGGGCGCGGTAGCTGGGGGAGCCGGACATCTCGGCGAGGATCCGGAGCTCGATCTGGCTGTAGTCGAGGGAAAGGAGCCCGATGTCCTCGTCCTCGTAGAGGAAGGCCTTGCGGATGAGGCGGCTCTCCTCGTCCCGGGCGCTGATGTTCTGGAGGTTCG
>CALVOS010000057.1 GCA_944350325.1 uncultured Bacilli bacterium | reverse complement strand
CCTGAGGGAGATAGGAACAAAGGAAGACTTTCTGTTTTCGGAGTAACGTTCATCCATGCCTAAGGCTTTTCTCGCGTGCACGTCGCTTCTTTCCATCGCCTTGCTTTTGTCATGTTCCTCACATGGGAGATGGGTAGAGCATGTAAATCATTTCTTCACCTATGAGGATGCTATTTCCGCTCTGAAAGAGAATGCAATCTATTTGCAGGAGCAGGGCCTGTACCTTTCCTTGTTCAATCCGGGAGGACCCGTCGTCTGCACGGTGCTCAAGGAAGATCCTGACCTTCCCGGGTATGCCGTCCGATATACGTACGGGGGCGTATGCCGTTGTTTCTGGACAGGGGCGATTCCCGATGTCGAGGAACGATACTGGGAGCATCGGGACGAGACCTGCCTTCGCCTGGATTTGGTCGACACCCTCTGGGCCGATCTTTTCCGAGATGGGGCGAAGGATGGAGACCCGGTCGCCAGCTTCGGCATCCCCCTCCGTTACGATGAGGAGGAGGCGCCTCCGGGAGACCCTTGCGAAGGCCCCATGACCGAAAAGGAATTCTTTCTCTCTGCAGGAATCGAGCCCTTGCCGGAGAGCGCCGTCGGCCAGACGCCGGAGGATCAGGAGGAAGCGCTTCTCCTCAATAAGCTCTTCGCGGAGGCCGTCCTTTCTTCTTACGGGATCGAGATGGTTTAGAAGCCGATCGTAGCCATGTGCTTCTTGCTTCTTGTCTCTTTCATCCTCCCATAGGTGTCTACCCGACCGGTCGAGTGCTAGAATTCCGCCCGTTCAGGAATAAAGGATAGAAAGAGAGACAAGAAACAGATGAAGAAAGTCTATTCCCTCGATTTCGCCGGCAGAAAGCTCCAGGTGGAGCTTGGCGAGATCGCCAAGCAGGCCGACGGCGCGGCCTTCGTCCGCTTCGGCAACACGGTGGTCCTTTCCACCGCCTGCTGCAGCGACCAGCCCAAGGACGGCGACTTCTTCCCGCTGACGGTCGAGTTCCTCGAGCGCCAGTACGCCATCGGGAGGATCCCCCAGGGCTTCCTCCGCCGCGAGGGCCGTCCCACCGAGCACGCCACCCTCTCCGCCCGCCTCATCGACCGTCCGATCCGCCCGCTCTTCCCGGAAGGCTTCCGGAACGAGGTCCAGGTCGTCAACACCGTCATGTCCGTCGACTACGACAACGACCCGCAGATGACCGCGATGTTCGGGAGCTCCCTCGCCCTCTGCATCAGCGACATCCCCTTCGACGGCCCCGTGGCCGGGGTCTACGTCGGGCGCATCGACGGGAAGCTCGTCATCGACCCGACCGACGAGGAGATGAAGAAGAGCGACATCTCGCTTGCCGTCGCCGGCACGAAGGAGGCCATCATGATGGTCGAGGCCGGCGCCGACCAGGTTCCCGAGGAGGAGATGCTGGACGCCATCATGTTCGGCTTCGAGGCCATCAAGGAGCTCTGCCTCTTCCAGGAGAAGATCATCGCCGAGTGCGGCAAGAGCAAGCGCCACATCGACCTCTACCAGCCCGACCCCGTGATCGTCCAGGACATCGAGTCCCGCATCAAGGAGAGGATGGTGAAGGCCATCTCCATCTTCGACAAGCTCGAGAGGCAGGATGCGATCGACGCCCTCAAGAAGGAGATCCTCGACGACTACGACAGCCGTGCCTACGAAAGCGAGAAGGCCCATGTCAAGGCCATGAGGATGGTGAACGACATCCTCGAGAAGATGGTCGCCGACGAGGTCCGCCGCCTCATCACCGAGGAGAAGATCCGCCCCGACGGACGGAAGGTCGACGAGATCCGCCCGCTCGACGCCCAGATCGATCTCTTGCCTCGCGCCCATGGCTCGGCGATGTTCACCCGCGGCCAGACCCAGGTCATCTCCACGACCACCCTCGGGCCGATGTCCGACGCCCAGATCATCGACAACATCACCACCGAGACCGAGCGCCGCTTCATGCACCACTACAACTTCCCGCCCTATAGCGTCGGCGAGGTCCGCCGCATGGGGAGCGTCGGCCGCCGCGAGGTCGGGCACGGGAAGCTGGGGGAGAGGGCCCTCTCCTACGTCCTTCCCTCCGTCGAGGAGTTCCCCTACACCATCCGCTGCGTCTCCGACGTCGTCGAGAGCAACGGCTCCTCCTCCCAGGCCTCGATCTGCGCCGCCTGCATGTCGCTCATGGCGGCCGGCGTCCCCATCAAGGCCATGGTCTCGGGCATCGCGATGGGCCTCATCTCGAGCGGCCCGCTCGACGGGAAGCACCCCTACACCATCCTCACCGACATCCAGGGCCTCGAGGACCACTTCGGGGACATGGACTTCAAGTGCGCCGGGACGGAGAAGGGGATCACCGCCCTCCAGATGGACATCAAGATCCACGGGGTCACGAGGGAGGTCCTCTCCGAGGCGCTCGCCCAGGCCAACCGCGCCCGGGCCCAGATCCGCGAGACGATGAAGGGAGCGATCCCCGCCCCGCGGAGCGAGGTGTCCGAGTACGCGCCGAAGATGGTCACCTTCCACATCGATCCGGACAAGATCCGCGAGGTCATCGGCACCGGGGGCAAGGTCATCAACGGCATCATCGCCGAGTGCGACCAGGTCAAGATCGACGTCGAGGACGATGGCTCTATCACCATCTACCACACCCGCAAGGAGATGATCGAGAAGGCCAAGGCCATCATCGACGACATCGTCCGCGAGGCGAAGGTGGGCGAGATCTACGAGGGCAAGGTCACCCGCGTCGAGGAGTACGGCGCCTTCGTCAACCTCTTCGGGGACACGGACGGGCTCTGCCATGTCTCGCGCCTCGCCTGGGACTATGTGGACGACGCGACCAAGTACTGCAAGGTCGGGGACACCATGAAGGTCGTCGTCATCGGTCTCGACGAGAAGGGCAAGGTCAAGGTCAGCCACCGCGAGTTCCTCGAGAAGCCGGAGGGCTACCAGGAGCGCCCCGAGCGTCCTGCCGGCGAACGGAGGGAGCACGGGCCCCGTCGCGAAGGCGGGCACGGGGGCGATCGCCGCGGCGGGTACCGCGGGGGACGCCGCTAGGAAGGCCTAGGGAAGAGGAGGGAGACCTCCTCTTTTTCC
>CALVOS010000056.1 GCA_944350325.1 uncultured Bacilli bacterium | reverse complement strand
GCGCTAGTCTCAGGAGCTAGTCGGGAAACCGGTGTGAGTTCGACTCTCATCCAGTGCACCATGTTTGCGCCCGTAGCTCAGATGGATAGAGTGCAACCCTCCGAAGGTTGAGGTCAGGCGTTCGACTCGCCTCGGGCGCGCCAATATGTCATTCATCCCGATAAAATCGGGATTTTTTCTTCGTCAATAATATAGACAAACGTCCATTAATGGACAAAAATACAGGTAATGGCAGAGAAGGACAGGCGTTTTCGAAAAAGCGAGACGGCTATTCTTTCCGCCTTCATCGATCTAAGGACCAGAGGAATGGTGACCGTCACGGACGTGATCCGGGCTGCCGACGTGAGCAAGGCGACCTTCTATTTGCACTACCCCTCCATGAAGGAGTTGGTGAACGCGGCGCTTGATCTCCTTTTGTCCCGCCTTGCCACCTTCATGGGTTAAGAGGAAACCATGGATCGCTTGATCAAGGGGATCGGGCAGGAATCGCGTCTTGCTAAGTCCCTGCTCCTTGAGAACGCCTTCTCCTTAGCAGACGGCCTCCTTGTTTCCTTCCCTGGGGTTTTCATGAGGAACGTTGACGATGGGGCCTCCCTTCCTATGCAGAAGAGGCAGGCCCGTTGCTGCTCCTACGCGTTCGTAGGTTATTTGATTTCTTCGTTTACCTCGCGGCAAAAGCCTTCGTATGAGGGCTGGTCCAGCACGATGTCTGGTCTCTGCTTTTGAAGTGATATAGTTACGAGGCCGCCCGTGTGGCGAAACGGTAGACGCAGCGGACTCAAAATCCGCCGAGCTCAAACTCATGCCGGTTCGAGTCCGGCCACGGGCACCACTCCGAAACTGGAGTGTTTTTTTATACCTTCCTGAGACAAGTGGCGCTCCCTGCGGTATAAATCTGCCCATGAGCATCATCGCCGGCGCGCTGTTTCCCCACCCTGCGTTCTGCATCCCGGAGGTCGGGAAGGGGGAGGAACGGTCCATCGCCCCTGTCGTGGATGCGATGGAGGAGATGGCGAAGCAGCTAGCGAGCCTTAAGCCGGACACCATCGTAATCATCTCCGGGCACTCCGAGGGTTACCGTGACTACTTCCAGCTTTTCGATGGGGAGGTCGGAATCGGCTCCATGGCCGGGTTCGACGCGTCCGACATCAATTTCCGGGTTCTTTACGACAAGCAATTCGTTCGCGTCCTTGCCGAGCTCGCGCGGAAGGGCACCTTTCCTGCCGGGACCATGGGGGACAAGGGGAGCTTCCTTGACTATGGCGTCATGGTTCCCCTCTATTTCCTAAAGAAGGAAATTCCATCCGCCAGGATCGTTCGCCTTGCCATCTCTTCCCTTCCTTTCCTGAGCCACTACCTTCTCGGGAAGATCATTGCCGAGGCAAGCCAACGCCTAGGGAGGAAGACGATCGTGATTGCCTCGGGGGATTTATCCCATCACTTATCGGAATCCTCTGTATCTTCCGCGCCTGACTTTGCCCGTCAATATGAGGAATCCATGCAAAAATCCCTTAAAAGCGGAAATTTCTTGGATTGGCTTACGGTAGATCCCTCGACACTGGCAGCGGCCGGGGAGTGTGGGCATCGGCCTCTTCTCATCATGGCCGGCGCCTTGGACGGGCGACATGTGAAGGTCTCGCACCTTAGCCACTCCGTCTATCTTGGCACTGGCTATGCGACAGCCTGCTATGTCGCCGAAGGAAACGATCCTACTAGGCGTTTCGATTCCCTCTACCTAAGCCGCGAAGCCTTGGCATGTTCAAGCGCAAGGGCGAAAAGCGACAGAGTCGCTGCGCTGGCAAGGAAAGCGATCGAGGTATGGGTTGCCCAGCAGGCGCGGATCGCCCCTCCGGAGGAAGAACCCTTCTCCTGGCCGGCAAAGCCTGTCTTCGTTTCGATTCGGATCCACGGCTCACTCCATGGATGCATTGGGGCAATTCGCCCCATCCGGGCCACTCTTGGCGAGGAAATCATCGAGAGTGCGATTTCCTCCGCAAAAGATCCCCGCTTTCCTCCTCTAGCGAAGGAGGACATTCCCTATCTCGACGTCACTGTCGATGTCCTTGGGACGCTCCAAAGAATCCATTCCGTCTATAAGCTCGATCCGAAGAAATATGGCGCCTACGTCCAAAACGGAAAGCGTCACGGCTTCGTCCTGCCTCGCCAGGAAGGGGCGATGACGATTGAGTCGCAGCTCGCTGCCGCGAAGAGGAAGGCGGGCATCGATTTTGATGAGCCGGTCACTCTCTACCGCATTCCTTCCACCCAGCACAGGTAAGGGGGCCTTGTGGTAAAGTAGCGCCGATGTCGTTTTGGAACAAACTTCGCTATACCAATTGGAAAAGGCTTCTAGCCATCGTTTTCTCCATCTTCGCCTTTGTCGGGTCGATCACGGAGTACGCGATCACGATGATAGCCACTGCCGGCTCCATGGACTTCATGAACATGGCGCTGGAGACACTGAGCTTCGTCGTGATGGTCCTTGTTGCCTATTACCTCCTGGACGGCAACGTGAGGAACTCGAATTCGGCCTATAGGGGAGTGCTGAGTTTCGTCATGATCATGGCCCTGAACGGCGTGCTGGATATTCTCGATGTCATTGTGGGGATCGCCGGCCTGGGCTTCCTGATCATCTTCAGCTCGGTCGTCCTGATCATCCTCGCCGTGGGCTCCGCCGTGATCGGATTCATCCTCTATCGGAAGATTCTCGCCTATCTCGCGGGGAGCTATGGGGCTCCGACATATAGGAACCTAATGGCATGGACGATCGCCTTCGTGATCGTCTGCATCCTCTATTCGATCACTACCCTCGGGCTTTCCATCAGCTATCTCGTCGCTGACCCTCTCTCGCTTTCCGGCTGGGCCTCTTTCATCGCCGCCTTGCCTAGCGTGGCCTTCCCTCTGGCGATCCTCTTCACCACGATGCGACTGGCCCATTGAGCGTCCTTCCAAGCGGTAGTTTTTCCCTCTATAATCCCCGCTCGTGAGGGGAGTAGCGGTTCGTCAAGCTCGACATCCCGCCGGAAAGGATCCGGCCGGGCTTGACGGGGTGCCCCAGCCCACGCCAGACCTCCAACGCCTTTCGGCAAAGGAGTGAGCATGTTCGAGAACAAAAGCCCCAACGATGTTCTGGCCGAGCTTTCGGTTGACCCGTCCCTTGGCCTTGATGACAAGGAAATAGAAAGAAGGCGGGCCCTTTACGGGGAAAACAAGCTTCAGGAAGGGAAGAAGAAGGGACCTTTGGCTATCTTCCTCGGGGAGTTCAAGGACCCGATGGTCATCGTCCTTTTCGTCGCCGCCCTCATCTCGATGATCGTCGGAATCGTCCAGAAGGACTACGAGCAGTTCATCGACGTCGGGATCATCATGGCGGTCGTCGTCATCAACGCCGTCATCGGGACCATTATGGAGACGAAGGCGGAGAAGGCCCTCGAGGCCCTCAAGAAGCTCTCCTCCCCGACGGCAACCGTCCGCCGTGGGGGCAAGATCGTCGAGGTGAAGGCGAGCGAGCTCGTGCCTGGTGACATCGTCATCCTTGAGGAAGGAAGGACTGTGCCGGCCGACCTTCGCCTTCTGAAGTCCTTCTCCATGAAGAGCGATGAGTCCTCTCTCACGGGCGAATCCCTGCCAGTCGAGAAGGATGCCGACCTGGTCCTTACGGAGGAGGTTGGGCCGGGCGATCGGCTGAACGTATGCTACATGTCCACCCCTATCGTCTATGGACGCGGGGAGGGCGTCGTGATCGCCACCGGGATGAACACGGAGATTGGGCGCATCGCTTCCTCCTTGGAGGAAGGGGGCGAGGAGCAGACGCCGCTTCAGAAGCAGCTCGCCAAGCTTTCGAAGTTCCTTGGGATCCTTGCCGCCGGCGTCGTCGCGCTGATGCTCGTCGTCAGCCTTCTCTATAGCGCCTTCCTCACCCAGGACATCGCCACCGCGTGGATCGATGACCTTATGGACAGCGTTTCCCTTGCGGTCGCCGCGATTCCCGAAGGCCTTCCTGCCGTCGTCACGATTGTGCTCGCCCTTGGCATGTCGAAGATGGTCAAGGTCAACACTAACGTCCGGAGGCTCGCCTCCGTCGAGACCCTTGGCGCCGTCTCCGTCATCTGCAGCGACAAGACCGGAACCCTCACCGAGAACAAGATGACGGTCGTCGGAGCCTATCTCCCCGGACGGCTCTATAAAGGGGACGAGCTTTCCTCCGATTCCCTCCGTTCCCTCGCCAAGGGCATGTGCCTTTGCTCCGACGCCTCCATTGAGAAGGGGGTCTACGGGGATCCGACCGAGGTCGCCCTTGTCCGTTTCGCCGACTCGCTCGGCATGAAGAAGAGCGAGCTGGAGGCCGCCGAGCCTCGCGCTGACGAGCTGCCCTTCGACTCCGTCCGCAAGATGATGTCCACCCTCAATGGAGGAGAGGGTGGCTCGAAACTCTACACGAAGGGCGCGATCGACCAGGTCCTGGTCCGCTGCACGCGCATTTTCGAAGGGGGCGCGTCCCGTCCCATTACCGAGAAGGACATCTTCCTTGCCCAGGAAGCCTCCGCTTCGATGAGCGCCGACGCCCTCCGCGTCCTCGCCCTTGCGATCGGAGAGGAGGGGGAGGTCAAGGAGGAGAACCTGACCTTCGTCGGCCTCGTCGGCATGGTCGATCCTCCGCGCGAGGCCGCCAAGCCCGCTGTGCTGCGCCTCCGCCACGCCGGCATCACGACCATCATGATCACGGGCGACCATCGCGACACGGCCTTTGCCATCGCCCGGGAGCTCGACATCGCCTCTTCTCCTGACCAGTGCATGACCGGCGCCGAGATCGACGCCTGCACTCCGGAGGAACTCCAGGAGAAGGTGGAACGCGTGCGCGTGTTCGCCCGCGTATCCCCTGAGAACAAGGTCGCCATCGTGAAGGCCATCAAGGCCAACGGCAGAATCGTCGCCATGACCGGGGACGGCGTCAACGACGCCCCGAGCCTCAAGCAGGCCGACATCGGGATCGCCATGGGCATCACGGGGACGGACGTCGCCAAGGGCGCCGCCGACATGGTGCTCACGGACGATAACTTCGCCTCTATCGCGAAGGCCGTCGAGGAGGGACGCGGAATCTACGCGAACATCCGGAAGACGATCTTCTTCCTGCTCTCCTGCAACATCGGGGAGGTCCTCGCGATGTTCGTCTCGGTCCTCATCGGCTTCCCCGCCCCCCTCGTCGCCGTGCATCTCCTCTGGGTGAACCTCATCACGGACAGCCTTCCCGCCGTCGCCCTCGGCGCCGACAAGAAGCCGGAGGGCATCATGGACGAGCTTCCTCGCGACCCGAAGGAGAACGTCTTTGCCCGGGGCGGCTATCTGACCGTCTTCGGGTACGGGATCGTCATCGCCCTGGCGACCATCATCGCCTTCCTCATCCCGGCCTTCAGCCACGGGGCCTTCACCCACGCCGAGATCCTCGCCTACTTCGCCGAGGTCGACGAGGCGACGGGCATCCAGCTGAACCTCGAGGAGTCCCAGTCGATGGCCTTCTGCGTCCTCTCGATCTCGCAGCTCTTCCATATGCTCGGGATGACCGACCCAGGCCATAGCGTCGTCCGCGTCCTTCGCGACAAGAACTCGCTTCTTTGGGGCGCCTTCTTCATCGGCATGGGACTCCAGTTCCTCGTCATCGAGACCCCGGGGCTCAACAACTTCTTCAGCGTCTACACCTTGAGCGACCATCCGCTGGACTACCTCTATGTGTTCCTGCTTGCCCTTGCGCCCCTGGTCGCGCACGAGCTATTCGTCCTCTATCGCTCGATCCATAGGCGCGCGCTGGCTCGCTAGCGCATTCCCCTTTGCCAAGAGGGCCGGGAGGGCTTATAGTCTCCCCGCTCTCTGGGCGATGCCGTCTTAGCGCAACTGGCAGAGCAACTGAATCGTAATCAGTAGGTTGGGGGTTCGATTCCCTTAGACGGCACCATCGGAGCGAGGCCCCGGCTTCCGGGGCTTTTTCCTTCCTCCCCCTTGATATCCTCATTCCCCTTGCGATAGAATCCGCCCTGCGTCTAAAGGGCGCACGGGTGCTTAGCTCAGCTGGGAGAGCGTCTGCTTGACGTGCAGAAGGTCAGGAGTTCGATCCTCTTAGCACCCACCATCGTCGCTTCGCGGGCAGGGCCCGCTTTTTTCATCCCCTGGCCCTTCTTTCTTGGTAATATAAAAAACTAATAGGAGGGAGTTCGCGATGGCTGAGGAGAAGAAGGGGAGCGGGAAGACCTATCACATCACCCAGAGGGCCGAGGACGGCATGTGGCAGGTGAAGCTCGCCAACGGGTCGCGGGCGCTCAAGAGGTTCCGCACCCAGAAGGAAGCAATCGAGTACGCCGAGCAGGTTTCCGAGAACCAGGCGGGATCCATTCGCGTTCACGGGAAGAACGGGAAGATGAGGAAAAAGTAGGTCTTCCTCGACAAGGGCGATCCTCTTGGCTACAATAGCGGAGCCGCGAGGCGGTGCATCTGTAGTTCAATGGCAGAACTCCAGCTTCCCAAGCTGGTCACGCGGGTTCGATTCCCGTCAGATGCTCCAGGTCCGATAGCCCCCTCAGGGGGCTTTTTCAGTCCTCGTGGAGAGGCCTGCCGTCCTTATCGTAGTTTCCTGAGGATCCTTTCTTCTCCGGGTCGATGAGGATGAGCCTCCTGAGGGCCTTCTCGAGTTTCCCGAGCTCTTCCTTCCCCTTCCTTCGTCGCTCCTCGTCCCGCTTTCTTGCCGTTTCCGGGATGTAGGAGAGGATCTCCGCCTTCTTCCCGGCGTAGATGGCCTTGGCCTTCCTGCGGATCGCCTCGTAGCGCGCCTCGATGCCGCTTTCGCGGGCAAGCGCCCGCGCCTTTCCGAAGAGCCCGAGCGAGCGGACGAGGTCGTAGAGGAAGATCCCGTAGGCCCCGCCCATGAAGAAGAGGAAGAGGAAGTTCACCGCGTCTCCGCCCGCTCCGCCTTCGAACAGATAGTGGAACATGGCCTCGAACATATCGTAGATGAGGGGGCCTGCCACGTAGTAGTAGAGGATGTCGACGATGAGCCAGATCAATGAGAAGACGGGGCAGATCACCCCGAGCACGTTCCCTCTCATGTTCGTGTAGTCCCAGAGCCGGACATGGAAGCCCTTGACGAAGATGACCCCCGCCAGGAACTCGAGGAGGATGAGCGAGGCCCAGATGCAGCAGATGGGGATGAGGTCCCAGGCAGTCGCCCCGCATGGCTCTTCCCTGCCGAACATCCCTCCGGCAGGGTTGAAGAGAGGGATGGAATCCGGAAGAAGGACGTAGAACATCCAGCATAGGGAAAGCATCGCGAGGATCCCGAACCCGTAGAGGGGGAGCCATGGCCCTTCCATGAAGCCGGGGTTGACCCACTTTTTCGCGGAGAAGAACCTCCGGAAGAGAACCTCCAGGAGATACCCTCCCATCGACCCCACGAGGAAGATGAGGAGGAACACCATCAAGTACTTGCTTGCCATGACTGATTTTGGCTCCGCGTGGGGCAAGATGCCAGAGGAAGCTGAGCCAAGCGCTCGTTTTCCAAGAGGTATTTAAAAATCTTTCCTAGGATAGGGGCATTTTGCGGAGTTATCGAAACAGGAAGGAAAAGCGCTCTACACTCCTTTGATTTGCCGGGATAAAGTTTGGGCATGGAGAGGGATGAAAGGGACTATCTGGAGGAATGCCTGCTCCTTCTGAAGGAGCGCGGGGTGACCATCGAGGACATCGCCGACTGCGCGCGGTATCTTCAAAGCGCCTACCACCATTCCCTGAAGACGGAGGAGCTTTGCTCCAGCGTCATGAAAGTTCTTGAGAAAAGGGAGGTGCAGTTCGCCGTAATGACGGGCATCGCCCTGGACAAGGCCGCGGAGCAAGGGCTTCTTCCTGACAAGGAGCTGGAGCGCCTTCTCATGGAGGACGCCCCGCTTTATGGGGTGGACGAGGTGCTTGCCTACGGGATCTGCAACACCTACGGCTCCATTGCCCTCACGAACTTCGGATTCATCGACAAGGACAAGTACGGGATCATCCGCAAGCTGAACGAGGCGGGGAAGGGGACCGGCAGGTGCAACACCTTCCTCGACGATCTCGTGGGGGCCATCGCCGCCTCCGCGGCCTCTCGTTTCGCCCATAACGTTGAGGAGGAATAGGAAATGCCAGGCGCTGACTTCGGGAACCCCACCTTCGTCGCGGAGTTCGTACTGACGATATTCGTCCTCCTGGGCATCGACGCCTTGCTCTTCCTGATCGTGAAGCGCTGGGCGGCGATCCTTTCCCTGCTCATCCCCGAGTTCCTCGCCTTCCTCTTCTATTGCCTCGGCATGCCCTTCCTCGCGCTTTTCTTCCTCATCCTCACGGGGGTCACCGCGATCCTCGTTCTCTTCGTTAACATGAACGTCTTCCGGGGATATCTGTCCAACCGCGGGGATTCCGCGTTCTTCCGCCTGAGCGCGCGGAAGAAGCGAAAGGAACCAGAGCGCCTCTACGACCGGGACGCCTTCCTCGAGAAGCTCGTCCTCACGGCGATGAACATGTCCCGTCTCCGTAGGGGCGCCTTGATCACCATCGAAAGGAAGGACGACATCCTCGACGATGGGAAGCTCGGCGACGTCATCCGTCAGAAGGGCGTCCGCATCGACGCGCCCTTCGTTCCCGAGCTCGTGGAGACGATCTTCTACGAGGGGACGAGGCTCCATGACGGAGCGATCGTCGTGAAGGACGGGATCATCCTCCGGGCCGCGGTCTTCTTCGCGGCGACGGAGCGTCCTCTCAACGGCAAGTTCGGCTCCCGCCATCAGGCTGCCATTGGGATTAGCGAGAAGAGCGACTCCGTCACTCTCGTCGTGAGCGAGGAGACCGGGAGGATCGCGATTGCGTTCCAAGGGGAGCTGACTCACGTGACGCCCGATAACCTCCTCCGGGTCCTTGAGGACGACCTCTCCTATTCCGAGGACGAGGAAGACTAGGAAAAAAGCCCGTTTTACTTATAATTTCCCCGATGAAACGTCTTTTCGGGACGGACGGGATCCGCGGGGTCGCCAACGAAGACCTGACCCTCCAAGTCGCGGCGAGCCTTGCCAGGGCCCTTGCCCTCTCCCATCGCCAGATTTACCTCGGGATGGACACGAGGGAGTCCTCGCCCATGTTCGCCGGGCAGATCGTCGCCTCCGCGCTATCCGCGGGCGCCGACGTCTATGACCTGGGGGTTATCGGCACCCCTGCGATCGCCTACGTCCTTTCCCGGCTCAAGAGCGCGCACCCCATCGGAATCGTCGTCACCGCCTCGCATAATCCCTACTACGACAACGGCCTCAAAGTCATCGCTCCCGGGGGCGGGAAGCTTCCCGTCGGGGAGGAAAGGAGGCTAGAAGGGGCGATGGCCTATTCCGGGCTCGACCAGGTGAAGAACCCGAGGATCGGATCGTACGTGCCGGGGAAGAGCCTTCGCGGGGAGTACCTCGACTACCTGAAGTCGGTCTGCCCCCGCGCGTCCTTCGAGGGGACTCTTGCGCTGGACTGCGCGAACGGGGCCCTCAGCGGCTACGCCGCCTCCGTCTTCCGCGCCCATGGGATCGCCTGCACCGTCTTGGCCAACCGTCCGGACGGGCGCAACATCAACGCCGGGGTCGGAACGACCTCCATCGACCAGGTGAGAAGAAGGGTCTTCCGCGACGGGGCGAGGCCCAAGGACCTTCTCGTCTCCTTCGACGGGGACGGGGACCGCGTGATGTTCTCCCTTTCCAGCGGGATGGTCATCGACGGGGACGCCCTTTCCTACCTCATCCTCAAGGGAGAGCTTGAGCAGGGAAGGCAGGGGAACTTCGGAATCGCCCTCACGAAGATGTCCACCCTCGGCACGATCCGCTCCATCCGCTCCCTCGGGGTCGTTCCCACCATCACCGAGGTCGGGGACCGCGCGCTAGGGGAGGCGCTCCGAGACGGAGGATACCTCCTTGGGGCGGAACAATCCGGCCATGTCATCTTCCCGGACGAGATGCCGACCGGGGACGGTCTATTGACTGCCCTGCGCTTCCTGAGCCTCTACCACAGCGAGAGGGAGATCCGCTGGGCGCTCAAGACCTATCATCCCAGCTATCAGGAGCTCATGAACTTCTCGTTCCGCTCGCGCGAGGACCTTGATAATTTCACCGAGAGCCTCGCCTATCGGAAGTTCCTTGGAGAGTTCGCCAAGGAACAGCAAGGAGAATCCCGCGTCTATATCCGTCCAAGCGGGACGGAGCCGATCCTTCGCGTCCTCCTGGACTTCCCGACCAAGAACGAGGCCGCGGAAGCGCGGGCGAGGATCATGGACTTCATGGAGGCTCGCTAGCGATGTGCGGGATCGTGGGGGCGGCCGCAAGATTCCCGATGAGGGATTTCCTGCTAAAAAGCCTGTCAAAACTCCAATACCGTGGCTACGACTCCGCGGGAGTTGCCTACTTTACGGAGGACGGATCCGTCGAGACGAAGCGCACCGTCGGCTCCGTGGATGTGCTGGAGAAGATCCTTCCTCCCTTCTCCTCCCGCCTTGCGATCGGGCATACGCGCTGGGCGACGAACGGGCTTCCGAGCCTGAAGAACGCGCATCCCCACCGTTCCTTCCACGGGCTCGTGACGCTCGTCCATAACGGTATCATCGAGAACGAGCAGAGCCTCCGTTCCTTCCTCGAGAACGCGGGGTATGAGTTCCAAAGCTCGACGGACACGGAACTAGTCGCCGATCTGCTGGAGTTCAGCCTTCGTTCCGGAAAGTCTCCCGAGGAGGCGCTTTCCTCCCTATTCCAGTTCCTGGAGGGGACCTTCGCCCTCGCGATCCTGATCTCTTCCTGCCCAGGGAGGCTCTATTTCGCGAAGCAGTCCTCGCCCCTGGTCCTCGGGAAGGGGCGGGAAGGCTATCTCGTCGCAAGCGACCCCGCGGCGCTCGTCGGCTATGCGGATTCCTTCCTCGACCTCGAGGACGGCTTTTATGGCTACGTTTCCGAAGAGGAGGCGAGGATCTTCCAAGCAGGCGAGGAGATACCCCCATCCTTCCGGGGAAGGGACCTCGGGAAATACGAGATCGACCTGGGGGGGTACCCTCATTTCATGATCAAAGAGATCGAGGAGGAGCCGGGGGTCCTCCTGGGGATCCAGGATTCCATCCGGGCGATTCCCGAGAAGATCGTGAGGCTTGTCCAGGATTCCGCCAGCATCGTCCTCGTCGGATGCGGCTCCAGCTTCCATGCCTCGCTTCTTGTCGCCCGGGCGGCGCGAAGGCTAGGGAAGAGGGCGTTCGCGATCCCCGGGAGCGAGTTCCTGGTCGACACCCCTCCTCTTGAGGAGGGCACGCTCTTCTTCCTGCTTTCCCAGTCCGGCGAAACGGCGGACACGCTCGACGTTCTGCGCCTTCTCCCGAAAGGAAGGACGATCGCCGTGACCAACGCCCCCCATAGCAGGCTCGCGCGCGAATCCGCCTACCACCTCTTCCTCGACGTCGGGGCGGAGGTCGCCGTGGCCGCCACGAAGACCTTCCTCGGGGAGGTCGCCCTCCTCAACGGGCTCTTCCTTCGCGCCTCGGGGAAGGATGGCACGGAAGGGATCGAGGAGGCGTCGCGCTCCCTGAGGGACATCATCGCGAGGAAGGACGAGATCCGTTCCGCCGCCTCCGCGGTGGCCAGGGCGGGGAGGCTCTACTTCATCGGCCGCGGGGAGGGGAACGAGGCAGCGATGGAATGCGCCCTCAAGGTCAAGGAGGTGGCGAGCTTCCCTTGTGAATCCTTTCCGAGCGGCGAGCTGAAGCACGGCCCGATCGCGCTGATTGATAAGGGAACCCCTCTCGTCGTCTTCGCCACCGGAAAGGGCGAGGCGATGGTGCGCCTCAATGCCCGCGAGGCAGAGAGCAGGGGGGCATCCCTCCTAACTCTCGGGAACAGGAAGGAGGACGATATCCCCGTCGAGCCCCTTCCAGGCATCCTCCAGGCGCTTCCGCTCGTCTGCTACGGCCAGCTTTTTTCCTACTTCCTTGCCCTTGCGCTCGGAAAGCCCTGCGATAGGCCGAGGAACCTCGCCAAGTCGGTCACGGTCCGCTGAATTGGAAAGGGCCGGCGTTTGCCTTAGAATACGAGGAAAGCGAGGCAAGAAGATGGCAACACCTCACATCAACGCGCATAAGGGGGACTTCGCGAGGGTCGTCCTCATGCCTGGGGATCCCCTCCGTGCGAAATGGATCGCGGAGAACTACCTTTCCGAGGTCCGCCTCGTCAATGAGGTGAGGGGAGCGCTCGGGTTCACCGGGAAAGGCCCCCATGGGGGGCTCGTCTCCGTGATGGCAAGCGGCATGGGCATGCCTTCGATCGGGATCTACTCCCATGAGCTCTACGCCGAGTTCGGCGTGGAAAGCATCATCCGCATCGGCACGATGGGGACCTACCAGCCCGACGTCGGCCTTCGTTCGATCGTCCTTGCAGAGGGGGCCTGCACCGATAGCAACTGGATGGGCCAGCACGACCTCCGCGGAGGGACCTTCTCCGCGATCGCCGACTTCTCCCTCCTCCACAAGGCGTATCTCGCGGCGAGGGCGCGGGGCTCCGAGGTTCATGTGGGGAACATCCTTTCCGCGGACATCTTCTACGACCACGACCCCTCCACCTGGAAGAAATGGGCCGGGCTCGGCGTGCTCGGGGTCGAGATGGAGGCCTACGGGCTCTACGCGAAC
>CALVOS010000055.1 GCA_944350325.1 uncultured Bacilli bacterium | reverse complement strand
CTGGGTGCCCTGGGCGACGTAGGCCATGAGGTACTGGTAGAAGTAGTCGCAGGTGAGGCCGATCGCCATGACGGCGACGAAGACGCCCACGAGGATCCCAAGGAGGGTGTACTCGGCGGAAAGGTCGAGCGTTCCGATCTGCCCGGCCTGGATCCACTCGGTGGTCTTCGTCACCATCGGGGTGATGCACTGGTCGATGACGGCGCCCGTGAAGATGGTCGCGAACACCGTGCTGACGGCCGCGACGATGATACAGAGGAAGGCAAGCGTGAAGCGGACGGGATAGTTCCTGACCTCGACGCGGAAGACGCGCCCGATCATGGAAAGGTAGTTCCTTCCCTTCCCTTGGGTCCTAGTCGCCCTGGACATCGAAGTCACCTCCTCCCAGCTGGGACTCGTAGAGCTCCCGGTAGAGCGGGCAGCTCTCCATGAGCTCATCGTTCGTGCCCTTGGCGATGACCTTCCCGTCGTCCATGACGAGGATCTGGTCGCAATCCTTCACCGAGAGGACACGCTCGGCGATGATGAACTTGGTCGTGCCGGGGAACTTGGTGGCGAGCCCCTGGCGGATGAGGGAGTCCGTGTGGGTGTCCACGGCGGACGTGCTGTCGTCGAGGATGAGGATCTTGGGGTGCTTCAGGAGCGCACGGGCGATGCAAAGCCTTTGCTTCTGGCCGCCGGAGACGTTAGTCCCACCTTGGACGATCATCCTGTCGTACTTCTCGGGGAAGCCCTCGATGAAGGAGGAGGCCTGGGCGATGTCGCAGGCTTCCTTCAGTTCTTCGTCGGTGGCATTCTCGTTCCCCCAGCGGAGGTTCTCGGCGATCGTTCCCTTGAAGAGGGTGTTCTTCTGAAGGACGACGGCGACCGCCTCGCGGAGGGCGTGGATGTCGTAGTCCCGGACGTCGACTCCCCCGACCTTGACGGAGCCGGAGGTTACGTCGTAGAGGCGGGCGATCATCGAGAGGAGGGTCGTCTTGCTCGAGCCCGTCGAGCCAACGATCCCGATCATAGAGCCAGAGGCGAAGTGGAGGTCGATGTCCTTGAGGACGTCGTTCTCCGGGTTGTCCTTGAAGTGGAAGCGCACGTGGTCGAAGTCGACGGATCCGTCCTTCACCTCGAGGACCGGGTTCTCCGGGCTCACGATGTCGGGCACCTCGTCGATGATGTGGATGATTCGCTCGGCGCTGTTCCGCGACATGACGATCATCGTGTAGATCATCGTGATCAGCATGAGCGCGATGAGGATCTGCATGATGTAGGAAAGGAGGGAGCTGAGCTCGCCCGTCGTCATCTCGGTGATGAGGATGCCGGCGGCGGTGAACTGCGGGTTCCCGTCCGGGCCGGGCACCCAGGTGGTGATGAGCTGGGCGCCGAAGTAGCAAAGCAGGAGAATCGCGAGATAGCTCGCCGTCTGCATGAGAGGGGAGTTGAAGGCGAGGATCTTCTCCGTCTTCACGAACTTCTCAAAGATGATCTCGCTCGTGTCGCCGAAGCGCCTCTTCTGTTCCTCCTGCCTCCCGAAGGCCTTGACGGCCCGGATGCCGGCGATGTTCTCCTGGACGTCCTCGTTCAGGTCGTCGTAGGTCCGGAAGATGCGGACGAAGAGAGGGTGGACGAAGTGGGCGATGAAGATGAGGAGCGCGCCCACGGCAGGGATGACGGCGAGGAAGATGAAGGCAAGCCTCCATTCCGTGACGAAGGCCATGATCATGGCGAACACCATGAGCATCGGGGCCCGGAGGAGGGAGCGCACGATCATCTGGAAGGCGAACTGGACGTTGCTGACGTCGAGGGTCGTCCTCGTGACGATGGAGCTCGTGGAGAACTTGTCGATGTTGGTGAAGGAGTAGTCCTGGATCTTGTAGAACATCTCCTGGCGGAGGTTCGCCCCGAGCCCCGCCGCGGCGGAGGCCGCCCAGTAGCCGGCGAGGATGCCGGTGACGACCCCGCAGCAGGCGAGCGCGAGCATGACACCGCCCCAGACGAAGCACATCCCCACGTTGATCTGCGGGGCGCTGATCTCGTCGACCAGGTACTGCATCATGTAGGGGATGAGGATTTCCCCAGCAGTCTCCAAGGCAACGAAAATCCATGCAAGAATTGTGTCTTTCTTGTATTTTCCAATAAATCTCCAGAGAGACTTCATCGTTCCGAGAAGGGTGTCGTGGTAGATCGGCATCCCCTGCTCGTCGAATTCCTCGTCGGCACTCCGGAAACGAGGGGCGTTGTTCTCGTTTTCCCGAATCGCCTTTGCGGCATTCTTGCTCATTCCTTTCCTCCTTCCATCGATTCATCGGCAAGGCGCTTCCGTTCCTTCTCCTCCAGTGAAAGGAGGCGGCAGTTCTCGCGAACCTTCTCAAGCACCCGCAAGGTCACTTCCCTTTCCTCCGGGGAGATGCCTTCCCCCATGCGGAGGACGAGGGAGTCGAAGCTGGAATGAACGCGCGTGATCCATTCCTCCCCCTTGCTGGTCAGGTAGAGCCACTTCACCCTCCTGTCCTTAGTCGACACCTTGTCCCCCACCATGCCCTTCGCCTCAAGAAGGGCGAGGTTCTGGGAAAGAGAGGCCTTGCTGAGGCGAATCCTGGCTGCGACGTCGCGGGCGCTCGTCTTTTCCTTCCTATGCGCGTAAAGGTCGTTAAGGACCATGATCTCGATCCAGCTGAGGTTCGGATCGGAGATTCCCGAGGCGCACTCCCGGAAAACCGAGCGGGCGCGAACGTAGGTCTCGCGAATGGATGAGGAGAGCAATCTGTGCTGTTCAATTTTTGTTTCCATATTGACTATCTCTTCTCCGCAAGTGTGTATTTACGCGCTCTTCCGAAAGTAGTCAACAAGGTGATTTGAAAAAGTTCTCGTTTATACAAAACAAGGCCATTTATCCCATTGTGACGCCCAGAAAGGAGGCCTCGCCATAAGGCCGTTTTGCAAAGACATGGCAGTCCTTCGATGGGATTAGCTCGGGTGAGTGTTGAAGAAGGGGCTAGAGGCCCTTCCGGATCCTGCGGCAGGCGCGGAGGATACGCGACAGGGCGAGGCGGAGCTTCCGCTCATCCGCCTTGCCTTCCTGGAGACCGCGGATCAGCTCGTCGCGAGGATAGTCCATCCCCGGCATGATGAGGTCCGTCCCGCCTTCGACATGCTCCCAGGCGATCGCCTGGCCGGGGGCCACGCATTCCCAGTCGCTCATCACGAACCCATCGAAGCCGAACTCCGAGCGAAGGACGTCCTCGCAAAGGTCTTTCCTCGAGCCTGCGTAGACCCCGTTGATCTTGTTGTAGGAGGTCATCACGGCGATCGCCGAGCCCTCGCGGATGGCGATGGCGAAGCCCTTGAGGTATATCTCCCTCAGGACCCGCTCGTCGAGAACGCTGTCGGACTTCATGCGCCCGTCTTCCCTGTTGTTCGCGGCGTAGTGCTTGAGGGTGCAGGTCCTGCCAGGCACCTTGGCGACGCCTCTTGTAATCGCTGCAGCCAATTTCCCCGTCAAAACCGGGTCTTCGCTGAAATATTCGAAGTTCCTTCCGCAAAAGGGATTCCGCTGGATGTTCATGCCCGGGGCGAGCCAGATGTCGATCCCTGCCGCCTCCATTTCCTTGGCGACGGCAGTCCCGACCTCCTGGAGAAGTGAGAGGTCGAAGGTCTGGGCAAGGATTACCCCTGCCGGGAAGGCAGTGCACCAGCAATGCCTCTTCGGCATAAAGGAGAGACTCTTCAGGAAGTTCACTGGGCGGAGATAGGGCTTCGCGATCAGCATCTTCTCAGGGATGACACGAATTTCCCTCGGGCACTTCCCCTTCTTCCACCGGTAGGTGTTGGCAAGGCGGATCCCGGCAGGGCCGTCCGCCATGACGACGTCCTCCTCCTCGCCGAAGACATCGCCAAGCCTCGTGCGCCCGGCGGCGCCAGGTGTCACCTCCTTCGTCTCGGACAATAGGTGCTTGTAAGTCCCCGTCAGCCCCGTGGCGAGCCCTTCGTAACCTAGCCCGGCGACAGAGGAATCGATCTCCTCCTCGCCCCCGTAGCGATGCTCCACGGTCTTGAGGAAGGAGAGGTCCATTTCGACGGACGGGATGCCCGTCATGTCCCAGGAAGGATCCTTCCTAGGCGGGACGTAGTCGGCGATCCTCCTTCCGGGGTTAGAGACAGGACGGCATCTTTCCACGACCTTTTCCTCCCGGATCCGGATGGCCGCGACCGGACGGAAGGATACGGATGACTCCCCGACCAGGATCGCGTACTCGCCGGCGGGAATCACCCACGAGGAGTCCTCCTCGCGGTAGAGGGCGATGGCCTCTACGGGGAAGGCAATCTCCATCGCGCACTCTTCCCCAGGGGCAAGCTCCGGGGAGCGAGCGAATCCCAGGAGGGCCTTCTCCTCGCGAAGGATCTCCCCTTTGGGATAGCCAACATAGAGCTGGAGGATCGAGGCGCCCTTCCGCGCGCCCGTGTTCCGCACCTTGCAGGAGAATGTAATTTCGTCTTTTTGAATCTCTAGCCGTGGCTCGCCCCACGAGAAGCTCGTGTAGGAAAGCCCGTGCCCGAAGGGGAAGAGGGCAGGGACGCCGGAGGCGTCGTGGAAGCGGTAGCCGACGAAGATGCCCTCGGGATAAAGGATCGTCGGGCTCTCGCCGGCTTCCTTGATATATTCAGGAGTCGAGAGGAGGTCCTCGAGCCTTCTCGGCCAGCTGCAGGCGAGCTTCCCGGAGAAGGTCGCCTTGCCAAGCAGGAGCTCCGCGAGGGCGTTCCCTCCTTCCTCCCCCGGCTGGCCCATGTAGACGATCGCCTGGAAGGGGCATTCCTCCAGGAAGGAACAGTCAATCGGCGAGCCTGAGTTGATGACGAGGATGGACCGCCGGTAGGAACGGCTGATGGTCCTGGCGGCCTCGAGCTCCCTCTCCGTGAGGGTCCAGTCCCCAGGGATGTCCTTCCTGTCCCTGCCCTCGCCGGCCTGGCGGGCGATGATCAGGATCCCGACGTCGGTCTTCTCCAGATGAAGGTCGTCCTCATGGATGGGGGGTAGGTCGGGAGTCCGTTCCGCGACCGAGTCGAAGGCGGGGAAGAAAGACCTCGAGTCCCAGGGGGCGATCTTCCTCGTCTTCCTCTTGACCTCGCGGACATACTCCTTCCAGGAGTCCATGAGCCCGGCGTCGAGACGGTCGAGCCAGGAAGCGGTCAATACATCGAACCCGTTCGCGAGAAGGCCTTCCTCGGGCATCACGGTGCCGCGGTTGTTCACCTCTCCGCTCCCGGTCCCTCCCTTGGTCATATGCCTGGCCCCGGACCCGAAGAGGGCGACAGGGCATGGCTTCTCCAAGGGAAGAACGCCTTCGTTCCTCAGGAGGACCATGCCGGCTTCCGCCGCGCGCCGGGAAAGAAGGCGGTTCGCCTTCTCGAGCTCGCTCTCCCCAGGAAAGGAGGCGCTCGTTCTGGTTTTTCTACTCATGACGAAACTATAAGAGCGAACCGCCCGGCTTTGAAGTCAGTGACAATTGTCCTCTTTCAGCGAGAGAAGGATCTCCCGCATGGAGGAGACGTCCCTCGCCGTCTCGACGAACGCGCGCCGGATCCTCCTGTCCCCGGGGAAGGAACGGAAGAACTTCGGGAGGACGCCCCTGAGGATTCCTAGCGCACCCCGTTCCCCGAGATAGGAGACCATCCTTTCAAGATAGTCCAGAGCGAATCCCGCCTGTTCCCCGAGGCTTCGCGGGAATCTCTCCTCGCGCCCTTCCAGCGCGGAAGAAAGCTCCTTGGCAAGAAGCGGGTCCCCCACTCCGTAGCGGGCGAGCATCAGGAAGCTCGCCCCGGTCAGGGCCATCGCCTCCATGCTCCCCCGCGCGTCCCTGACGTCCCCTGAGGTGCAAAGGGGGATCGAAAGGCGGTGGCCGAGCCCCTCGATCCGATGGAAGTCGGCATGGCCGCTATATCCCTGGGCCCTCGTCCTGGCGTGAACGGTCACGAGGCTCACTCCCGAGCGCTCGAGAATCCGACAAACCTCCTCTACGTTGATGGAAGCCTCGTCCCAGCCAAGGCGGATCTTCGCGGTGACCGGCTTCCTTGACCTCCTCACGATCGCGGATACGTATTCCTCGAGCTCTTTCTCCCTCCTTAGCCACGATGAGCCGGCCCCGGTCTTCGTGACCTTCGGGACGGGGCAGCCGAAGTTCAGATCGAGGAACTCGTAGGAAGACTCCTTCTCGAGGACGTCGACCGCCTGGAGGCTGTTCTCCAGGGAAAAGCCAAAGAGCTGGACGGCAAGGGGATGGTCCTCCCCTGAGGAGCGGAAGTACTCCTTCGTCCTCTGGTTTCCGTAGAGGAGGCCGCAGTCGCTGATCATCTCCGTGACGGCGAGGGAAATCCCGAAGGGGCGCATGAACTCCCGGTAGGGGAGGGAGGTGATGCCCGCCATCGGGCCGAGGATCAATCGCCCGGAGAGGGGAATTCCCCCGATCGAGGCAGGGAATGGATAGTCCATGGCTTCGGAAAAGGCCCGGTCTCCCGGGCCTTCCTCACTCGCCCTTGGGGGCGTCCGTCCCTCCTTCGGACGGGGTTTCGCCTTCCTTCTCTTCGGAAGGGGCGGGGGCGTTCTCCTGAGGAGCCTCGGGCTTTTGCGCCACCTTCTTATCCGGGAGCTTCCCCGTGCGGACGAGGGCCTCGATCTCCTCGGCGGTGATCGTCTCCTTCTCAAGAAGCGTAGTGGCGATGAGCGTCACCTCGTCGCGGTGCTCGCTGATGATGCGGCGGGCCTCGCTATGGCACTGCTCGATGATGAGGCGGACCGCGGAGTCGATCTCATAGGCGACCTTCGCCGAGAAGTTCTTCTGGGTGTCCGTGTAGTCCCTCCCCAGGAAGACGGAAGTGGAACTCGTCTCGTACTGGACAGGCCCGAGCTCGGACATCCCGTAGGTCGTGACCATGAGGCGCGCGAGACGCGTGGCCTGCTG
>CALVOS010000054.1 GCA_944350325.1 uncultured Bacilli bacterium | reverse complement strand
GGCCAGATCAAGACCGGATCCATGTCCAGGACCGACCGCATCGCCAAGTACAACCAGCTGCTCCGCATCGAGGAAGAGCTGGGCGACCAGGCCCAGTACCCGGGCATCCGCGCCTTCTACAACCTCTACAAGTAGTTCCGGAAGGAGCAAGAGGGCCCGTCGCGAAGACGGGCCTTTTCTTTGTGGTCCCTGCCTTAAGGTGGGCAAGACTGCATTCCTAACGGGGGAACGTGCGCGAAAGTTAAAAAGAAGCCTATGTCAGGGCAAGATAGCCTTGCCATGGAAGAGAAAAGCGTCATCGCCCTCCGCAAGGTCAGGAAGAGATACCCGAACGGGCTCCTTGCCGTCCACGATTTCAATCTCGACGTGAAGGAGCATGAGTTCATCGTCCTCGTCGGACCTTCCGGCTGCGGGAAGTCCACGACCCTCCGCATGATCGCGGGACTTGAGGAAATCAGCGCGGGCGAGCTCTACATGAACGGAAGGTTCGCCAACAACCTCACCCCAAAGGAGAGGGACATCGCGATGGTGTTCCAGAGCTACGCCCTCTACCCCCATATGTCCGTCTACAACAACCTCGCCTTCGGCCTCAAGATGCGTGGCAAGTACGTCCCCCTCCTGGACAAGGAAGGGAAGCAGGTCGAGGCGATCGACCATAAGGCCATCCGTCTCCTTGACAGGGACCTAAGGGACATCGCCAGGGACCTGAGGAAGATCGAGGCCATCCTCCGGAAGCACCCGGAGGAGGAAATCCACGACCCCGAGGAGCGGGAATTCGTGGACGACCTGCTCGCCACCGAGAACCGGCTCCGGGAGGAGCAGCTTGCCAAGGAGAGGAAGCGGGAGGAGCTTCTCCAGCATCCCGTCCCCCTCATGAAGCATGTCCGCTACACGAAGGAAGAGATCCGGGAAAGGGTGACGGCCGCCGCGAAGATCCTTGAGATCGAGCCTTACTTGAACGCCAAGCCCCGCGAGATGTCCGGCGGACAGAGGCAAAGGGTCGCCCTCGGGCGCGCCCTCGTCCGAAGCGTAGGCATCTTCCTGATGGACGAGCCCCTCTCCAATCTCGATGCGAAGCTCCGTGTCCAGATGAGGAGCGAGATCGTCGACCTGCATCGGAAAATCGGGACCACCACGATCTATGTCACCCATGACCAGACGGAGGCCATGACGATGGCAGACCGGATCGTCGTCATGAAGGGAGGCCTCATCCAGCAAATTGGCACCCCGAAGGAAATCTACAACCATCCGGCGAACCTCTTCGTCGCTACCTTCGTGGGCTCCCCCGCGATGAACATCTTCCCTGCGGAGATCAAGGACGACGACACCGTCCTCATCGACGGCTCCCTTACGCTTAGGCTCCCTAAGGGAAAGGCTGAGGAAATTCTTCTCGCCTACCAAGCAAAAACAGAGCGCCTTGAGCAGGAAATCCAGAAAATGGATCTTGAATTCAGGGGTTATCAGGAAGAACTGGCGGACGAAGGAACGAGAAGGTCCCGCAAGAAAAAGGTGGAGTCCCGCCTCAGGGAACTTGCCGAGAGGAAGGACGCCGCCGTTCAGGCGCTCTCCCGCGCAAAGGACTACATCGCCGGGAAGGACCGCCACGTGAAGCTCGGCATCCGGCCGGAGGACATCCATGTCGCAGGGGAGAAAACCCCGATGATGACTGTGGATAGCCATATCCCGGAACTCCTTGGGAACCGCTACTACATCCACGGGACCGTCGGGGAGACCCCCTTCGTCTTCGAGTACGACACCAAGGGCGAGGTCAAGGAAGGCGATAGAATCCCCATCGTCTTCGACGGGGATGCCCTGCATTTCTTTGACAAGGAGGACGGCAACGGCCTTGCCTAGATCTCAATGAGAAAGAAATCCTTAGCAAAACTCCTTCTTCTCCCAGTTTTTCTTCTGATTTCCTGCACCGGGGATGGTTCCGTTTCGAGCGCTTCCGGCTCTTCCGCCGAAGGCTCCTCCAGTTCCTCCCATGAGGAAGGGGATAGCGCTTCTTCCTCCCTCGAGGAGGAGGCGCTCTCGCCCGCCGTCGACATCCTGGATGTTCCCGCAGGGATGACTCGCTACGAAGGCGCGAGGCTCTACGTCCTCGACGGAGAGGAGGAGACGGAAGTCCCTCTTCTCAAAGTCATGGTCAACGACAGCCACTCCTGGGCGATGCCCCAGTCCTCGCGGGTCCCTTCCGCGTTCGCAAGGGTCAGGATCCGCGGACGGATCACCTTCCGCCTCCGCTTTGAGAAAGGCGCCGGCGATAGCGCCCGCGTCCTTCCCGCCGGCTGGAACATCATCCCTTCCGTCCGGGATGGAGGAGAGGTCATCGACTTCACCCTCTACTCCGCGGGAGCCTACTCCGTCGAGCCCGCCCGCGACCCTCTCAAGGCCATCATGATCGTCGCCGACGAGTACGGCGAGGAACCGTTCGATGAAAGCGGCTACGAGAATGTCATAACCCTCGGCCCGGGAATCCATAGGAAGGAGAACAACGAGCTCATCGGGGATGACAACAAGATCCACCTTGAGAGCAACACCCTCCTGAAGCTCGAGGAGGGCGCGGTCCTCCGCGGTGCCCTTGCCGCGAACGGAGCGAGGAACATCGCCGTCGTCGGCCCGGGCATCATCGACGGCTCGACCTTCGATCGCGAGAAGGACGCGCTCGTCCCCCTCGACTTCTCCTCCTGCGAGGGGGTGATCATCAAGGACGTGACCTTCCTCGACCCCTCCGCCTGGGTGGTGAACCTCTACTTCACCAAGGACGCCCTCGTGGACGGGGTGGCCATCGTCAGCAGCCGCAGCAACGGGGACGGCATCACGCTCCAGTCCTGCGAGGACGTGGAGGTGAAAGACTGCTTCGTTCGCTCCTACGACGACTCCCTCGTCTGCAAGAACTACGCCCTCCCCTACGGGAACCCGGACCGCAACAGCCACGGCTCCTCGAGGAACATCCTCTTCCATGACATCGTCATTTGGACCGACCTCGCCCAGTCCACGGAGATCGGATTCGAGACGGTGGGCGAGGAGATGGAGAACATCGCTTTCGAGGACCTCACCGTGATCCATGCCTACCACAAGCCGGTCGTCAGCATCCATAACGGCAACTACGCCGACATCCACGACATCCGCTGGGAGAACATCACCGTCGACGACTGCTCGGTGGGGCTTGGGGACGCGGGCAAGAGCCATCTGGTCGAGATGACCGCCGAGTACTCCGCGACCTGGAGCGAGAACCCCGCCTCCGGAGGAACGGAGATCGGCGATGTCCACGACATCGAGGTGAGGAACCTGCTCGTCCGCTCCATCCGCTCCGGGCTTGTCCCCACCTTCAATTTCGCCGGCAGCAAGGACCAGCGCCTCGACCCGGAGTTCAAGGGGCGCATCGCCACCGTCTCCGACGTCCTCATGGAGGACATCGAGCTCGAGGGCGAGGCCATCCTGGACGGAGACTCCCGGATTCGGAAGAACGAGTACGCGGAGAGGATCTCCTTCGCCACGACGGGGGAAAGAATCACCGGGGCGACCCTCAGGAGGAGCATGTCCTCGGAGGAGCTGGACGCCCTGGAAGGACCCCTGCTCATCGAATAAGCAGGGTCACCCCCTCATCTTGCAGTGCCCCCTTCTAGGCCCGGAAGGGGGCCTTTCCATAATCGAAGGCATGATGAAGCGCATCTTAGCCGCCGGGCTTCTCGCCGGCGCACTACTTCTCGCCTCCTGCGGCCCGGAAGAGGCCCCTGCCTCCTCCAGCTCCTCCGAACCGCCCGTCTCCGAAAAAATCGGCAAGACGAGCCTCGTCACCTACGAAGGCCCCTCCATCATGCACACCTCCGAGCAAGTAAGCATCGAGGTGGAGGGCCAGGAGCTCTTCGTCTACGAGACGAGGGTCAACGACGGGCGGACCTTCAGCTGGTCGAACGACTACCGGATGTCCCCCTACAGCTACTTCGACTTCGAAGGGAGGGTGCACGTATCGATGACCTTCCCCGAGGCGGTCGACTCCGCGACGATCTCCCCTCTCGCGTATGGGATCGAGCCCACGATCGAGGGAAACGTCGTCTCCTTCGATCTTGAGCAGCCGAACAACTACGTCGTCGAGATCAACGGCGACGCGACGACTGCCGTCCAGCTCTTCGCCAACCCCCTCGAGGAGAACGTTCCCGAGGAGGGAGAGGAAGGGGTCGTCTACATCGGCCCGGGCGTCTATGACGCAGGCGCCATCCCCCTCGAGGCAGGCGACACCCTCTACCTTGCCGGCGGCGCCTATGTCTTCGGGAACATCCGCACGGAGCTGGTGGACGACGTCACCATCCGCGGCAGGGGCGTCCTTTCCGGGGAGACCTACAGCAGGGACGGGGAGGGCGACAGCACCTGCCCCATCGAGTTCCGTTCCGGGAAGAACCTCAGGGTCGAGGGCATCATCCTCGCCGACCCCGCCGGATGGGCCGTCACTCTCTATAACTGCGACGACGTGACGATGGAGAACGTCAAGATCATCACCGCGCGCCCCAATGGCGACGGCATTTCCGTACAGGGGTCCCGGGACGTGGAGGTGACAGGCGGCTACGTCCGCAGCTGGGACGACTCCCTCGTCGTCAAGGACAACGACGGCCATAGCTCGGAGAGGGTCACCTTCTCCCAGGTCAACGTCTGGACCGACCTCGCCCAGTCGATGGAAGTCGGCTTCGAGGCCAACGGGGACGTCATGAGGGACATCGCCTTCCGCGACATCACCGTCTTCCATAACTACCACAAGGCGGTCGTCTCCCTCCATAACGCCGACCGCGCGGAAGTCTCGAACGTCCTTTACGAGAACATCACCGTCGAGCACGGGGAGATGCTCGGGGACAACCGGAACGACGGGGTCGACGACTACCTCATCGACCTTTCGATCGAATATAACGCCGATTGGTCGGTGAACGAGGAGCTCGGAGACGTGGACGGGGTCACCGTAAGGAACGTCCTCTTCCAGGACGTCCCCGACACCGCGGTCACCCGCGTGAGAGGAGACCTCGCGACCGGCGCGACCATCCGGAACGTGACCTTCGAGAACGTCCAGATCGGGGACGTCGAGGCAAAGGACGCCTCCACCCTCCGCCTCCAGGAGGGCCAGAACGTCGAGAACGTCGTCATCCGCGGGGGCAAGGCCACGGGCGCGAACCTCCCCTATCCCTACGACCTCAGCGAGCTGGGCGAGGAGATCGAGAAGACGAACGTTCCTGCGACGGCGCAGGAGGCGGTCCTCGTCCCCGACTTCGCCGTCCTCAAGGGCGAGCTCCAGTACCTGGGCTCCCCGATCGACTACGAAGTGGCCTCCGCGACCCTCACCCATGGCGCCGGGAAGCTCTTCAACGACCCCGCGGACGATGGCTCGGGCTCCTATGAGGATCCTTCTGCCCCGATCGCCAACCTCTTCGACGAGGACCAGTCCACCGTCTTCACCTCCCTTGCCTACGACCAGGACGAGGAGGACGAGTTCCTCGCCCTCACCATCGAGTTCGCGGAGCCTGTCTATATCGGGAACATCCGCCTCCTTGGCTCCGGGGACAACGACTACAGCTACCAGTACCAGATCAACACGAGGGCGAGAAGGGAAGGGGATCCCGGCTTCAGGAACGCCCAGAACCTCACCACGTACGCCCTCTCCCCCAAGCAGGGAAACGCGATCGAGATCGCCATCTCCGCGATGAGGGTGGAGGCCCTCCAGTTCCGCATCTACATGGTGGAGGACGAGTACTTCCAGATCGACCGCCTCTCCTTCGGCTCCCTCGAGCTATACGGCCCCTCCCTCTCCTACAACAAGTCGATCGTCGACAGCACCCCCTACTACGACGTCTACACCCCGAACCGCCTCACGGACGGTGATCCCAACGGCACCTCCTACTACGAGTCGGACGGCTTCCCCGCCCATATCGTCCTCGACCTCGGCGCGGTCTACGAGGTCCACGTCATCGCCCTCAACCTTCCCAACTCGCTCATGTGGAACGCGAGGACCCAGAAGATCGCCTTCAGCAGCTCTGCCCAGGACATCCCCTACGGCGAGAGCGTCGAGTTCGAGACCTTCCTCGAGGAAAGGGACTACCTCTTCGACCCCCAGCAGGGAAACAAGGTGACCATCGAGCTCGCGGAGCCGGTCCGGATGCGCTACTTGCGCCTGGACATCTCCGCCAACGACATCGCCGGCGGGTATGGCGCCCAGCTGAGCGAGATCTACGTGTTCGGCTCCAATTGATTCTGGAAAGGAGGAATTCATGGAGAAGAAATTCATCTTCGGCCTCGTGACCGCCATGGCCTTCATCGGCCTGGTCGGAAGCACCGCCGAAAGCCCTCTCGCGGCCCATGCCGCCGAAGGCGACCCCACCCCGTCCTGGACCTATGACGAGGACCAGGACCAGATGGTGGACGAGCTCTACGAGAACGACGAAAGGCGCACGCTGGAAGGCGACGCCGTCGATAGCGAGTTCAGCTACATCGAGGCCGACCTCGCGAAGACCGACCACACGCCGGACGGGGCCATCTACCGCTACAGCTCCCAGCCCGAGAAGCAGAACGGCGCGATCCGCTTCGAGATCTGGCTGAGCCAGGACGTCGACCTCTCGAAGGTAGGGTTCAGCGCCCGCGGCTTCGCCGCCGCCACGAGCGTCGACGCCTGGAGCGAGTCCGGCGTCCCCCTGAGCGAGACCCAGGACGACTTCGGGACGGCGAACGCCACGATCAAGCGCGAGACCTGGACCTCCATCACCATCAACTTCGCGAACTCCTTCGGAGAGATGAGCTACGCGGGCCACCCGGACATGCTCGTCCGGAACGGGGCCGGAGGCTTCGCCCTCTGGACCCTCGAGGACACCGTCGGCACCATCCGCATCCGCAAGGCGGAGTATGTCGACGCCGGCGGCTCGAGCACGCTCCTGGACGACTTCAAGCATGAGGCCGGGGCTCCATCAGGCGCCTACTGGGGCGGTCCGGGCGCAGGGACCACGGCCGTCGAGCGCCACGTCACCTTGGAGAACGGCAGCTACAAGTACGCCTATGGCGAGGCGCTGGGCTACGACTCCACGGTCCTCCGGATCCGCGGGGACTTCAGCGGCGCGACTTTCGCCCTCGTGGCCGCAGACGGCACCGCCGGGACCGCAGTCCCCTGGGCGAGCCTGAAGGATCAGAACGGGGAGGCCGTCCCGACTTCCTCCGTCGACTACGTGGACGTCGCGATCGACCACGCCCTTTCCGGGATCACCGGCGAGTACGCGGGCATCCTCCTCAGCAGCACCACCGCGATGGACATCCGGGCGTGGTACGCCTCCAACCTCCAGGGAAGGACGGCCT
>CALVOS010000053.1 GCA_944350325.1 uncultured Bacilli bacterium | reverse complement strand
AGATAAAGCGATTCAATGGACTCCGGTCCCCTTGTCCCGTCCTGGACGGAGGAGAGCACTTCCGAGCGGAGCAGGCGGAGCGCCCGCACGACGAGGAGGTTCTCGTAAAGCCTCATGTCGTCCTCGTAGCGGATCGCGTGGATGTACTCCGGGAGCATCCCCGCGCCAGGCTTCCTTCTCCAGAGGGAAGGGTCCCTCATGGTGCGGAGGAAGCTTTCGGGCGGAAGGGCGCCGGAAAGCTCGCTCCTCACGAGCGCGTCCTCCTCCCTTGCCCGGAAAAGGGGACTTCGCGCGATGGCTTCGAGCGCGTCGAGGAGGGAGGACCATTCCTTCTCCCTGCGGGACGAGGAAAGACGTTCCTCCTTCCGGACGCCGAGGAGGCGGTTCCGAAGGACTCTCGCCCCAAGCGTTTCCCCCTCCATGAGAGGGGAGGACGTCTTCTTCGCACTCAGCGCCATCGAGCCTTAGTTGAATCTCCTCAGGTAGTGGGCGATGAGGGAGCGGCACTCCGGGAAGCCGTTCTTCCCGTATTCGGAGGCGATGGCCTTCTCAAGGCCCCGGAGGCCTTCCCCGACGTACTCCTCGAAGCGGCCTTCGAGCTTGGCGAGCACCTTGCGGGCGAACATGAAGTCGATGGCCTCCTCCTTGGTGCCCCCAGAGGCGACATAGGTCGGGACGAAGGCCTCGATCTGGTTCATGATGCGGTTGCCGAAGGCGAGCTCGAACTTCTCGTAGCAATAGGAGGCAAGGCGCTGGATCCGCTTCCGATCCTGGCTGTCGAGAAGGTCCTCCTCCCTCTTCTGCGCCTCCTCGAACAGGGAGAGGAGGCCCTGGTAGGAAAGGGACACCGGCGCGGACTCCCCCGGTTCCTCGAAGGGGATGTTCTGGTCGCTGAAGGAGATGACGATCGCGCGGTCGTAGACCTTGTCGGTGATGGTGTAGGTGCTGTCGTCCTTGTTCGCGGTGCCGATGAACCAGGTGGTCGCGGGGATGTGGAGCCTCCCCTCGTCCAGGTGCATCGGAGGCTCGAACCCGTAGGGGAGCTGCATGATGTCGAGCGTCCAGTCCTCCATCGGGTACTCCATGATGGAGAGGAAGTCGGCGAAGTAGTACTCGACGCGGGCGATGTTCATCTCGTCGAGGACCATGATGTTGACCGCCCTCTCGCGGAAGCTCGCGCGGTAGAGCCGCTTGAGGAAGGGGGTCTCGCTGTAGGAGCGGCTGAAGTCGTTATAGAAGCCGAGGAGCGAGGTCCTGTCCCTCCAGGTGGCCTGGACGGGGGCGAAGAAGCTCTTCTCCCCGATGAACGCGCTGAAGTAGCGGGCAAGCGAGCTCTTGCCCGTGCCGGAGAGACCCTCGAGGATGATGAGCCGCGAGGCGCTCAGCCCGGCGAGGAAGGCGCGGATCGAATGGATGTCGTAGTAGAGCTTTTCTTCCTTCGCGAGGTAGCGGCGGAACCGTTCCGCGAGCTCGCGGAGGGAGATCTTCCCGTCGTCCAGGTACTCCTTCCCCTCCTCGTTCAGCTCCTGGACCTCGATCTGGCTGAGGCCCGGGAACACCTGGGTCTTGGTGCCAAGGGCGGGCGCTCCCTCGGAGGAGGACTCTCCCGAAGGGACGGGGAGGCTTCCCTGGGCGTTCGCCCCGAAGGTGGCGGCAAGCGACCCCTGGAGGCGAGCACGCTCCTCCTGGACGAGGCTCTCGTGCTCCTCCTCGGAAAGGGAGGAGGCCTCCTCGTCGGGGATATCCTCCCCGAAGGGGACCCGGTAGCGGCGGATGCTGGTCACCAGGGTCACGAGGAAAAGGACGATGAGGAAGAGGACGAGGTAGGCCAGGAGGGCGATGAAGAAGCTCTCCCCGACGTAGAGGAAGGAGTTCCCGACGAGCGTCCAGTCCTCCACGGGAGCGTGGGCGCTGATGCCGATCCCGGCGGCAAGTCCGTAGCAGACGAAGAAGGTGATCGCGTAGTAGGCCCAGTTCCGGACCGAGAGGGCGCTTCTTCCCTTGCCCTGCGCGAGGCGGATCTCGACGATCACGAGCCCCGCGAAGATGAGCGAGTAGACCGCGAACATGGTCAGGAGGATCGCGCTCGGGAGGGATGCGTTGACGAGGGGGAAGGCAAAGGCTTCCGCCACGGCCTGGATGGGGTTCCCCTGGACGACGAGGCCACTCCCCGCGTCGAGGAAGACTCCCGTCATGAGGACGGAAAGAAGGTAGAAGAACACCGCCGAGATGGCGATGCCGTCGATTCTCTTGAACTTTGCTTTCATGGTGAGCCTCCTATTTGCTCCCTTCATCCTTATGTTCATCCCCGGAAGAATCCTTCTTCCACGGTACCAGGGACCTCAGTCGTTCGAGGAAGGAGGGCTTCTTCTCCCTTTCCTCTTCCTCCTCTTCCTCGAGGAAGCTTTCCTTCTCCTCCTCCGAGGCGGGATGGCTCCCTTCGAGCCTTCCCTCGCGGAAGAGGTAGACCTCCCCCTTATAGAGGATCGCCTCCCGTTCCTCGAGATAGGCGGGCTCCCCGTCCTCCTCGGGAGAGAAGGGGATGACGGAGAGAAGGTACCCCGTCCTTTCCTCGACGGCCTTGTCCAGCCTGTTCCGGAAGTAGCCGTACATGAGGTAGCAGTAGAGGAGGGAGACGATCGTGGCGATCCCGGCGCCGGACTGGAGGAATATCACGAACACCCCGACGAGAGGGATCCGGAACCCCGAGTAGCGGCCGAGGATCCCGTCGAAGGCGAGATAGTCCCCGTAGAGGGCGTTCGCGTCGTCCTCCTCGTTCGCGTCCCCCTTCGTGAGGAAGAAGGTCCCCTCCTCGAAACGCTCAATCTCGACGACGCGGTGGACGATGGTCCGCCCGTCCTCCGCGCGGAAGGCGACGATGTCGTATAGCTCGATCTCCTCGGGCGAGGAGACTCTCTCCACCCCGATGAGGTCGTAGGTGGAGAGCTGGTCCTCGAGGTCGTTCTCGAAGAGGTAGCGGTTGGCCTCGTTCCTCTCGCCCATCGACCCGGAGGAGATGACGAGCGTCCCGTAGTCCCCGAGAACGAGGGGGGAGCCCGTGATCCTCGAGGCGAGGGAGAAGCCGAAGAAGAGGAGCGCGGCGTCCCCGAGGACGCCCCAGAGGGCGCCCTTGAGGATACGGAGCGCCTTCCTCCTCGGGGAACGCCTCTCCTCTTCCCGGAGAGCGCATTCCTGGAGAAGCAC
>CALVOS010000052.1 GCA_944350325.1 uncultured Bacilli bacterium | reverse complement strand
ACGGAGGAATACCCAAGAGGCCGAAGGGGCGGGCTTGGAAAGCTCGTAGGCTCTTAACCGGGCGCAAGGGTTCGAATCCCTTTTCCTCCGCCAGGACGATTGCCCAGCCGAAAGGCTGGGTTTTCTCTTTCTTATCGGAAGAAAAAAGGCAGGGACGCGCCCTGCCTCCATTCCCATCGTCCGGGTTACTCCCCGCTCGTCGCAGGAACCTCTTCCGGAGCAGGGGCTTCCTCGCCCTCTTCCTCGAGGATGCGCTTCCGCTGCTCCCGGCGGATGCTGCGCTCCTTCTCCCGATCCGCCTTGCTGGCGAAGTAGGAGAGGAAGATCGCGGCGATGAGGGCGGCGGCGATGACGAGGATTGCTCCGGCCCAGGTGAAGGATAGGTGGAAGATCCCCTCGAAGTAGGCCTCGCTCCCGGAAAGGAAGTTCTCGGACGCCTTCACAGGAAGGTAGTCCGCGACGACGCCAAGGATCGCCAGGACGATGCCGGTGAGCCCGACGATCGAACTAAGGACGATCCAGACGATCTCCCACTTAGAGACAGTGTTCTTCATAAGTTCCTCTTATGCCTTTGGAAGGCCGGTCGCGGGATCGATCTCGCTCGGCTCCCCTTCGGTCTCGACAGGCTCCGGAGCAGGCTTCCCGGCGGCCTCCCTCTGACGCCTCGCCTCCTCGACATATTCCTTCCAGACGGGCTGGAAGGCAGCGCCGAAGGCGTCCTGGCTCTCGCGAAGGAGGGCATTCAGGGAGTCGGTGAGCTGCTGCATGACGGTGCGCCAGTTCGATCCGGCAGGCATGTCGCGCTTCCCCGTCATGTAGTCGAGGACGCGGAAGACGTTGTCCTCGACGTCCTTGTAACGAACATCAGTCACGCGTCCCATGTCGCGGATCGTGCGGAGCGAGCGGGCGACATGCCCGATATCGGCGCTGATGAAGTTCGCCGAGGGATTGGGCTGGCCCTTGGCCTCGTTCATCGCGGCGTTGAAGTCGTTGAAGAGCGCCATCAGGCGGTCGGAAAGGGTGAGGAGGGCGACAGAGCGGTAGAAACGCTCCTCCGCCTTGTCAAGGGTGATGCCCTCGGAGACATCGATGTTCTTCGCGCGGCAGTCGCGGATGAGGCTCTGGACCATCATCTCGACGTTCTCGTGGACGGGGATGACGGCCTCGAAGATGGCGATCGCCTGGGCGACATCGACGCGAAGCCCGTCGTCAGCGACGCGGACGATGGTGGATTCCTCCCCATAGATCTCATCGATTAGCTTCTGGACCATCTCCTTCAGCTTCTCCCCGGCCTCGCCGGAGTTCTCGATGGTGTTGTGGAGGACGGTCCTGGCGTTGAATTCGTTCAGGATGATCTTCTTCTTGTTCTCGTAGGCCTGGACGCTGTGGGTGTCGCGCTTCAGGGCGTACTCCAGGGTGTCGCGCACTGCGCTCTTGAAGTTGACGAGGTTAACGATTGCTGCGGTCTGAGGATTCATTGACGGTTCCCTTCTTTTCTCCGGCTTAACGGCCCGTGCCTTGCTCCGCCGGCGGGTAGACATAGGCTTCGAGGTCCGAAACGCGCGCGATGATATGGCGGGCGTGCTTCTTCACTGGCTCGCGCGCGTGCGCCATGCAGAAGCTTTGTTCTTTATACGCTTCGAACATCGAGATGTCATTCCCGGAATCGCCCACGACGATGAGGCTCTCGGGCGGAAGGCCCATGTGATCGAGGTAGAGCGCGATTCCCTCGCGCTTGCTCGCGCCCCTTGCGGTGATCTCGATCGCCTGGTCGCTCCAGCTGAACTCGAAGTCCGGATAGCGTTCGCGAAGCACCTTGTTCACCTCGCAGGCGATCTCGGCCGCCTTGCCGAAGGCGCCGAAGATGAACATGGCCTTGTACACGTCCCCGGAGTCGATCTCCTCGTCGAAGACCTCGTCGCTCCACACGACCGGCTCGCGGTATGTGCCGTTCGTATAGGTATAGACGTTATATACGGCGCGATTGAGGGCGCTGACGGAGCTTCTGGGGATGACCATGTTCCGGTGCTTGCAGAAAAGCATCGGTATCTTCACGGGAAACTCCTTCCTCACCTCATCGAACATCTTCCGGAAGGCGAGGGGAGGGAGGGTGAGGTCCTGGAGGAGACGGCCCCCGGCGACGACGAAGGCGCCGTTGCAGCCCACGCAGTCGAGCTCGCGCCCAAGCTTCCTGCCCAGCTTCTCCGCGTATAGCCTCGTCCGTCCGGTAACGAGGAGGAAGTGGCCCCCATCTCCTAGGAAACGCTCGACGAAGCGCTCGTTCTCCCTCGGAATCATGGTGAGGCGCTTCTTCGGGTAGAACAGCGTGCCGTCTAAATCGCAGGCAATGACGCGTCTGCTTTGATCCATCGCCTCATTCTACCAAATCGAGAGAGAAGGGAAGGGGCCCCAGCCCTTCCGCTTCCCTCCGGAGCGAGACGATCGCCTCGAGCATGTCCTCCTCGCTCGTCTCCCCCGGTTCGAGGACGGCCCGGATCCTCGTCGTCTTGAAGTTCGTCACGAGAAAGGCCAGGGAAAGAAAGGGCAGGGCGAGCGCAAGCCCCTTATAGGTATGGCGATAGCTCTCCCTAATGGCGTCGGGATCGAAGCCCTTCCTTTCGACCACTGACCGGGCATGCCCGCGGAAGAGCGCGAGCGAGGAACCGACGAAGAGGTAGTACATCGTGGTCCGATACCCCATCTCCCTAGCCTTCCTGAGGAGCTCCCTTGTCCTCTCGTCCCGTTCGTCCAGGCTGAGGATCGTGTAGAAGGACGAGCGCGAGGAAATCCCTTCCCTGAGGCCCCGGAAAGGCAGATCAAGCAGGAAGGAACTACGGTATGCCCGCGCGAAGCTTTTCCTCCCTGAGCACTCCCCGCCCGCGACTAGGATGAGGCGAGGATTTCTCATATCCCCTTCCTTTCGACTTTCTCGCGATGCCCGTTCCTATATTCGCGGATGATGGCGCTTCCCTCCGCGTAGGCGATGGAAGCCCCGGCATCGAAGGCCTCCTTTCTTGCCCGGCGGAATAGTTCGTCTCTCTCCTCACCCGCCATTCCAAACAGGTGCATGCGGAACTTAGGGGAGTCCTCGCCCCCGAGATACTCCGTCTTGAGACGGCCTCCCTCCCTCCAGACGAGGTAGTAGTAGTCATGGCCGTTGATCGTCTTGCGCGAAAGTGTCTTTCCCATATCAAGGGGATTATAACAACTTTTCATGTTTGTTGTTATTCGATGAAATGAAGAAAAAGGCACCAACTGGTGCCTTCTCCGAATCCAACGAGAATCGCTAGGCAAGCCTGTTCTGGACCTGGATGACGCCATAGCCGCCATCCAGACGCTTGTAGGCGATCGAGATCTGCTCGTCGTCGGAGTCGAGATAGACGAAG
>CALVOS010000051.1 GCA_944350325.1 uncultured Bacilli bacterium | reverse complement strand
TTGCGCCCGGTTAAGAGCCTACGAGCTTTCCAAGCCCGCCCCTTCGGCCTCTTGGGTATTCCTCCGTGGGGCACGCGGATTATAGGGCGCTCCCGCTCTCTCTTCAACCGCGAACGTCTATACTTTCCCTATGCTGGAACTCGAGGTTCGTCCCTCCTCCGAGGGGCAGCGTCTCCTGAAGTTCGTGAAGGCCTACCTTCGCGAAGCCCCCCTCTCCTTCATCTACCGGCTTTTCCGGAAGAAGGACGTCAAGGTGAACGGCCACTGGGAGAAGGAGGACTTCGTCCTTTCCTCCGGGGACAGGGTCCGGATCTACGTGACGGAGGAGCAGCTTGCCGACTTCCGGAGGAAGAGGGATATCCTCGAACCGCGCGAGCTTCCCTATCCGATCCTTTATGAGGACGAGAACATCCTTATCGTCGACAAACCGAGCGGGCTTCTCGTGATGGGGGATAGCAAGGGAAGCCGGAACACCCTTGCCCGGGCTGTCCTCTCCCACCTGATGTGGGAAGGGTGCTACAGGGGAGAGGAGGGGTTCACCCCTTCGCCCGCCCATCGGCTGGACCGGAACACCGGGGGACTCGTTTGCTTCGGGAAGACCGATCGGGGACTGAAGGCATTGACCGCGTTGTTCCAGGAGAAGGAAGAGGTGGAGAAGGTCTATCTTGCCCTCGCCAAGGGCGTTCCTTCCCCTCGGGAAGGGACGATCGACGCCCCGCTCCTGAAGGATGAGAAGCACGGCTTCGTGAAGGTCGCCTCTATTTCGGAGGGCGCCAAGACCGCCCGCACCCTCTACCGTGTTGTTGAGTCGTTTTCGGAAGTTTCGCTTGTGGAATGCAAGATTATCACAGGAAGGACCCATCAGATTCGTGTGCATCTGGCGCACATTGGAAATCCGATTGTAGGAGATGCGAAGTACGGAGATTTCGCCCTGAACCGCGCGTTCAAGGAACGTTATGGATGGGAGCATCAGTTCCTTCGGGCCCGCTCCCTTTCCTTCGGCGAGGTAGAGGGCGTGCTCGCTCCCCTTAGGGGCAGGACATTCCTCTCCAAGCTTTCCCTCCGGGAAGAAAGGCTCCTTTCCGCCCTTCGAGAGGAAGAGCGCCTGAAGTAAGATATGGTCAAAGGCCCCGCCAGGGGACAGGAGGTGCTATGGACAAGGTCCAGGAGAACTACGAGCGCTGGCTCAGATCCGACAAGGTAAGCCCGAGCGACAAGGAAACGCTTCGGGCGATGGACGCCAAGGAAAGGGACGACGCCTTCTTCCAGGACATCGAGTTCGGGACCGCTGGCATGAGGGGCGTTCTTGGTCCTGGCACCAACCGGATGAACGAGCACACCGTGCGGAAGGCAACGATCGCCTTCGCCCTCTATCTCCTTGAGAAGTTCCCCGACGCGAGGGCGAGGGGTGTCGCGATCAGCCACGACAACCGGCATCTTTCGCGCGAGTTCACTTTGGAGAGCGCCTCGATCCTTAACGAGATGGGCATCAACGCCTACATATTCGACGCGCTTCGCCCCACCCCTGAGCTCTCCTACGCGGTACGGGAGCAAGGATGCGTGGGAGGAATCATGATCACCGCCTCCCATAACCCCCGCCAGTACAATGGCTACAAGGTGTACGACGAGACCGGCTGCCAGCTTGTCCCGCGCAAGATCAAGAGGCTGCTCGAGATCATTTCCGAGCTTCCGGACGAGCTTGCCTGCGACGTGAAGAAGGACGCCCATCCCGGGAAGACCGTCACCTTCGGGCCGGAGATGGACGATAAGTACGTCCGGCTCGTCGAGGGAATCCAGATTCACCCGGAGCTTGAGAAGAAAGGGTTTCCGGTCGTCTACACCCCGCAGCACGGGGCTTCCTACGAGAACGCCATGCGCGTGTTCCAGGACCTCGGATACGAGATCCTTCCCGTGGTGGCGCAGTGCGTCCATGACCCGGACTTCGGGGCCACCCTCAGCCCGAACCCCGAGCTTGAGGAGGCCTACGTCGAGCCGCTGAAGCTCGCGAGGGAGCACAAGGCTCCTCTCATCGTCATGACCGATCCCGATGGGGATCGCTGCGGCGTCGCCTACCTTGCCTCCGACGGCACCTACCGCCGCTTCACGGGGAACCAGTCCGCCGCCCTCCTCCTGGACTACATCCTCAAGGGCTATGAGGAGAGGGGCTCCCTGCCCAAGGACGGGGTCGTCTACGATACGATCGTCTCCTCCTCGCTCGCGAGGAAGGTCGCCGAAAGCCACGGGGTCAAGGTCGAGAGCTTCCTCACCGGCTTCAAGTACATCGGCGACAGAATCCATCACTACGAACTTCTGGGAGGCCCGACCTTCCTCTTCGGCTACGAGGAAAGCTACGGCTGCCTCGTGAAGCCTTTCGTCCGCGACAAGGACGGACTCCAGGCGATCCTCCTCTATGTGGAGATGGCGCTTTACCACTATAGGAACGGCACGCCTCTTGACGTCGCATACCGGGAGCTGGAAGAGCGGGTTGGGTTCGTCTCCTCGACGACCGAAAGCGTCTATTTCGAAGGTTCCGAGGGAGCCTCCGCGATGAAGGCCATCATGGACAAGCTTCACGAGAACGCGCCTTCCGAGGTGCTGGAGAGGAAAGTCGTGCGTGTCGAAGACTACCTCAAGGGCGAGATCCTCGACGTCCTGACCGGCGAGAGGAGGCCGACCGGCATGGATAGGAGCGACGTCGTCCGCCTTCTCCTCGAGGACACCTCGTGGATCGCGGTCCGTCCCTCGGGAACCGAGCCGAAGTGCAAGTTCTACGTGGAGGCTGCCGGCACGAAGGAAGAGGGGCTGGATCAGGAAGCGAAGGCGCTTGTCTCCTCCATCAAGGCGATCCTTGGAGTGAAGGCCTAGAGCTGAAGTTCCTGAAGAAGGTCCAGCAGTCCGCTCTCCCCGTTCCCCCTCTTTGTGAGGGGGAACTTTTTCCTTAACGACTCGTTCTTCGCGTTCCTCATGAGATATGGCTCGTCCACGAGGCTGAGGAAGGCCTCGTCGTTGGTCGAGTCCCCGACCCCGATTACCCTGGAGGGACGGCGGGGAAGTTCGTTCATCAGGGCGAGGAACGCGGTGCCCTTGTCCGCGTCCTTCCGATAGATCTCGTGGTACGGCAGCCCGTTCCATGAACGAAGGGCGAGGTGTTTGGAATGGGAATTTTCAAGAAAGGAAGAGACTTCTGCAGGGATTGAAGGATTTGTCGTCGAAAAGAGAAAGACCCAGGGATCCTCATCGGGAAGCTGGTCTACCTTAGAAAGGAACCTCATTCCCTCTTTCGGGAAGTATCTCTCGAGCGGCGCGTCCTCCCCTTCTCGATAGACCCAGTCGCTCCCTTCCGTGTGGATCAGGGGGACACGCCCCCTGAGGAGCGAAAGGAGGCCTTTCATCGCCGCGATCGGGAATCGCTTTTCGCAAAGGGGCCTCCCCTTCCCGTCAAGGATGAGCTGCCCGTTATAGGCGACGCGAGGAGTCCGGAGCCCAAGCGTCTTGACGATTGGCTCGAGATTCCGGGGCGGCCTTCCCGTCATCAGGACGATGTCAACGTCATTCCTTATGTCTCTAAGGAAGTTGGCGAGCCCTTCCTCAAGAGCCCCTTTCGGGTCTAGAAGCGTTCCGTCGACGTCAAGGACGAGCAACGTCTCATTCATTCATCAAGGAGCCCGACGGCGTGCTGCACGCGGGAAAGGACCTTCTCTGCCTCGATCCTCGCCCGTTCCGCTCCCTTATGGAGCACCTCAAGGTATTCTCCTGAGGCCAGAATCGCGCGATAGCGTTCCTGGAAGGGCACGAGCGTCTCGAGGACGACGTCGGCGACGGCCTTCTTGAAGTCCCCGTAGCGGGAGCCGACGAATCGTCTCTCCGCCTCTTCCACCGAGATGTCGGACAATGCCGAGTAGATGGTCAGGAGGTTGCTGATGCCGGGCTTTTGCTCCGGATCGAACCTCACCTCACTTCCGGAGTCCGTCTTGGCCGACATGATCTTCTTCCGGATCTGGGCGGGGTCCTCCTTCAGGAAGATGTCGCCCTTGGGATCGGACTTTGACATCTTCCTGGTGGGGTCGCTGAGAGACATGATCCGCTTCCCGACCCTGGTGACTTCCGCGCGGGGCATCGTGAGAATCTCCCCGTAGCGCGAGTTGAAGCGTGCCACTAGGTCCCTTGCGAGCTCCACGTGCTGGGTCTGGTCCTCGCCAACGGGGACGATCGTCGCGTCGTAGAGGACGATGTCGGAAGCCATGAGGCTTGGATACGCGAACAGGCCAAGCCCGATTGCGGAATCCCTCATCTTCTGGGATTTGTCTTTGAACTGGGTCATCCTCCGAAGCTCGCCCATGTAGAGGTAGTTCTGGAGGATCGCGTTCAGCTCCGCATGCTGGGGGACTGCGCTCTGGAGGAAGATCGTGGTCCTTTCCGGGTCAAGGCCGGAGGCGAGGTAGAAGGCGGCGATGTCGCGGGAGTTCTCCCTCAGGGTCTCCGGGTCGATGGGGAGGGTCAGCGCGTGGAGGTCGGCGATGAAGATGAACACCTCGCCCTTTTCCTGGAAGTCGCGGAAATGGCGGAGGGCGCCGATGTAGTTTCCTAGCGTGAGGGTGCCCGTCGGCTTGATGCCGGAAAGAATGCGGTCCATAACGTCTGGATTATACTCTTCGTCCCATCGTGCGCGCCCCGCTCTTCCTTACGAGGGCGCTATAATCTGGACGTGATCAAGATTTACTATTCCCCGAGCTGCTCGTCCTGCCGCAAGGTTCGGAAATGGTTCGACGAGCAGGGAATTCCCTACAAAGGAATCGACATCTTTTCGAATTCCCTCAGGGAGGAGGACCTCCGCGAGATCATCGCCAAGTGCGAGAACGGCACGGAGGACATCATTTCCCCGCGAAGCAAGATCGTCATGGAGGAGAACATCGATTTCGACTCCATGAAGCTCTCCGAGCTGATCGCCTTCATTCTCGCTCATCCCTCGGTCCTCCGTCGTCCGATCATCGTCGACGACAGGCGCGTGCAGGTCGGCTACGACCCTGAGGAAATCCGCACCTTCATTCCCCGCGCCAGGAGGATGGCGGAGCTCTGGTGCGACGACTCCTGCCCGGAATGGGGGAAGTGCCTCCCTAGCAAGGACCGGATCCTGGAAGCCATCCGAAACGAGATCAAGAAGTCTTCCTGACTGTGAAAAAAGGCCGGCACCCCTTGGTGAAGTGGACCCCATGTCAAGGAGTCCGTTTGCCGGAAAATAAAAGGGCTTAGACACCAAGGAGATAGGTCAGGCGCCGGCGCCTGACCTATTTTCGCGCCCGGACGGGATCGGCGCCGGTAGCAT
>CALVOS010000050.1 GCA_944350325.1 uncultured Bacilli bacterium | reverse complement strand
AGCACCTCGTCCACGGTCACGACGACCGCGTTATAGCTCGCGATCGTCCTCTCGCCCTTATAGGCAAGCGAGCGGAAGAGGAGGAGGAGCACCGTCTCGAGCTTCCTGAGGCGGAGGCGGTTCCTCTCGTTATCGCCGCGGATGTAGCAGATCCTCTTCTCGCGGTCGACGAGGAAGGAGATGTCGAGGAAGCGGAAGAAGTCCTCGAGCACCGCCTTGTAGCTCCCGGTCGCGACATAGTAGTCGTCCTGGTCGCCGCGCTTGTCCTGGACGAGGAAGGTCTCGTTCAGGAGGCGGAGGGCGATCTTGGCGAAGCGGTCGCACTTGGACTCGCTTCCGGCGATGAGGCCGTATTTCTCCTGGAAGTCGGAGAGAACGTTCGTCTTGGCCATCTAGTCTCCTTTCCTTTCGATAAGGTAGTCGTCGAGGAGGAACTCCCCGAGCGGGAAGCGCTCCCCCGTCGGCGCGCCGATGCGGTAGCCCTCGGGCGCGTAGGAGGGGGTGAGCGAAAGCTTGATGAATCCGTCGAGCCCGTCCTGATGGAGGTCGGAGGCGAGCTCGCTATCCTGCTCCATCGCGGACTCAAGGAAGGCGAGGATGGCGCTTTTCCCGTAGCGCTTCTCCTCCCGGAGGAAGCGCTCGGCCCGCAGGACGGCCTCCTCGTCGACCTCCCCTTCCTCGAAGGGGACCTCGCCCGGGGCGCGCCGCTGGAGGTTCCGCGGCTTATAGATGCTCTCGGGGGCGATCGTGGCCATCTGGTAGGGGGCGAAGGGAGTCTCGATCTCCTCCTCGTCGATCTTCCGGAGAAGCTTCAGCGAGCGGTTGAGCGCTCCCTCGATGTCGCGGAAGTTGTTGAGGCGGAACTCGAGGATGGCGCGGGTGGCCTGGACGTAGGAGGTGTTCCGCATCGAGATCTCGCGGATCTGGTCGGGCATCCCTTCGAAGAGGTCGAGCACGGTGGAGAGGACCCCTTCCACGAAGTCCCGGGCCTCCTTCCGCGCCTCCTCCCCGTCCTCGAGGTGCTTCGTGAGGACGTAGTCCGAGACAAGCCCTTCCATGACGTCGGGCTCCTTCAGATGGTCGACGGCGCGGATGATCTCGACGTGCCGCGCCTCCGGGTTATGGGCGCCCTGGAGGTTATTGAGGGCGAGGAGGGCCGGATGGCGCTGGAACTCGACGAGGAGGGTGTCGAGGATCTCCTTCTCGCTCTTCCCTTCCTCCTCGAGGGCCTTCGCGGCGAAGCGGCGGATCTGGCTGTTGATCGAGAGGAGGTGGCGGTATAGCTGCGCGCACTTGCTCTGCACCTGCTCGAGAGCGGCGGTGCTCTTCCCGTAGTCGAAGGCCTTGAGCGAGCGGTAGATGTCCTCGGAAAGACCGAAGTACTCGTTGCTCCTCTCCTCCTCCTCGGCGATCTCGAGGAGCACGGGGACGACCTTCATGAAGGCGTCGCTGCGGGAGAGGCGCTCGGTGAAGCCGTCGCCGTCCTCCTTGTCGAGCCAGCCGTACTCGACGAGCCTCCGGAGGAAGGAGCGCGCCTTCTCCAGAGGGGTCTTCGCCTCGATCTCGAAGTCGTCGGTCACGTCCTTGGCCATCTCCTGCGCGAGGTGGGAGGCAAGGTCCTCCCTGTCCACGTCGAAGCGAAGAGGGCCGAAGTAGTCGTCGATCAGCGCGATCAGGCGATAGCTCTCCTCGACGTTGCCGAGGGCGAGCACCCGGAAGAACTCCTTGGGGAGGTTCCGGAACAAAGGGGGGAAACGCTTCATTGCCGGAATTATAAAGCAAGAAAGGGGGCGATGCCCCCTTATTGGTCAGGAAATTTCCTCAGTCCTTGAGAGAGACCGTCATGTCCTTCCCGATGTCGATGCGGAGCCGCGTGGCGTTGGCCCGTAGCGCCCGCTCGAGATGCTCGCTCGCCTTCCTCGTCAGGACCTTGTTCCCGAAGAGGAGGGAGACCTGCTTGTAGAGGTCGCTCGCGGTCATCTTCCCCTGGTCCTCGAGGACGTCGTGCATCGCGTTCCCGAGCTCGTGGTAGCTGATGCTAGTCACCTCCCGCGTCTCCCCAGGGTCGGGGAGGCGGTAGAAGCGGTAGTAGAAGCTTTCCTCGCGCGAGGGGTAGAGGAAACGGAGGTCGGAGCCGCAGAACTCCACGTGGAGCTCCGTCTTCTCCAGGGCCCTCTGGAAGAGCCCGCGCTGGGCCGCGCTCATCAGGCGCAGCCCGTAGCGCTCGCGGAAGCGCTCCTTCAATGTATCCAGGGAAATCGGATATTCCGCGACGATTATGCGCCGGAAATACGAGCTGAGCCGCTCCCGCTCCGCGTCAGTGTCCTGGTAGGGGGCGGGCTCCGCGGGAAGCCTCACGTAATGGACCGCGTTCCGGTTCCGCTCCCCTTTCTTGTCGAGGAGCTCGTCGAGGATCGAGGTCTCCTTCCTCTCCTCCTCCGTCCGGGCGGGCGTCTCCTCCAGGAGCGCGTTCACCCGCGCGACGATGAGGGCGACGGCGTCCTTGGGGTGGTCGAAGTACTCGACCGACCAAAGGCGCATGAGGTTCCAGCCAAGCCGCTGGAGGGTCCCGGGCTGGACGAGGTTCCGGTCGCGGCAGGTCGGCGCGTAGAGATAGCTCTCCCCGTCGAGGAGCACGCCGAGGATATAGCCGTCGCTCTTCCGCGGGTCGCGCACGGCGACGTCGATCTTGAGCGTGGAGGCCCCGACGTTCACGTCCGCCCCGAAGCCCAGCTTCCGCAGGTCCTCGGCGAGGAAGCTCGCCACGGAAGGACGCTCCGCGCGGAGGGCCTCCCCGAGGACGTGCGGGAGGGAAGGCACCCCTTCCTTGGCGAAGCGGAGGAAGTCCCGGAGATAGGAGGCGCCGGCGTTCTTCGCCCGCTCCGCCCGGATGTCCTCCGGCTGGAGGGAGGAGAAGACGACCATCTCCTCGCGGGCGCGGCTCACGGCGACGTTGAGCCTCCTCTCGCCCTTCGCGCGGCTGAGAGGGCCGAAGTTGATGGAGACCGAGCCGGTCTCCTTGTCCGGGCCATAGGTGACGGAGAAGAGGATGCAGTCCCTCTCGTCCCCTTGGACGTTCTCGAGGTTCTTCACGAAGATCGTCTCCCCGCCCGGGGCGGAATTGAGGAGGGAGCTCCGGGAGAACTCCCGTTCCAGAAGGTCCTCGATCAGGTTCTGTTGGGCCTCGTTGAAGGTCACGACCCCGATCGAGCGGTTCTTCAGTACGGGATCCTTGAGGCGCTTCACGATCTCGCGGACGACGGCCTCCGCCTCCTCGCGGTTCGTCCTTCTCCCGTGGAGGAAATGCCCGTTCACCTTGCGGAAGCTCACGGAGCTCCCTTCCTCCCCCGGGGAGGGGAAGGTGAGGAGGTCGTTCCGGTAGAAGCGGCGGTTGCTGAAGGCGATGGGCGACTCGTGGCGGCTCCGGTAGTGCCAGATGAGGCGGTGGCGCGGGAAGCCGATGACGATGGCATCGTCCAGGAGCGACTCCAGGTCCTCGTCGAGCGTGTAGGGGGCGTCCTCCTCGTCGAGCGCCATCGTGACGGGGGTCTGGAAGTAGTTGCTCGGCGGCATCTGCTGCTGGTCGCCGGCGATGATGGCGCTCTTCGCGCGGGAGATGGCCCCGATCGCCTCGGAAGTCGGGATCTGGGAGGCCTCGTCGAAGACGACCACGTCGAAGCGATGCTTCTCCGCGTTCAGGTACTGGGCCACCGCGACCGGCGACATCAGGAAGCAGGGGCAGTAGGTGTGGATGAGGTCCCCGTAGTCGTCGAAGATCCGCCGGAGGGTGAACTTCCTTCCCTCGGAGGCGCAGATCTTCCGGAGGCTCGCGATCTTCGTGGAGGGGGCGGTGGGCTGAGAGACGTCGGGGAAGGAGGCGCTCACGCGGGCGAAGGTCTCCATGACCGTGAGGCGCCCGAACTCCTTCGTGAGGCGCCCGTACTCGGCGATCGCGCGCTCGGTGTCGCGGGAATTGAGGGATCCCACCTCCGTGCCTTCCGCGGCGAAGATGTAGATCGCGTAGCCAAGGCTCGCCTCGTAGACGTGGATGAGCTCCTCGGGAAGCACCTTCCCCTCCTCGTACTGGTCCAGGAGCTCGGCGGGCACGGACTCCCGCGCCTCGTCGATGTTCCTCAGGAGGCGGCACCAGGAGGAAAGGCTCCCGATCGTCGCCGAGCAAAGGCGCGTCCGCTCGGCGGCCTCGAGGTAGAAGCCTTCCTCGTCCGGGTAGCGCTCGTAGTCGAACGCGTTCTCCTTCAGGAGGCTCGCCCCATACTCGGAAAGGGAGGAGAGGGCGGCCCCGAGGCGCTCGATCGTCTGGTCGAAGGCGAGCTCCGGCTTCTCGTCGAACTGGCGGAAGAAGCGAGCGATTTCTTCCTCGTCATGGCCCTTCGCGGGGACAAGGGTGGCCATGAGGTCGGAGAGGGCGAAGGTGCGCGCGAGCTTCGTGAGCACCTTTTCCACATCCACGGCCTTCTTCATCTCCGGGAAGCTCTTCGCAAGGAAGAAGATGGCCTCGCCCCCTCCCTCGGAGACGTCCTCGTAGTATTCCTTCGCCCGGCGATAGGCGACGAGCTGGTCGGAAAGCTCCGAAATCCCGCGGTCCGTTAGGGACTCCTTCCCCTTCGCCAGGGGGGCGAGCCTCTTCCGGAGCTTCCGCATGGCCCCGACCCGCTGGAAGAAAGGAAGGTTCTGGGCGATGAGGTAGTCGCCCTTCAAATCGCTCCCGGAAAGGGAGAGCGCCTCGTCCTTCCATTTGGCAAGAATCACCTCCAAGGCGGTCAGATAGGCTTTCCTCTCGTCCAATTTCCTGGTGATTGCGGCTCGATTTGCGAGGATTACCTTGTTCCCCACGAATTCCGCGCAATACTCGGCCCCGGAACGGAACTCCTTGAAAAGGCTGACGACGAGCTCGGCGTTCGCCCGGAGGTTCGCGATGAAGGGATGGGCGCGGCAGACGTTCTCCATGGCAAGGGCCGCCTCTCGCAGGAGCCTCTCGAGCTCAGGCAGGCGTTCCTTGAGCGCCTCGCGCGCCCCGAGGGAGTATTCCTTCCGGAGATAGGGGCGGAAGGGCGAGCGACGGTAGCCGCCCACCTCGTGGTCGTAGGTGACGACCTCCCTGAGGCGCCGGAGCGCCTCCTTGTGGCTCTCCTCCGTGAGCGAGCGGGCGTACTCCTCCTCGATCTCGATGCGCTTCCCCTGCGCGCCGTCCTTGTGGGAGAGGTTCAGGAGGATCGCCTCGTAGAGGGAGAGGAAGAAACCTCTCTTCTCATGGATCGTGCGGAGGGTCTCGTTCAGGGCATTCCTCTCCGAGAGGATCTCCTCGGCGACCTCGGCGAACTTCCTGCCGTCGGCGGCCTTCGGCCCAAGCTCGAGGAGGCGCCCGATCTGCTGGAGGATCTGCGACTTGGGGGTGTTCGGGTTGGCGACCTCGAGGCAGAAGTCCCCGAGGCCGAGCTCCTTCAGCCGGTCCTTGACGACGTTGAGGGCCACCTCCTTCTCCGCGACGAAGAGGACTTTCTTCCCGTGGTAGATGAGGTCGACGATGAGGTTGGCGATGGTCTGGCTCTTCCCGGTCCCGGGAGGGCCATCGAGGATGAAGCTCTCCCCCTCCTCCGCCTCGTGGATGGCCTTGATCTGCGAGCTATCCGCGGGCAGGGGGATCGCCATCTCCGTCGGGCGGATCCTCTCGTCGAGCTCCGCCTCGCTGATCTCCTCCCCCTGGCGCCCGAGGAGGCTCCCCCCGTTCACGAAGGAGCCGATGATCGGGTGCTCGAGAAGCTCTTTCCTCCGGGAATGGATGTCGCTCCACATGACGAAGTGGGCGAAGGAGAAGAGGCCGAGGACGGAGCGGTTCTCAACGACCGACCAGTTCTTCATGTTGAGGATGATCTTGCGGATGGTGCTGACGACGGCGCGGAAGTCCACCTTCCCCTCCGCGTCCACGAGCTTCCTCGCCGAGGAGAGGGCGCCGAAGTCGAGGCCGAACATCTGGCGGAAGTATTCGAAGGCGGTCGTGTTCAGCTGGATGTCGTCGATCGAGTAGTCAAAGTAGTAGAAAGGGCCGCTCTTCTGGCGGGGCATCCGCACCGGCAGGAGGAAGATCGGGGAATAGACGGCTCCCGTGGAATGGGAGGCCGCCTCCTCGCTCGGGAACCAGCGGATGAGGCCGAGCGTCAGGAAGAGCGGGTTGCAGCCGGTCTCGGCGATCGTCGTGTTCGCCTTCCTTGCCAGGGACTTGAGGAGGGAATCCCCCTTCTCGTGAGAGTCGTCGAAGTAGAGGGTCCCCCTCCGATAGCCATCCTCGGCGAGCTCGACGTGCTCGCGCGTCAGACGGCCTTCCCCCGGGATCATCGTCTTGGGGGAGGCGGCCATGAGGAGGCGCTCCCTCCCCTGGTCCGCCATGAAGGAAAGGAGCCGTTCCCCGTCGGGGACGACGAACTCCACGGTGCTCTTGTTGAACGGGAGGTTGATCAGGCGATTCCCGAGGTCGAGGTCGAGCAGCTTCTTCTCCCAGTGGTCGAAGCGGTTCTCAGGAAGACGTTCCTTCCCTTCGATGAAGCGTCGCTCGGAAGGATCGACTTGGGGAAGGAGGTACTCGAGATCGTCCGTGGCAAGCGCCTGGAAGTCGACCTCGCCCGTCTCCCTGTCTGGCGAGGGAAGGGGGAGCACCCTCCCCATCCGGCAGGCATGGATGTCGAGGGCGTAGTGGAAGACCTTGTACTCCCTCATGGAGCGGAGGCCGCTTTCGACGGCGTCGGAGAAGTTGCTGGCGCGTCCGTGGGCGAGGCAGACCGCATTCACGAAGACGAGGCGGTTGAACCCTTTCTCGGCCTCGGTGCGGAGCCACTGGCCGCGCTCTTCCTTCGCCTCACCGAACACCCCGTCCTCCAGCCAAACACCCACGAGCATGTGAGAGTCGATGTTCACCAGGAGCGCGTTGAGCCCGGCGGCCTCGCAGAGGCTCGCGTAGAGGAAGGAGAGGTCGATGCAGCATCCGACCTTGTCCTCGATCACCTGGCGCGGGGTGCGAAGGCGCCAGAGGGCTTCCCCGGAGAAGGAGTTCACGAGATAGTCGATCCCGAGCCCCTGGGCGGCAAGGTAGAGGGCGTCCAGCTGCTGGAGGACGTAGTTGGCGTCCCTCCTCTGATAGGCGGAAAGCCCGGACAGCTCCCCCCGTTCCGCGAGGATCTGGGAGGCGCGCTTGGTCAGCTCGATGACAAGGGGGTCGTTCGGGGTGACGTAGCTGGCGAGGATCTCGTCGACATACCCAGGGCGGAAGCATTTCGTGAGAGGAAGGACGGCAATATCCCTCACCTCGGTGAGGACGACCTCTCCCTTGGAAAGGAGGCGGAAGGTCAGCTGGGCGGGGACCGACTCGCGGATCTTGTAGAGGGTGGGGGCGTCCATCCGGATGCCGAAGCAGTCGATGAGGAGCGAGGAATGGGCGGGGACGGCCTGGATCTTGGTGTCCTCGATCGTCATCAGGGACTCCTCGAGCCCGCTGAAGGAGATGGAGAGGACGACCTCCTCGAGATCGACATCCCCGTCGTTCCGGATGGTGACCGAGCGAAGGAAGCTGAAACTGTTCTGGTGGCCAGGATTGATCTTCTTCTCGAAGGATTCCGACTGATAGTAGAGATAGCTGACGTCCGGTCCACAGTCGATCTCAAACCGAAGAAGCTCCTGTTCCATTCCCCTGACCTCCATTGGGGCAATTCTAACGCAGAAGGGGCGATCCATCCTCCCTAAGGGAGAAGTTCCCCGCAAGGTACGAAAAAACCGCCAATTTCCCTTTCAAGGGGCCAGAGGGAAACCGGCGGCTTGCAAATAGTAGTAAGGGCGTTATGAGCGGTCAAGGGGGACAATCCCCATGAAAGCGGTTACCCAAAGACGAAGCCTTAGTAGGCCTTCGCGAAATAGCAGACGATCGTCGCCGGCTCCCCGCAGACAGGGCAGAGGGTCCCCTCCGGAGGAGCCTCCTCGATGATGCAGCGGGCGGTCCCGCCGCCGGTGATCTCCTTGATGCGGAGCTCGCACTCCTCCTTCCCGCAGAAGGCCATCTTGCAGAAGCCTCCCTTGGCAAGAGCGGCATTAAGCTCCTCGACGTTCCTGGCCTCGGTCGTCCTTCCAAGGCGGGATTCCAAGGCAAGAGCGAGCATCTTTGCATGGATATCGGAAAGAATGCCTTTGATTTGCGAGGATACCTCGTCAATCGGCATCGTTTTCTTCTCTCCATCGACGCGACGGGCAAGAGTGCACTCCCCTCTCTCCAGGTCGCGGGGACCGACTTCGATGCGGACAGGCACGCCCTTCATCTCGTACTCGCTGAACTTCCAGCCGGGCGTCTTGGAGTCGTCCTCATCGAGCTTCACGCGGATCCCGGCCTGGGAGAGCTCGTCCTTGAGCTTCCTTGCGGCCTCAAGAACCCCGGGCGCCTTCTGGCGGATGGGGACGATGACGACCTGGATCGGCGCGACATAGGGAGGAAGGACGAGACCGTTGTCGTCCCCATGCGCCATGATGATGGCGCCGATAAGGCGGGTCGAGACCCCCCAGGTCGTATAGTAGGGAGTCTCAAGCCGATTGGCCCTTCCTTGGAAGGAGATGCCGTAGGCCTGGGAGAACCCGGTCCCGAAATAATGGGTCGTCCCGCACTGGAGCGCCTTCCCGTCGTGCATCAGGGCCTCGACGGTATAGGTCGCCTCCGCGCCGGCGAACTTCTCGTGCTCCGTCTTCCTTCCCTTGAGGAAAGGGATCGCGAGGACGTCCTGCCCGAGATCGTAGTAGATGTCGAGGACTTCCTGGACGTTCTTCCGGGCCTCCTCCCCCGTTTCGAAGAGGCAGTGCCCCTCCTGCCAGAGGAACTCGGCGCCCCGGAGGAAGGGGCGGGTGGTCTTCTCCCAGCGCACGACGGAGCACCACTGGTTATAGATCTTGGGCAGGTCCCGGTATGAGCCGATAAGGCGGCGATACATATCGCTGAAGAGCACTTCGGAGGTCGGCCGGACGATGAGGGGGTCCTCCAGCTCCTTCCCTCCGCCGATCGTGCAGACGAGGGTCTCCGGGGCAAACCCCTCCACGTGCTCCTTTTCCTTGTTGAAAAGGGAGCTCGGGATGAGGGTGGGGAGATAGACGTTCTCCGTCCCGATCGCCTTGAAGCGGCCGTCGAGGTAGCGCTGGATCTCCTCCCAGATCGCGTAGCCGTAGGGGAGGTAGTCGATGAATCCCTTCACCGAGCCATAGTCCATCAGCTCCGCCTTCCGGCAGACATCCGTGTACCACTGGGCGAAATCCACGTCGCGCCCAGTGATGGCATCGTTCTTCATCGCGCTCATCAAGCATCCTCCCTAAGCGACTTCAGCCGCTTCTTCGTCTTGTCCTGAAGGGGCTTCACCATCGTTCCCCAGGGCCCGATCGGCTCGCCGGAGACATAGTCTATCCCACTGCGAACGAGAAGTTCCATCGCGCTCCAGCTCCCGATTCCCGAAGCGACGATCGGTTTCTTGTAACGAAGGAGCTTCTCCACAAGGCCGTGCAGGCGGCTCCTGATCTTCGTGTCGACCCTCTGGGCTCCCCCGTCGCTGATCGAGAAGTCGGCGAAGAAGTAGTCGGCAAGGGAATGGAAGGAGTCGTCGAGGAGAAGGGACTGCCCCTCCGCAAGGAGGGCGATCTGGCAGCCCAGCCCCCGGAGGATGCGGAAGCCCTCGCGGATCGTCTCCGGGTCGTCCTTCAGGCACTCCGCGGACACATCCCCCTCGCGGAAGAGGAGGACGATCCCGAGGTTCCGCGCGTTCTTATGACGCTTGAAATAGGCGATCGCCGGGTCGATCTCGACCGCCATCACGGGAAAGAAGAGGCGCTGGTACAGGTATGCCCTCTGGTTCTCGAAGGCGGAGAAGGTCTCCTTGGCGACGTAGGTGAAGAGGGTCTTGCCGGCCCGGACCCTCGCCGCGTAGGACTTCAGCTCATCCATGCTCTGGTAGGCGGTCCCGTCGGGATGGCTCGCGGAAAGATAGCCCAGGAGCCGCTCCTCGAGGACGTTGTAGATCGGGCGGAAGAGGATCTGGATGCGACGCTCGCTGATGATCCGCTCCACGTCGCCCTTCCTCGACCCGCTCTCGCCTTCCTCGTAAATCTCGCGGCTCCTGTCGTAGAAAAGGACCGGGGAATGCTCCTCGTAGGCGAGCTCGGCGAGGTGACGCCCTACGGGAAGGATCCCGCTCCCCTCCCCGAGGAGGTCGGAGAAGAGGACGACCCCGCAGGTCACGGAGTAGGAGGTCTCGCTGGCTCCCCTGCGGCGGGGCATCGCCTTGGACACCCCCTCGATCGCGTGAAGGGCGAAGTCCAGGGCCTGGTCCTTGTCGAAGACGTCGAAGTTGGCGATCCCGACCTCGCCGTAGTCGCTCTGAATCAGGAGCTGGTTTCCGCGGGCATAGGGGTAAAGGAGGTCGCAGAACCGCGTCCCCACGCCCGGGGAGATGGAGTTCACGAAGCGCCCGGCGCTGTCGCGCTCGCTTCTTCTTGAGTTCAGGCGGAAGAGGAAGAGGGCGCCCCTCTCGTAGCCGTTGTTCTTGATCGCCTGGGCGAGCTCGTCCCTCGAGGAAAGGCGGCGCCTTCGCGAATCCGAGCGCCCCTTCTCATGGATGAACACCTTCTCGCAATGGATGATCCCGGCTTCCGGATCGTGCTTCACGAGGCGGAAGAAGCAGGGAACGGCGCGCGACTCCCCTTCGAAGTAGGAGGCGCTCTGCAAATAAGGATTCACCTCCTTGCCGTCCCGGATCGCGCCAAGCCACTTCTTGAGGGACATCTGCTGGGGAAGGGGAAGCCCGACGTAGGCCGAGGTGAGGGGGCCCTCATGAAGCGAGGAGGGCTCGGTAAGCACCATCGAGAGGGCCTTCTCCGCCCGGTAGTCATAGCGGATGACGGTGACCGCGGAGCGCGCAAGGCGGAACTCCCGCTCCGTCTCCTTCCTTCGGACGAACGAAAAGATGGACCAGCCGATCGCGACGACGAGGACGAGCCCGAGGAAGGCCATCATCAAGGAAAAGAGGATGATCCCCCAGTCGAGGGACAGGAAGAAATCCCCGATGGCGCCCAAGAGAAGCATTCCGTGTCAATACCCGCGCATTCGCGCGCCTATCTACTATATAGCAAAGGCGCGCTATTGGCTTGATGGTCCCCTCCCTTTGCTATATCATCCGACGGCAGCCGGAGAAGTACCCAAGCGGCTGAAGGGGTCGGTCTCGAAAACCGATAGTGGGCGCAAGTCCAGCAAGGGTTCAAATCCCTTCTTCTCCGCCAATAGGACAGGAGGCCGCGGAAAGCGGCCTTTTCTCTACGAGGAGATGGGGGTTTTCTTTCTCGCGAGGTGCTAGCATCCCTACCGATGAAAAGGCCGGGGAAGGCTGCAAGGCTCCTGCGCGAGGCGAAGGAATCCGAGGACGAGGAGGAGAAGGAGCGGCTTGGGAAGGAAGCCCGTTCCTTCATCATGTCCCGCATCCGCGGGAAGGACACCTCCCCGGAGCTCCTCGTCCGCTCCTGGGTGAGGGAGGCTGGCTACCGCTATCGCCTCAACGACAGGCGTTTCCCGGGAAGCCCGGACATCTACGTCCCGCGGCTTCGCCTCGCCATATTCGTGAACGGATGCTTCTGGCACCTCCACGGATGCGCGAGCACGAAGGTGCCTGTTGGGGCATCCTCCTACTGGCTCATGAAGCTGGAGAGGAACAAGGAAAGGGACGCCTGGAACTACCGAAGGCTCGAGGACATGGGAGTCCATGTCCTTGTCGTCTGGGAATGCGAGATCCGGACGAAATCGCGAAGGGAGAAGGCGAGGGATTCCTTTCTCCAAGACCTCAGGCGAATGGATACGCTTGCCTCTAGGAAGCAAAACGATGTTATATAAGGCACGGAGGAACACGAACAGCATGAAGAAAAGGTTCAATATCCTGTCCTTCCTCGGCGCGGCGATCGTCCTGGTCCTGGCGCTAGGAGGCATCATCGCCCTTTGCACCGGGCAGGGCTTCGGCATGGTGGAGGAATGGGAGTCCATCCCTGGCGGGGAGGACTACGAGTGGCTCCAGGAGGGAGCCCTCCAGATGATCTTCGGAACCGACGGCAGCATCGGGGACGCGCAGATCAACGGCATCCCCGTTCTCGAGATCGCCTTCTACGCCCTCATCGGAGGCGGGGTCCTCGCCCTTCTCCTCCTCTTCCTCGAGCTCATCCGCTTCCGGGGAGTCGTGACGAGGCTCGTCTCGCTTGTCATGATCGTGGCCTTCGCCATGTCGGCCATCACCTTCTTCCTTGCCAAGACCACGATTCCAAGCGACATGCAAAGCGAGGTCGAGTTCATCAACCAGGCCGTCACTCTCGGCGGAGGCTTCATGACTGCCGCCATCTGCTCGGCTGGCGCAGGCGTCGTCACCCTTGTCCCCCTGACCCTCAGCTAGGACTAAGGTTATGAAAATCGGCGGCAGAAGCCGCCTTTTTTCATTGCTTTCCCTATTCAATGGGCTTCATGTAGAAGCGACCGTACACCTGGTTCAGGGATTCCGTCTGGATGAAGGCCTGGTCGTCGAGGAGTTTGATGGCGCGAATGGTGCTCTTCACCTCGTATGCGGAGACGACCATGGAGACGATATAGCGGACCTGGCCCGTATAGGCGCCCTTGGCCTCGATGACCGTCACGCCATGCCGGTTATGCTTGACCAGGTCGGAGCCAAGGTTCCGCAGCGAGGTCACCGCCTCGATGCGGATCTTGCGGTTCCTGACGTTAATGGCGTCCACGACCATCGCGGATGCGAAGAGGTAGAGGATCGAGAAGAAAAGCCTCGCGATCGGATCGGCCACGGCGCTAGGGACGTCCACCGCTCCCTCAGGGAGCCCCCAGGTGATGATGTCCAGCGTCTCCAGAAGCGTGAAGAGGGTGACGCTGATGCCGTTGCAAAGGGCGCTATATTTCCCGACGTTCGTCCGCTTCCGGAGCGAGATGTAGTAGGCGATGATGTCGATCCCCCCGGTCGATATCTCGACCTTGAAGCAAAGGGCGCTGGATAGCCCGGTGCATACTCCCCCGAACAGGGCGCGGGAGAGGAGCCCTCCCTCCTCGGAGATGATCTGGGCGATGTCCTCGAGAAGGGGGATGTAGCCCGGCGAGATGAAGCGCATGAAGATCGAGGTCTCGACGACGTTCACCAGAGTGAAGATGGCGAAGCGCTTCCCGATTCCGAAGAAGGCGAGGAGCATGAGCGGCACGTTCAGGAGGAAATAGAGGATCGAATGGGCCGCGTTCTCGTCGATGTCCCGCCACCCGACGATCTTGCAGAAGGCGGTGATGACCTGGCTCACGCCCGACATGCCTCCGGACGCGATCTGGGCGGAGTTCCCCACCATGGTCTCCCCTTCGGAAAGCATGGGCGCCATGAAGGTGTTGAAGCCGAAGGCAAACACGAGGGCGGACAGCGTCGAGACGAGGAAGATGAAGGAATAGGAAAGCGCCTGGTGAAGCCCCTTGCGCCTGGAGATGGCATCCCTCGCCCGCTCTATGAACCCGCTCATGCTATCCCCGTGAGTCGGCTAGGATTATAGCGGCGCAGGGTTAGGGCGCAACGCCCCGAGAAGGCCATTCCGCGCCGTTGCCACCTATGGTGGCCGGTGCTACAATACGCCCGCTGTCTTTTTGACGGCCTCCTATCGGAGGAACTAACGACATGGTAATTCTCAAGGCAATCGGCGCATTCTTCGTGAGGATTTGGCGGTGGATCAAGGAAACCGCCTGGGTCCAGCCCCTCCTCATCGTCGGCGCCATCTTCGCGGTCATCTTCTCGATCCCCTACATCACAAGCTGGGCCAGCGAGTGGAGCGGGAACGCTGAGGGCGCCTTCTTCGCCGACTCCCGCCAGTCCCTCGAGGGGGAGACGGACAGCATCGACACCTCCGACTCCGCCGCGGACCGCATCACAAGGGTCATCGAGAAGAACATGTTCGCCGCTACCTCCTACGAGGAGGTCGACACGGCCTCCTACGGCGAGAAGTTCTATCTCGTCTATAACGCGGAGAATAGCGCCGCCTCCACCACCGCAGAGGAAGCCTTCCGCGAGCTGAGCGACAACTGGGACACCGCCTCCTTCTCCCCGACGGACGACAGGAGCTTCCGCATCTACACCATCTATGCCTCCGAGGAGTCGAGCAACGACGAGGACTACGCGATCTCGACCAACGGATCGACCGCCTTCAGCCGCTACCTCATGAACCACACCGAGCTCTTCAACCAGGCCGGTCCCGCCCTTGCCGACGCCCCCTATCGCGAGAGGGCGGGGCTTGACGAGACCAACTACGTGGACTTCGCCCTCGGGAACACCGAGGCGCCGACCGAGAGCTTCCCCACCCCCTCTATCCTCCTCGTCGACTTCACGAGGGAGGCCTGGGACGCGGGCCGCTTCGGAATGAGCGAGGTCCTCTTCAGCCTCTCCGGGTCCACCGCCCGCGAGAACGCCTCCACCCTCGTCGACATGTGGAACCACCTCGACCCCTATAGTGAGGACAACCTCTTCACCCTGAGGGACTAGTCAAAAGAGAGGAAGGACAAGGAGACCGCGAAGGTCTCCTTTTTACGTCCAAAGGCATTCGCTACAATAAGTCCATGGACATCAAGTTGGATTACGAGGACGGAAGGGTCCGCTACGGCGTCATCGGGAAGAACAGCATCCGGCTGAAGGGCGAGGACGTCGGAAGGAACGGCGCGACCGCCAGGCGAGGCCACGTGCTCACCATGGAGGCGGCCGACGAAGTCCCCCTGGTAGCCTACGTGCCGGACGGGCGCTGCGCGGCCCTGCTTTCCTACACGAAGGAGCAGCTCCTCGAGGAACTCCCCAAGAAGGAGATCCGCGCGCTTGCGATCAAGTACGGGATCGACCTCTCCCAGCTCAAGGTCTATATCGGCCCGGCCCTGACCTTCAGCCACGTCCCCGTCCAGCGCGAGGAGCTCCTCTCCGTCATCGAGATGGGGTATCGCGCCGCAGCGAAGAGGACTTCCGGCATCGACTTCCTCGACCTCCCCGTCCTCGCGATCCTGGAGCTGAGGGCGATCGGCATCCCCTTCGAGAACATCCTCCCCTCCGGGCTCGATACGTTCGAGGGCGAGGCCATCTTCTATAGCGAGCTCCGGGGAGACGAGAGGAAGAACCAGGTCCACGTCGAGATCCTGGGATAGGGAAAAGAGAGGGGAGGAACGGTTCCTCCCCTTTTCCTATTCCTTCCGCATCCGCTTGAGAACAGCGGGCGGGACGAGGGGAGAGACATCCACCCCGTTCCGATAAAGCTCGTCCACCGTGGAGGAGGAGATGAACGTCTCCTCCTTCCTCGCCATGAAGAAGACCATGTCCACCGAAGGGTTGGCGAACTCGTTGGCCGCGGCAAGCTGGAACTCGTACTCGTAGTCCGTCACCGCCCGAAGGCCGCGGATCAGGTGGTGCGCCCCGATGCTCTCGCAGTAGTCCACCGTCAGCCCCGAGGTGAAGTCGACGCGGACGTTCGGGAGGAAGGCGCAGCTCTCCCTCATCATCGCAAGCCTCTCCTCCACGCTGTAGCGGGACTTCTTCTCCGGATTCACCGCAAGGAGGAACACCACCTCGTCAAAAAGCCCTGCGGCCCGCTGCAGGACCCCGAGGTGCCCGTTCGTCGGGGGATCGAAGGAACCAGGGTAGACGGCAATGCGCTTCATATCTTCCCTATTATGGCGAAGGATGTCCTTCCGTGCCTCTTTTCCCGAAGGGGAATGAGGCTCGGCACAGGGAATTCCCCCTCGTACTCAAGAAGAATTCTCCCTCCCTCCTCGAGAAGTCCGCCGGAAAGGAGGAGGCGGCAGCTCTCCTCATAAAGCCGCTTCTCGCGGTAAGGGGGGTCGACGAAGGCGATGCGGTAACTTCCCCCAAGGGAACGAAGGGACTCCAAGGCGTCCCCCTGAATGACTATCCCCTCCTTGATGTCCAGCCTTCGGAGGTTTTCCTCGATCGTTCGCGCTCCTTCCGGCTCCTTCTCAAGGAACACGGCCTTACTCGCCCCGCGCGAGAGCGCCTCGATCCCCAGGGCCCCGGACCCGGCGAACACGTCGAGCACGGAAGCCCCCGGGAGAAGGAACTGGACGGCGTTCATCATCGCCATGCGCACCACTTCCTTCGTCGGCACCTCTAGGTAGGGAGGGACGAGGATCTCCCTGCCGCGGAACTTCCCTCCGCCCACGCGAATCATCGGCGATACGGCTCCAGAAGAATCTCGTCGAGCGAATGATAAAGGGAGCGGACCTTCCGGTAGCATTCCTCGCAATGGACGACCGAGGAAAGGGAGGCAAGGCGCTCCCTCGCCTCGATCAGGCGAAGCGCGGCCTCCTTCTCCCCCGTCTTATGGCGAAGGGAATCTGCGTAGCGCTCCCCTGCCTCGTCCTTCTCCTTGACCAAGGAGGGGAAGAGGGGGTCTTCCGTCATCTCCCTTTCCCGCTCCTCCAGCTCGAGAAGGAGCGGATGCTCGGAAAGCGCCTCCCTCAGGAGCGACAGAAGGCGAAGGGCTTTCTCTTGCATGGAAGGAATTCTAGCAAAAGCCTGATATCATTTTCCTATGCTAAGAATAACGAAGGACGGCGTGGCTTCCTTGCGCGCGCCCTCCAAGGAGGTTCCGCTTCCCCTGGAGGAGAAGGACAGGAAGCTCCTGATGGAGATGCTGGAGCACCTGAAGGAGAGCCAGGACGACTCCTTCCGCGAGAAGCATCCCTCCATGAGGGAGGGGATCGGCCTTGCGGCCCCCCAGGTCGGCGTGAACCGGCGCCTCCTTGTCATCCACTACCCGAAGGACGAGGAAGGGAACTTCCAGACCTACTGCCTGGCCAATCCGCGCATCGTCTCGGAAAGCGTGAAGGAGTGCTACCTGGAAAGCGGCGAGGGCTGCCTTTCCGTCGACAAGGAGCATCCTGGCTATAGCTATAGGAGATACCGGATCCGCGTGGAGGCCTACGACGCCCTACAGGACAAGGAGGTCCTCATCAAGGCGATGGGATTCGACGCGGTCGTCCTCCAGCATGAGATCGACCACCTCGACGGCATTCTCTTCTACGACCGCATCGACAAGAAGGACCCCTTCCTCAAGAAACCCGGATCTATCGCGCTATGAGACTGAAGCTGGCCGTACCCTCCCTCGCCCTTCTTCCCTTCCTCCTCGCCTCGTGCACCGCGATCGAGCCGGACGACTATAGGAAGGTCATCTCGATGGAACGGGACGACTTCCGCGTCCTCCAGCTGACGGACATCCACTGGTCGCTCTCCACCAACATCCCCCGCCAGAAGGAATACATGGACATCCTTGTCGAGCATTCCGATCCCGACCTCATCGTCATCACCGGGGACGCGCTTTTCACCGCCACGAAGAACATCGCGACGATGCTATACGACTACATCGATTCCCTCGGGATCCCCTATGCGGTCGTCTACGGGAACCACGACATGCAGGGAATGTGGTCCTCTTCCTGGATGGACCAGAACATCGTGCGCGAGAACGCGGCCTTCTCGATCGTCCAGGACGACGTGGACGGCAGGACGAACTGGGTGATCGACATCGAGAGGGACGGCGAGACAGTCTGGCAGGTGTTCGGGATCGATTCGAACTCCTACATGGCCGACGGCCTCCTTTACCAGTACGACTACATTCAGGAGAGCCAGGTCCAGTGGTTCCAAGGCATGGCCGAGGAAGGGGTGCCGTCGATCGGGTTCCTCCATATCCCCCTCTGGGAATATGCCTACGCCTACCAGGAGGATCCCGACGGAATCATCGGGGAACTCCGGGAGCCTGACTCCGCGACGCCAGGCCTGGTCGACGAGGTCGGGGAAGTCCCCTTCTATCCTTCGAGCGTCCATAGCTCCTTCTTCGATGCGGCGAGGGAGGCGGGGATGCGGGGCATCTTCGGCGGCCACGACCATAGCAACGACTGGGTCGGGATGTACGAGGGAGTCGCGCTCGGCTACGGGGTAAAGTGCGGGCGGGAGCTCTATTACGGCGTGAGCGAGGAAGGATACGACCTGACCGGCGCCGCGCTATATACGCTAGGAATCGACGAATCCCTGCAAATCACACATATGTATCTGGATAACACTACCTTGGAGTTCACAAACGAGGTCACCGTGGAGGTCGCGCGATGAGCACATTCTGGAACAACAACGGGCAGTGGGCGCTCCGCCACGCCCTCTGGATCCTCTACGTCCTCGTCTCGCCCTTGGTGTTCCTCGGCTCCTACCACTTCATCGGCGACCTCCTCGACTTCTCGCACTTCGGCTTCCTTCTGCCTCCTTATATCGGCTACGTCGTGCTGCCCATCTATCTCCTCGTCGTCCTCTACCTCCTGGCATTCCCGGGAGAAAGGACGAACCTGAGGAATCTCCACCTCATCCACGGAGCCGTTCTTGCCGGACTCGGCGCCTTCCTGATCGTCCTCGTCTCCTCCTACATCCTCTCCGGCTTCTACTGGTCCCCGGTGATGGGGACGGTGAACGACATCTTCCCGATCGATTTGATCGTCTACGGCGCGCTCGCCATGCTCCTGGGGGGCTTTCTCCTCGCCCAGCCCCTCCTTCCGGGAAGCGACCTCTCCTCATGGAAAAGGAAACAGAGGGGAAGGGGCTTCTGGCCTCTCCTCGCTGGCGGGATCTTCTACTCCCTCATCGCCCTCTATCTACTCGGCGCCCTTTTCTCGGGCGTGGACTTCGCGAACTGGTTCTCCGAAGCCTTCCTCCTCATGTTCCCCAGCTACTTCATGATGCTCCTGGCCACCCTCCTCCTCGTCCCCATCATCTACCGCGACGAGGTGCTTGGGGGGCGTCCAACAAGGAAGGGTTCCCTGGCGATCAAAATCGTGCCCGGAATCCTGGTCGGGGTCGGGCTCGTCCTTCTCATCACGACGAACCTTCTCGAGCCGAACCTCTACGTCATGGCAGGAAAGCCGTACTTCCCGATCGACTTCGAGGGCTCTTTGAACGTCGCCCCCGTCGTCCTCTCCCTCTTCCCCGTGCTCGCGCTCGCCTTCATCCTCGTCCGGAACTGGCGCACGCCGTCCAAGGATGGGGAGGAAACGCAGAAAGAGTAGGTAACCGCTTACCCGTCCCCCTTCCTTGCTTGCCCTTTTCTGCTTTGCGATAATCCAATCAACAAGTCCGAGAAGGATGTCATCAAGCCGAGAAGGGAGGCTTAGGCATGGCCGCGACCGATAATTCCATCAATATATTCGCCTTAGGAGGGCTGGGTGAGGTAGGCAAGAACACCTACTGCTTCGAATCCTCCCGTTCCATCATTCTCGTGGACGCGGGAGTCCGCTTCCCGGAGGCGAACCTCCCGGGCGTGGACTACGTCATTCCTGACTACAGCTTCCTCCGGAACAACAGGGGCAAGTTCAAGGCCCTTTTCATCACGCATGGCCACGAGGACCACATCGGTGGGATCCCCTTCCTGGCCCGCACCATCCACATCCCCGTCATCTATGCCCCGCGCCTTGCCGCCGCCCTCATAAGGCATAAGCTCGAGGAGCACCGCATCAAGGACACGATCGCGATTCGCGAGGTGAAGGACGGGGACACCATCGACGTCGGCGGCGACTTCAAGGTCACCTACTTCCAGGTAACCCACTCGATTCCCGACTCCTTCGGCCTCTGCATCGACACCTCCGAGGGAAGGATCATCGAGACAGGCGACTTCAAGATCGACCTGACGCCGGTCGGGCCGAACTTCAACATCGCTGCGCTCTCGCGCTTCGGGACGGAAGGCGTCGACCTCCTCATGGCGGACTCCACGAACGCCGAGATCGAGGGCTACACCCCCTCGGAGACCGCCGTGCGCTCCGGACTCCGCGAGGTATTCGAGAAAGCCCCGGGACGCATCATCGTCAGCACCTTCTCAAGCAACATCAACCGCATCCAGCAGGTGGTGCAGGAGGCGGTCGATCACGGAAGGAAAATCTGTATCCTCGGCCGCTCGATGGAGAACGTCGTCGGCATCGCCCGCGAATACGGCATCATCAAGATCCCCGACGACTCCATCATTGAGGACAAGGAGCTAAGGAACTACCGCGGGAACGAGGTGTGCATCCTCTGCACCGGGAGCCAGGGCGAGGAGATGGCAGCCCTTTCCCGCATCGCGCGGGGCGAGCACAAGCACGTCCATATACAGCCGATGGATACGGTGGTCTTCTCCTCCAACCCGATCCCGGGGAACGGCGCGCTCGTCGACCGCCTCGTGAACTCCATCGTGAAGCAGGGCGCGGACGTCCGCCAGAACGGCCTCGCCTTCTCGCTCCATTCGAGCGGCCACCCCAGCAAGCAGGAGCTCCGCCTCCTCCAGAGGTTGGCCAATCCCCGCTACTTCATGCCGGTCCACGGCGAGTACCGGATGCTCCGCCTCCATGGAGAGATCGCCGAGCAGTGCGGGGTTCCCCGAGAGAAGGTGTTCCTCTGCGAGAACGGGGACATCCTCACCCTCAAGGACCACCACGTCACTCGAGGCGGGCATATCCCCGAGGAGGACGTCTATATCGACGGGAACGACCTCGAGGGCCTCTCCGGGGCGGTGATGAGAGAGCGGGGCGAACTGAAGAACGACGGTCTCGTCGCGATCATCGTGGGGCTTGGGAAGGACCGTTCCATCATGGTCCCGCCCCTCGTCTACGCGCGCGGGTTCGCTCTCGGCCAGGACAGCCACGTGGTGCGGCACGCGCAGATCCATGCGAGGGAGGCGCTCGACCGCATCGCCAAGAAGCGTCCTACGAACGAGGAAATCAAGACCGCCCTGCGCCAAGAAGTGGAACGCTACATCTACCGCAAGACCGCCCGCACCCCCATGATCGTCCCTCTCCTCATGAACGAGGGGCGCTAGATGCTCATCCTTGCCAGCGGATCCCCCAGGAGGAAGGAGCTCCTCTCGCTCCTCCGGGAGGATTTCGCGATCGTCGTCCCGATGGACGAGGAACGGCTCTACGTGGGCCCGCGCCCGATCGCGACGCTTCCCCAGGAGGAAAGCCGCGTCAAGGCCTATCGCGTCTTCTCCCTCTACCCGCGGGACGAGGTCCTCGCGGCGGACACCCTCGTCATCCACGAGGGAAAGGCCCTTGGGAAGCCCAAGGACAAGGCGGATGCCTGCCGGATGCTCCGCTCCCTAAGCAGAAGACGGCATGTCGTCCTCACCGGGTATACCTATCTCTCTCCCGCGAAAGAGATCTCAAGGACGGTGTCCTCCGAGGTTTATTTCCGGAATTTATCCGACAAAGAAATAGAGAACTACGTCGATTTCGCTAATCCGCTTGATAAGGCAGGCTCCTATGGGATCCAAGACGAAGGCTCGCCCGTCGAAAGGGTGCAGGGAAGCTTCGCTAACGTGATGGGCCTTCCCGTGGAGGACATCGCCCTCCATGTCTTCGGCAGGAGGATCGAGCCCTACTCCCCGAAAAGTTCGCGGTAGACCTCCGAAGCCTTCTCCGGCAATACAAGCACGAGGCGGTCGCTCATGCGGATGAAGCCAGTGACCCCGGCCTGCCTGAGCGTTTCCTCCGCCACCTTCGAGTCGTCCTTCAGCCTCAGGGTGATCCTGCTGCCCGCAAGGGAGTGGTCAAGAACGTTCTCCATCCCTCCGATCGCGCCGACCAAGGCCTCGGAAGCCTCTTTCGGGGCAAGGCCCTTCCCCTTCCTCAAGCGAACGAGGAGATAGGAGAAGCAAAGGATCCCTGCAAGGGCAAGGAGCGAGAGGAGGACGATCCACCAAAGGTTCGTGATGAGGAAATCATTCATCGCTGGCATGCGTCTATAATAGCAAACAGCCGGATAGGAGGATTCCCATGTCCAACGCGATCGAAATCGAGGCCAAGGCGCTTCTTGACCAGGAGGGCTACAAGAAGCTGAGGAGGATCTACCAGCTCTATCCCAGCTACTGCCAGACGAACTATTACATCGACACGGAGGACGGGCTCCTCCGCAAGGAGGGATTCGGCCTCCGCATCCGCGAGAAGGGCGGAAGATACGAGATGACCCTCAAGGCCCCTCTCTCCCAGGGGTTCCTTGAGAAGAACTGCACGTGGGACGCGACGATGTTCCATGATTTCGAGGAAGGGGGCGCCTTCCCCGAGGGCGACATCAAGCGCTTCCTGACCATGTGCGACATCCCGGTCGAGGCCCTGAAAATCCGCACCTCCCTCATGACGACGCGCGTGGACATCCCCTACCAAGGAGGAAAGCTCTCCATCGACGAGAACCACTACTCGGGGATCGTCGACTACGAGATCGAACTGGAGTATTCCAACGAGAAGGATGCGGAGCGCCTCCTTCACGAGCTTCTGGAGACCACCGGTGTGAACTACACGCCCGGAAACAAGACCAAGGTCACCCGGGCGCTCAACGCATACGAGGCCTCGAGGAAGTAGGAAGGACAAGGAAAAGGCCGGGACCAATAATCTGGACCCCGTAATTCGGAGTCCGAAACAAAAAGCCCCCAAAGGTTTCTGCCTCCGGTTACCCTACTGTGATCGGAGGCTTTTCTGATGGCGCACGGAGAGATCGGGCCCGAG
>CALVOS010000049.1 GCA_944350325.1 uncultured Bacilli bacterium | reverse complement strand
GGGCGCTGCTCGTCGAAGCATCGAGCTTTCCTTGGGAGGGAAGCAGTTCGGCGCCCTCCTCAAGAAGGCTTCCGCGGAAATGCGGGTACTCACCGGGAAGTGCCGTCCAGACGGGCTTTTCTTCAAGGAGAACCTTCCTTTCCCCGCCTTTTCCTTCAAAGAGATCGCCCTCACCCCCTGGGAGGACTCGGACCTGAGAAGGACCCTTGCGGGAACCAACTTCATCCTCGTTCTCCTTGACCCCGTGGACAAGTGCATCGGCTCCGTCCTTCCCCTGAAGATGGACGAGGCCACTCTTGAAGGAAAGGTTAAGGAAGCCTATCTCCATACCCAGGCGGTCCTCCTATCGGGGGACATCGTTAGGGAGGCGAGGGGAGCCCGCTACCTATCCAATTTCCCTGGCGAAGGGGAAAGGGAGGGGAACCCGGTCCACGTGAGGCCCCATGGAAGGAACTCCTCCGACAGGGACGTCCTCCCCGTCCCCGACCGCCTCACCGGACTAAAGGATTATCCGCGGCAGGCCTTCTGGATCAGCCGCTGGTATATGGATTCTTTGCTGAAAGGAGATGGGAATGGCTGAGGATTTGATCATTCGGGGGATGTACCGCCTCCGTCCTATCGAGAACGAGTTCAAGAGATTCCCGTTCCGCGGGAAGTCGGACAGCTACCAGGTTTACGAAGTCCCTCTAGACGCGGTGTTCTATAACGACCTGAACGGCAGGATCGTCACCATCATCCAGGCGGACGAGGCAAGGAGAGGGAAGAGCGTCGACTATAGCGCCCTTCGCAGGGAGAACCCCGCGGATTACCAGGGACGTTTCGAGGACTTCATCGAGAAGCAGAATCCCGGCAAGCTCCAGGAACTCAGGAAGAACATCTCTCAGTTCGGCCAGCTGGAGCCGGGGATTGTGCTCACCGACGGGCGCATCATCGACGGGAACCGCCGCTATACGGCGCTCCTCAAGAACGCCCGGGATACCGGGGAGACCGTTTTCTTCCACGCTGCCGTACTGCCCGCGCCTGAGACCGGGGACAAGGAGGGGTGGCGCTACATCAAGATGCTCGAGCTCCAGATCTCCCTGGCGAAGATGCAGCCCCTCGAGTACACCCCGATCGCTCGCCTGGCCGATTTCTACCGGGCGACCAGGGATCCGAATACCATAGGCCTCCTCTCCTCCAAGGAATACCAAAGGAACGCCGGGATGAGCCAGGGCGAGCTGAAGAAGCTTTCCGAAGAACTCGACATCGCCTTGGACTTCCTGGAATGGAAAGGGAAGCCCCTTGCGTTCGACTATCTTGAGAGTAAATCAATGGACGGTCCTCTCCGCGAGATCATCAAGTACCGAAATAAGTGGTCGGAGTCCGAGTACGAGGCGATGAAGTCCTCTATCTACACCTTCCTTGACGAAGGGGACGGGGACATGACGCGGAAGATCCGCGAGTACCTCAAGTATCTCTGGGATTCCCCGACCGCGAGGGAAAAAGCCAGGTCCTTCTCCCTATCCATGCTTACTGAGGAGAAAGCGGGGATTGTGGAAGGCGAGGACGTCGCCGCCAAGCTTCTCCGCGATGCCGAGGAATCCGCCTTCGTCGATCTCGACTATATTGCCGCGCAGGGAGTCCTCGATAAGTCGGCGAAGGCCTATAAGGCACTCAACGAGTTTCTTGCCTTCGAGAACATCCGCGCGCTTGGCTCCTTGAGCAATGGGGAGCAGGAGGAGTTGAAGAACCGCCTTAAGGCGATCCGGGCGCTTTGTCTCGAGGATCGCGCCTTGGCGCGATGGGCCTTTGGGGAGGATAAGTAGGACTAGTGGGACTCCGGGACATTCCCTACGGGATCGGATACGACCCCCTGAAACGAGGGGAGGAGCCCCTTGAGGGCTTCTATATCCCTGCCCTCAAGGAATCCGTCCGCTTCGATCGGCTCAGCTGCTATTTCACCTTGGGCTCCCTTGCCCTTCTGGGAAGAGGGCTTATCCCTTTCTTTCTCCATGGAGGGAAGATGCGCCTCCTTCTCACCCGCGAGATCGGGAAGGAGGAGATCGCCGCCATCCGGAGGGGAGAGAGGTTGAGGAAGGATCTTGAGGACGGGATCCTGGAATCCTTGGAAGGGGAGATCTCTCCGGATTTCTCGAACCTTTCCTACCTGATCGCCAGCGGGCGGTGCGAGGTCCGCCTCCTCTTCCTCCCTATCGGGACAGGGCTTGCCCACTACAAGATAGGAGTCTTCTATGACGAAACGGGGGACTATGTCTCCTTCAATGGCTCCGAGAACGACACCGAGGCAGGCCTATTGATGAACGGGGAGCTCGTGACGATCTTCCGTTCCTGGCTTCATCCGGATCTTGCGAGGGATCCGAAGGATCGCTTTGACTCCATGTGGGAGAACCGCTATAGCGACCGCCTCGTCTCCGTCCCTCCCGCCGACAGGATCCTCGAAAGGCTGAAGTCCGGCTCAAGAGGGGCCCTCATGGAGACGGAAGAGGACACCGCATCCCTTCTCGAAGGAATCCTTCTCGACGCGGACAAGGACGGGGTCTTTCTTGAGGACTACACGAGGTCGCGGATCCTCGAGCAGTACCGGAATCGCTTCATGCCGCGCTACTGGGAGAAAGAAGGGGAGAGGTGGAGGTTTCGCTATTCCTCCCGCAGGAAGGCGATCCGCATGCTCTCGGAGCATTACTCAAGAATCTCCGGCGTCCCCTTCCTTCTCGGGGAAGGAGCCGCGCTCTATCTTTCGGGAGGGGAGTACGATTTCGAGAAGAAAAGGGAGCTCGCCCTGACCTTCAAGGAAGGAAGGGAAAGCCCGGAGCTGGGAGGGGAGTACGAGTCCTTCAAGAGGATCGTCCGCCAGGAAAGCGACGCGCCCTTCCGGGAACGACAGCTCCGCAACGCCTTCTTCCACTATCTTCTCGAGCGTTCCTTCGATTTCTCCGTCCCGGGGACGGGGAAGACGTGGATCGCCCTGGCCTTATACGCCTATCTCCGCCACTACGGGCTCGCGAACCATATCGCCGTGGTCTGCCCCTACAGCGCATATGACTCCTGGGAAAGGGAGAACAGAACCATATTCCCGCAGAACCCAATCTCTTTTCTAAGAATCGGCAATCCTCAAAAGATTGAGGAAAGCGAAGGGTGGCTCCTGAACTACGAGAAGCTGACCGAGAGGAACGCCCTCCTTCTCAAGGATGCCCTGATGGGGAGGAAGACGTTTCTGGTCATCGACGAGTCCCACCGGGTTAAGAATCCCAGCGGGCAGAGGGCGATGTCCTTCCTCCGGATGGTGGAGGAGTCCGACTTCCCTCCGCGGTTCCGCCTCCTTCTTTCCGGCACTCCTCTTCCCAACAGTTTCCGCGACCTCCATACCCAGCTCTCGCTCCTTTATCCCGACGAGATGGAAGGAGGGCTGAAGGACTTCTCTCTCGATCGCCTGGGCGAGGCGGACAAGGATGTGGTACTCGCCGAACGGATCAACGAGGAGCTTTCCTCCCTCTTCGTCCGGACGGGAAAGGAAGAGATGGGGGTCCCTCCCGCGGACCCTGACGACCGGACTACGCTTCATGCGCTCTTGAACGAGCAGGAGACGGCTCTCCTCAAGGAGGTGTACCTTTCCACGTCCTCGAGCTTCCTCCTGCGCTTCATCCGTCTTCTACAGGCGACGACGAACCCGAGCCTCCTCAAGGAAAGGATCGACTGGGAGGAGCTTGGGGAGGACGGGGAGGAAAACCCTTCTACTCCCTTCGAATCCATGGGGGAAAGGGCCCTGGACATCGTCCGGTCGATTGGGATTTCCTCCAAGACAAAGGCGGCCCTCGACCTTGCTGAGCAGGAGGTCCGCTCAGGTGAGAAACTACTTTTCTGGTGCATGTTCCGCGGGACGATCGACCTCGTCCAGGAGGAACTCAGGAGGAGAGGAGTCCCTGTCTTCGTCGTGGACGGCAGGGTAGAGGTCGAGGAACGGGAAAGAAGGGTGGCCTTCTTCCGTGAGGGAGGACCCGCGGTGCTTCTGACGAACGCCCAGACCCTGGGGGAGTCCGTCTCCCTCCATAAGGCCGCCCATGAGGCCATATACCTTGAGTACGGCTATAACCTCGCCCATCTCCTCCAGAGCAAGGACAGGATCCACAGGGTCGGCCTTGCTGAGGGAACGAGGACCCGCTACTTCTTCGCGGTCGGGGAAAGCCGGGACTCCCGCTTCCCGACGCTTGACGAAGCCGTATTCACCTCGCTCGACCGGAAGGCCGAGCGCATGAGGAAGAGCCTCGGGGAAGGGAGGCTCATCGTGGAGGAGTCCTCTCCCGAGGAAGAGGCGAAAGAGATCCTTGCTTTTTCCAGGAAGGCTTGAAGGCTTTGTTTCTTCTATGCTGGCTCTATCATGAAAAGTTGTAGATTTCTACATGTTTTCTATATATAGAGTTTTGCTCATGGTATTGTATGGCCATGATACGTAGGAATCGGTATCTGGAACGCCTCTGGCGGGCTCGTGGGAATGGCTTTCCCAAGGTTATCACTGGCATAAGACGATGCGGGAAATCCTACCTTCTAGAGGTGATTTTCCGTGAAAAGCTACTTCAATCCGGTGTGCCTGAGGACGAGATCCTTTCCATCAGACTGGACGACGATCGGAACGCGTCCCTTCGGAATCCTCTTCTCCTAGGGTCCTATGTGCGGGAGAAGGCCGCCGGGAAGAAGTGCCTCTACGTGTTCCTGGACGAAATCCAGGAGGTCATTCCTGTGCCCAATCCCGGCTTCTCCGGCATAGAGAGCCCCGGGGCCAAAGGAGCAACGATCGGGTTCGTCGATGTCGTGCTTGGGCTTTCGCGCGAAGAAAACATCGACCTATATGTGACCGGGAGCAACTCGAAGCTCCTCTCCTCCGACATTGTCACGGAGTTCCGCGACAAATCCACCCAGATCAGGGTCTGCCCGCTTTCTTTCGAGGAGTACTGCGCGCATTCCCCCCTCCCTCCCTACGAGGCCTTGTACGAGTACATGCGCTTTGGGGGGATGCCTAGGTTTGCCGACGGAAGCGAGGAAGAGAAGAAAGAGTATCTGTCCCAGCTTCTCAAGACGACATACGCCAGGGACATCCTCGAGCGAAACCGCCTCAGGCGGGAGGACGCTCTCTTCGA
>CALVOS010000048.1 GCA_944350325.1 uncultured Bacilli bacterium | reverse complement strand
GGAGGGGGTCGCTCATTGAGAGCCTTTCCTCCGTCCAGTCGGCGAGGGTCAGGGGCGAGGGGGTGACGGGCTCGATCGGCCCGACCTCGGTGCCGATCCCGTCCTCCCAGATGCTCTCGAGCCCGATCTCCGCGGGGGCGGACCACTTATCTTCCGCGCTTTCGCGGCTCGTCCCGGAGAGCTTCCCGCCGTAGGGGAGGTAGAGCACCTCCTCTCCGGTCTGGAGGTTCTTCGAGAGATGGGTGGTCCCGTTCACGTAGGTTCGGTAGCTTCCCGGCTCCCCGGGGAGGAGGTCCTGGACCTGGCCGATGACGTAGGGATCCTCGGTCTTCTCCCAGAGGGAGTAGTCCTTGTCCTCCGCCGCCCAGGTGCCGACGCTCACCTCGCTATCCATCGTGTAGGGGGTCTTTCCGGAGGAGATATCCGCAAGAGCCTTCTCGATCGTCGGATTTTCGAGCCGCGCGGGCTCCGAACCGCTCTCGATGTAGTTCACGACGGGCTCGACGAGCCCCTCCTCGCCGATCGCGGTGAACTCGAGGTAGAGGAAGTCTCCCTGGAGGCGCTTGGAGGAGCCGATGACGTCGATGCCGTAGACGTTCCCTTCCTCGTCCTTGATCACCTCGCAGTAGTAGCTCGCGTCGGAGATGCCGAAGTAGCTCTCCACCGAGGCGAGGCTATAGCCGCTGAGGCCGTAGTAGAGGTACTCGTCCACGGCGAGGGAAGAGATGGCGACCCTCGTCGGGTTCCCGTGCTCGTCGACGACATCGCTGAGCGCGCTGCTCCAGTCGGGGAGCGCGCTTCCGTAGGTGAGGAGCGAGAAATCGCTGTAGCGTCCCGGGAGGACCTCCAGGTTCTGGAAGCCGATCTCGCCGGTGCCTTCGTTCTGCACCGCCTCGAGGCGGTACTGGTAGGTGTGGCCCTCTCCGGAGCGGAGGAGCCCTCCTTCGATCGCGAGCGACCAGTAGTAGTCCTTGTCGTGGACGGCGATGTCGAGATAGCCGTACTGGCCGCTGGTCATGTCGACCATCATCCCGGCGCACTGGTACTGGTTCTTGATGGAGGAGAGGATGGCCTTGGCCTCGAGCAGCTCGGAGGAGACCGCCTTGCCCTCGAAGCGACGGACGGCGGAGCCGGAGCTGACGCGGATGGCGAAGTCCCCGGCGGAGATGAGGGTGCAGTTCCCCTCCCCGTCGATCGTGACGTTCGGGGTCAGGGGCTGGAAGGAAAGGTGGGCGCCCGGGGGATCGGTCTCCAGGTAGTCGGCGATATGGAAGGGGATGCCGATCGCGAACTCCGTCGGGCAGTCGTCCACGCGCCAGATTTCATCCGCGACGAGGATGGAGGAGACGCTCTCGCTCTCGCTTCCGGAGTCGGGGACGCTGGAGGAGGCGCCCTTCTCCCCGCAGGAGGCGAGAAGGACGAGCGAAAGAAGGACGGGAAGAATCGAGCCTTTCTTCATCTTAGGCTCCGTAGGCCTCGTTGTTCACGAAGTGGAGGGTGATGCTGCTCTCGGTCTGGTCGACGACGGAGAAGGTCCAGTTGAGGCTCGTCCCGTCGTTGAAGAACATGCCCTTCCTCTCGAGCCCGGTCTCGGGGTCGATGGTGTCCGGGTTCTTGTAGAAGTCCCTCATCTTGTAGGTGGAGTAGGTGCTGCCGCCGTAGCGCTCCCTCTCTGGCATGCTCATCTCGTCGGCGAACTCCTCGCTGCCGAAGAGGTTGGTCATCTCGCCGAAGAGGTTGTAGTACTGGGCGTTCCCGTAGAGGCTGTCGGTGCCGCCGGCGAGGATCGCGGAGATCTCGCGGTAGGGGGCGCTGGCCACCTTCTTGCCGTCCTTGGTGATGCGCTCGCTCCGGCTCCCGGTGTTGTCGGTCAGGAACTCGCTGGCGCTATAGGTGACGCCCTCGATGGTCTCGGCCTGGTCGCGGATCTCGTCCGTGTACGCCCAGCGGGAGACGCCGTTCTCGGTGTCCTGGGTCCCGAGCCTAGCGTCGACGTGGAACACCTGGAGGCCGGGGTACTTGTAGGTCCCGCCGTGGGCGTTGAAGTTCTCCTGCTGGCTCCACTCCGGGTAGCCGGTGCTGTCCTGCTCGTTCACGCCGGTCGGGGTGTAGTACTGGAGGATGAGGTACTCGTCGTAGGGGGTCTCGTTCCAGGGATCCTCGGTCGTGTTGCGGACGAGGAGGAGGTCGCCGGTGTCGGTGAAGGAGTCGAGGGTGATGGTGAAGTCGTCGCTCGAGCCGTCGACGACCTTCAGATGGACGCCGTTCGACTCCTCGTCCTCGGCGAGCCAGTTGAAGAGCATCTTGGAGTAGCCGTTATGGTCGCCCACGTTCATGTCCATCATGTCGACGCAGCCGGCTACGCCCTCGGAGTTCCCGCCCGTGGAGGACTCGTCGTAGGAGTAGTAGTCGTTGAGGCCCATCTGGTGGCCGTTCTCGTGGATGATCGTGTGCGCGTCGATGGCAGGAGAGTAGTAGCTCTTCTTCATCATGTCGTACTCGCTCCAGAAGAAGCGGTTCGGATCAGGGTCGTTGACGTCGGCGGACACGTTCCGGTGCTGGTCGATGGTGGTCGTGTAGTTCCACCAGATGTCGGAGGCGTTGGGGTTCTCGCTGGTGTTGGCCTTGGTGGTCTTGTAGATGAGGTTCACCCCGTCGATCCAGCCGTCCTTGTCGTAGTCGTAGTCGGTCGGGCTCTCGCCGGTCCTCTGGAAGTAGTCCTGGGCTGCCTGGTAGCAGATCTCCGCGGAGGCGCGGGTGCCGATCTTGTCGGCCTCGTCGACCGTGTAGGTCGAGACGTAGGTGTCGGCGACGTGGCCCTGGATGTCGAGAAGGCCGTAGGAGCTCTTGTAGTAGTAGCTCTTGAGGGACTCCCAGCCGGTCTCCTCGCTTTCGCCGAAGAAGGCCGCCTCGATGTCCGCGAGCTCCTCCTCGGTGTAGTTGTTGCCCTGCTCCATGTCCTTGAAGATGACGGGGATGACGAGCATCTTCGGGGTGCCGTAGGCGGGGAACTTCCCGACGCCCAGGGAGCCGATCGCCGCGTGCTTGCTCACCTCGGTCCCGGCAAGGTCCTCGTGCCAGTAGGACTTGTAGCCATTCCCCTCGCTCGCCGTCTCCGGGGTCGTCTCATAGACGGTGAAGGTGACGTCGGCGTCGCGCTGGATGACGAAGGCGTTGCAGTTGTAGGTGCCCGCGGGAAGGGCGTCGCCCGCCCCGTAGGTGTTCCCGTCCTGGTCGGTGATCGTCCAGGTCACGTAGTTCGGGACATAGGTGTAGTCGGTCGTGGTGCCCCTGTCGGTGTACTTGACGGTCGGGCGGCAGCCGTCGAAGAAGGTCGCCCCCTCGGGGATGGAGTCCCTCTCGAGGGTGAAGGTGACGTAGCGGGTCGGGGTCGTGGCGGAGGAAGAAGAAGAGCCCTCGCTTATGGATGAGCTCGAGGCGGGGTCGGTGACGCAGGATGCCAGGGCCAGCACGGCGAGGGCCGAGGCCATGATCAGGGCAGGTTTTTTCATACAAGAAAGAAAAATCTCCTTTCGCGCCGGCAATATACCCGAAAGGCATTCCCTTTCAAGGCTTATTTCCCGCGCCCGGGGAGGAGGGTATCATCCCCCCATGCGGTTCGATTGGCGGAAGGCGCTCGTGAGCGGGGGGATCGCCCTCGCCCTCTTCCTCGCCCTCTTCCTGGCCGTCTACCTCGGGCAGGGGCTCACGCGGGCCGGGCAAGGGGAAGGGCCGGCCTACGAGGGCTGGTGGCACGCCTATGACATCCTTTCGGACGCCTGCTTCGCCGGGGGCGCGGCGCTCCTTGGCTTCCCGGCGCTCCTATGGGTGGCGCGGATGGGGACGTTCGACGTCTTCTCCTACAGCTTCTACCGCCTTGCCGAAAGCTTCCGCAAGAGCGGGGAGAAGCGCTACGACACCGCCGCGGACTACCACTTCGAGAAGATGGAGAGGCGCGCGCGGAACAAGCCCGTCCTCTGGCCCTATTTCGCCCTCGGCCTCCTCGCCCTGGCCCTCGCGATCGTCTTTTCCCTCCTCGCGTAGGCGCGTTACCTCTTTCATAACATTCCCTAGGCTTCCCGGGGCGAAAGGAAAATTATCGTTGACATGCGCGATTTACTCCGGATATTAGCCGTGCGGATTTTTCCGCGCCCATTTTGAAAGAAAGGAGAAATCGCCATGAAAAAGACGATTGGACTGGTGCTCCTTGCCGGCACGGCCATGCTTCTGGCAGGCTGCGGCGGTCCTGGGGACAGCACTTCTGGCGGGACTTCCGGGAACGGAAGCGCCTCCATCGACATCGGCGACTACGAGTACGCCGACGGCATCCTCGACTACCAGGGCGCCGACATCGAGACGAAGTCGGACATCCTCGCCGCGATGGAGAAGTACGCCATGGACAGCCACCTGGCCGGCATCCCCATCTATGACGACGCGGGCTATACGCTCTATAGCCCCCGCATCGAGCTCCCCACGGACGAGTACATCCCGAACTACGGCTACGGCTCGGGGGAGGGCCTCCTCCACGTGGACAGGGCCATGGCCAACGGGAGGACCGCCTCCGAGAACGGGGTCACCTACCCGAGCTACTACCAGGGGTACGCGCTCGACGACTCCGGCACCTTCAACGCCTGGGACTCCCAGGGGCAGGACGTGACCGGGAAGAGTGGCATGGTGAGCGCCTCCTACTTCGGCGTCACCATGAACGAGACGAAGGACAACTTCTACTGGAGGAACGACCTCTCCAAGGACGAGCGCCCGGTCATGCTCGACGAGGACGGGAACGAGGTCCCCTACGCCGAGGGTGCCACGAGCCGCTTCTGGAGGGTGCACCTTTCCACGGGCGAGGACGACGCGGACGGCGTCTCCTACTGCTACGCCCTCAGCGAGAACAGCCCCTACTACTCCGAGTTCAACGGCAGGCCGATCCGCCTCGAGGACTACCTGACCCCCTTCAAGGTCATGCTGGACGCCGGGCTCACCCGCGCGGCCAACCTCGTCCAGGACAGCTCGGGCTTCGCCGGCGCCTACGACTACTTCTACTCGACCGCCGACAAGCGCGACTGGTCCCAGGTCGGCATTCAGGTGAACGAGGCGGAGGGCTCGCTCGACTTTGAGTTCGTCACCCCGCAGACCCAGTTCTACGCGATGTACAACCTCTCGAGCTCCCTCTACGCCCCCGTGCCCGCGGAGTTCATCTACCGCGTCGGAGGCGGGCAGGCTGACCTTCCCGACGACACCTCGCTCGACGTGACCCAGGAGGAGGCCGCCGCCCTCGACCCGAGGTGGGACTCGATCATCTCCTCGGGCGGCAGCAACTTCGGCCGCATCCAGAGCGGCACCCCGGAACAGGCGGTCGCCAACATCATCTCCACCGGCCCCTACGTCGTGGATAGCTGGGAGCAGAACAAGGAGTGCGTCTACTCCAAGAACGACACGTACTTCCGCGCGAGCGACTACCACTACGAGGGCTACGTCGAGACCGTCTTCCAGGACAACGAGGAGGGCGCCTGGCAGGCCTGGGTCGCCGGCAAGCTCGACGACATGACCGTCCCGAGCAGCCACATCACGGAGGCGAAGCCGGGCGGCACCTACAGCAGCATGGCCTACCCGACCGAGGGGACGACCACCATCAAGCTGAACGTCAACTCCTGCACGCAGGAGGAGTGGGACTACTACTTCGGCCCGAACGGCACGATGTCCGCCGGCAGGAACTGGCAGGTCAAGCCGATCATGAGCAACGACAACTTCCTCGACGGCGTCTACTTCGCGATCGACAGGAAGACGATGGCCGACGAGCTCGGGCGCAACCCGGCCCTCGGCTACCTCTCCGACGCCTACAAGATCGACCCGGAGAACGACCGCTCCTACCGCGACACCCCGCAGGCCATGGCCGTCCTCGAGCCCTACGTCAACGCGACTCCTGATAATGACTACGCCTACGACCAGGGCCTTGCTGCCCAGCTCTTCGCCCTCGCCATCCAGGAGGAGGTCGCGGCCGGGAACTACGAGAACGGCGACGTCATCCGCCTGACCGCCAAGTGGCGCTACCAGCGGACGATCGACGATATCGGCTCCTACCTCAAGAACTACATCGAGAGCGCATGGGACGAGGCATGCACGCTGAGCGGCTACGACATCGACCTCATCATCGATAACGTCGTCGCCGGCTCCTCCTACAACGACTGCTACACGGCGATGAACAACGGCGAGTACGACTTCGCCGAAGGCGCCATCACCGGCAACGTCCTCAACCCGATCGAGTTCATGAGCGTCGTCTGCACCAACAGCCGCGCCCAGGGCTTCAACACCAACTGGGGCGAGAGGACCGACGTCGTGAGCCAGGAGAACCCGATCATCTTCGACGAGAAGGTCTGGTCCTTCGACGCCCTCTACGTCGCCGCCAACGGCGCCGCGATCGTCCGGAGGGGCGTCAACATTGACCCGGTCAACGTCGAGGAGAGCTACGGCGAGACCAGGGACGAGAACACCCGGTTCCGCTTCAGCCTCCCGGGCCTCGTCGACGATGAGGGCGCGCCGCTCATCCACTACGACATCAACTACTTCTGGCTCCTCGGGAGCATCGGCGGGGGCATGAGCCAGTACTACGCCGACGCGACCTCGCTCCTCTACCTCGAGGGGTCCTCGAACCCCGATCTTGCCCAGACGGAAGGCGACGCCACCTTCGTCGCCACCCTCAGCGACCGCTGGCTGACCATCACCTGCGAGACCGCCTGGCTCCAGACCCAGATGAATGGGCTCCAGCAGCCCGGCGAGGTGTTCGACGGCATCCAGATCATGATCTACATCGAGGCGAGTTACTCCGGGATCAACAAGGGCCAGAGCATCCTCAAGACCATCCCTTACGAGAATATCGGCCTCGTCTCCGGGGGCAATTAGCCCCTCAGCGTCCCATCGGGCGGGGGAGCCAGCGCATGGCTTCCCTGCCCTTTCAAACTTATCCCGGGTAAAATCCCGGCGGAAACCTTGCGGGAGGATAGAGAACCGAAGATGGCCAAGTACGTTGCGAAACGCATATTGCTCATATGCCTCACGGCATTCATCGTCCTTTCGCTCACCTACATCCTCATCCAGTACCTTCCCCTGGTCGAGCCGATGGGGAGCGCGACGGACCGCATCGCCTTCTGGAACGACCAGGTTAGCCTCGGCTACTACACGGTCGTCGACCCGATCCGCGCCCAGGCGGGGCTGGAGCACTACGACATCTCCTTCAACGACGGGACGAACTGGTACTTCTACGCGGCGCGTCCTGTCTGGGACCGCTACATCGCCTGGATCGTCAACATCTTCACCAAGTGGAACTGGGGCGTCTCGACGAACCTTTCCGTCGGGCGGAGCGCCATCGATATCATCATGCAGCGCCTGCCCGTCTCGATCGAGCTGAACATCATCTCGATCGTCGTGTCGATCCCCTTGGGGCTGGGGCTCGGGATCCTCGCCGCGCTCAAGAAGAACACGTGGGTGGACGACATCATCTCGACGGTCGTGATGATCTTCATCTCCGTCCCCTCCTTCGTCGTCATCTCCTTCCTCCTCATCATCTTCTCCTATAACCTCGGCTGGCTTCCGGGCGTCTGGCCCAGCAACAGCCAGGCGCAGGCGGACCCCGGGATGGCGGCCCTCGCCTACATCATCCCGGTGGGGGCGCTCTCCTTCGGCTCGATCGCCGGCTTCGCCCGCTACACGAGGGCGGAGCTCTGCGAGGTGATGTCGAGCGAGTTCCTGCTCTTGGCAAGGACGAAGGGCCTTACGAAGACGCAGTCCGTCATCCGCCACGCGATGCGGAACTCGATGGTGCCGATCGTCCCGATGATCATCGGGCAGTTCATCTCCATCCTTTCCGGATCGATGATCCTCGAGCAGCTATACGGGATCCCGGGCATCGGCTCCCTCTTCGTGAAGGCCTTGGAAGGAAGCGACTATTCCGTGGTCATGGTGGACATGGCCATCTACACCTTGATCGGGCTTGGAGCGACGCTCCTCGTCGATCTCAGCTACGGCATCGTCGATCCTAGGATCCGCATGGGGGCGAAGAAGTGAGTATGGACTGGTTCAAGAGAAAGAAAGCGAAGGCGGCCTCCCAGGAGGAAAGGCTTGCCTTCTCCGAAGCGCAGGACTTTTCCTTCGTCCAACTCGACAAGTCGATCCACGACGTCAAGTTCGAGACGAAGCCCACCACCTTCTTCAAGGACGCCTTCCGGCGCTTCTGCAAGAGCAAGAGCAGCGTCACCGCCGCCATCATCCTTGGCGTCCTCATCCTCCTGGCGGTGATCGTGCCGATCGCCGACGGGAACGACATCTCGCGCTCGAACAACATCACCGAGAGCCACTATCTGCCCCCGAAATGGTTCCCGTCCGGGACCGGATGGATGGACGGGACGGAATGGGTGAGCAACGTCACCCTCGACCCCGCCACGATGCGTCCCGTCCAGTCGGATGGGGCGATCTATCGGGACGAGGCGATTGTCTCCGACATCGAGGTCAGGGAGGACTATTTGAGCCAGAAGTCCGAGAACATCCTCCAGTATGGCGAGGGCGGCTCGGTCACCTTCTTCCCCACGAGGGAAGGCTACGACGTGGACTACATGTCCGACCCCTTCACCTACCTTCCCACCAACGAGGTCGTGATCTCCTTCTCCTTCGACAAGGAGGCGACGGAGACTCTCGGAGGGAACCCTCTTTGGACCCCCGTCCTCTATGTCCAGGGCGAGGACGGCCAGTGGGCGATCGGCCATGAGCTCCAGGAGGCGGGGAGGTCCTACGAGGACTGCTCCTTCGCTCTCGGCGAGGTCCTCGGGGATGCTGTCCTGGAGGCCACGGAGTTCCGCTTCGGCGTCCATGTCGCGGGCGAGGAGGGGAAGAGGACGTCCCTTTACCTCAAGAGCGCGGTCCTCTCGAACAACGGGGTCGCCAACGACTCCGTCTCCTTCACGGACGCGACCGCCCTTCTCGGGGGACGCTCTTCGAACTGGACGCTTCTCTCCCAGGGCGCCCAGACCGGCATCTACCGGAGCAAGGTTCTTCTCGGAAGCTTCCGCTACGACAAGTACAAGGCCGCCTTCGGGGAGGACACCGCCACCTTCACGAGCACGGAGATCGACACCTTCGTCAAGCGGGGCTGGATGACCTATACCTGGGGCGACCTCTCCTCCTTCTCCCTGACGGAGGAAGGGGAGAAGTACTGTCCGATCCGCACGGCGGACAGGGAAAGCACGAGCAGCTGGGGAGACGTCAGCTCCCGGAGCCTGACCGGCACGAGGAGCCGCTACCGCTACATGTACTACCAGGGGTACATCTCCGAGTGCACCGACCAGATCTATTACCTCTTCGGGACGAACGCCCAGGGCCAGGACTTCTTCAAGATCGTCTTCTCCGGGCTCCTCACCTCGCTTGAGCTCGGCTTCCTTTGCGCGATCATCAACATCACCGTTGGCGTCGTCTGGGGCTCGATCTCCGGCTACTTCGGCGGCTGGGTCGACCTCCTCATGGAACGCGTCGCCGAGATCCTGGGAGGGGTGCCCTTCATCGTCATGATGACCTTGATCGTCCTTCTCCTCGGCTCGAACTTCTGGACGTTCCTCCTGGGCCTCTGCCTTACCGGATGGATGGGGATGGCAGCGACGACGCGAAGTCAGTTCTACCGATTTAAGGGCCGCGAGTACGTCCTTGCCTCACGAACGCTGGGGGCGAGCGACGCCAGGCTCATCTTCCGCCACATCCTCCCGAACGGGATCGGCATCATCATCACCTCCGGGGTGCTGATGATTCCCTCCGTCATCTTCAGCGAGGCGACGATCAGCTACCTCCTCCCGGGCGTCCTCGCCTTCCAGGGGAGCCAGAGCTTCGGCGTCACCCTCTCCACCGCCCAGCAGTCGATCACGACCTACCCGTACATGATCATCTCGGCCTCCATCGTGATGGCGGTCATCATGATTTGCTTCAATTTGTTCGGGAACGGCCTCCGCGACGCGTTCAACCCCTCGATGAAAGGAGCGCAGGACTAGCAATGGACAACAAGAGAAAGGCTCTCGGCACCATCGACTACCCGTCCACCGTCGGGGAAGTCCCCGAGGGGGCCGCCCCGGTTCTTTCCGTGCGGAACCTCGCCGTGAGCTTCCGGACGGACGAGGGCATGGTCCGCGCCGTCCGGGGCGTCTCCTTCGACCTTTACCAGGGGGAGACGCTCTGCATCGTCGGGGAGTCGGGCTCCGGGAAGTCGGTCACGAGCAAGACCATCATGGGCATCCTCGGCGCGAGCGCGCACATCGATTCCGGCTCCATCGTCTACGAGGGCGAGGACCTGACGAAGATCAGCGAGGAGGAGTTCCATAACATCCGCGGGACGAAGATCGGGATGGTCTTCCAGGACCCCCTCTCCTCCCTCAACCCCATCATGA